>JAGYPB010000002.1 GCA_018399135.1 Deltaproteobacteria bacterium | reverse complement strand
TACATCAATAATAAAAAGGCCCATGAATAAATACTGGAGAAAATTGGCAGCAACCTTGGCTGAAGCAGCGGGCGCGTAGGCACCAGGCAATGAGAGAACAATTGGCAACCAGAAACAAAGAAAAACAGCAATAAATAGCCTGACTGCTGAACTCCTGTAATCTACACGTCCACGCAACAACAACACAAGACCGGCAATGGCCATAACTGCGGTCGGCACCGCTGCCGCCCGACTAAACGGAACTAAGAGCAGATATGAAAAAACCAGCACGGCCTGCCAATTATCCTTAGCCCACCCTAAACTTTTGGTCATTATTTTCATTTTTAGATCATTTTCCCTGAAATAAGGAATGATATACATTCAGGTAACCATCAACCATCTGACCAAGACTGAACCGTTCCGCAACAAAAGTGCGCAACTCTAGCATCGGCTGTTGATAAATTTGAAGAATGCCTTTTTTTAAGCCCTCGCCATCTTCCGGAGAAAACAAAAACCCTGTCTTTCCCTCTTTCACAATATCCAGCACCCCCCCATGCCCCGTCGCCACAACTGGGACATTCATGGCCAATGCTTCGGCAGCCGCTCGGCCAAAACTTTCCGGCTTTTTGGAGCTCGATACCACCACATCACTCAAGGCATAAAGTTCTGGTACCTTTTCCTGGCTGCCGGTGAAGTGAATATAATCCTCTGAACCCGCTGCCTTGACCTGCTCTTTCAGGCGTTCGAAATATGCCTGACGGTCCGGATGAACACCGCCGACGATGAGACCCACAAGTTGTGGAATAGTCTGTTTGACTTTCGTCAACGCCGCAATAAAGGTTTCATAATCTTTAAGCTGAGTGATACGACCAACCGAAGTCACAACAAACTTCCCTTCCAGTTGATATGTCCTTTTAAAATTGGTGATAAATTCAGCAGTGACATTCCGCGGATTAAAAAGTTCGAGATCTATGCCGCGTGGTATGACAACTAATTTATCTTCACTGACGCCGTAATTCTTTTGCACATATTCTCGAATGGCGCCACTGACACAAATGACCCGGTCACCGAAAGTCATGACACGGCTATAAGGATTGACACTATTAAATCCGTGTACTGTAGTGACAAAAGGCTTACGACCACGGTTGGCTACGTAGGCTAGCCAGGCTGGAACCCGGCTACGCGCGTGAATAATATCGGGCTGGAGCTCACGTAAAGCTTTTCGCACAGACAGAATGCGCGCCGGCACCGTCAGGGGATTTTTTGATGAAACGTCCAAAGTCACATGGGCGCCACCATCAACTTCAATCTGATTTACCAGGCGCCCACCCGCACTGATAACAATACTTTCTTCGCCACGGCGCACCAGCTCTCGGCTCAATTCAACGGTGCCACGTTCAACGCCACCTTCGTTCAACTCTGGAAGCAACTGGACTATCCGCACAATCGGATTCCTTCCAAGTAGTCGCCTATTTTGACTTTATTCCGAGCTTCACCAAGTGTGCCATCAAAGATATGCAGACAGCCCAACTCTTGCAACCTTGCGGTCAAGCGGAAAAATTTCCCTGGGAATCGACGGGTGGTCAAAGGGATAACTTCCACACAAGCGGTGCCAAAACTGACCGCCTCGCTAATCATTGAGGTTGAATCGGCAGTCAAAAAAACATATTTACTCAAAGCCAGAAAATCAGGAATGGGATTTGCCGGGTCTTCGGAATAAAGAAATCGACGCTTAAAAGGAAATGCTCGCAACATATCATCGACGTCCTTCGATGTGCGGCGCGATGTGGCCACCATAATCTGAAAACTTTGAAATGTTTGAAAAATATCCTCGATGATTTCACGCAACGATTCAGGATCTATATCATAAACCTGATTACTGCCACCGATGACCAGCGACACGAGTCGCTCGCCCGAGGGCAACTGGACCAGACCAGCAGGCTCAACCCAACAGGGATTGACCGGTATAGTCAGGATATTTGATAAACGCGGGGGGGTGTCGTGTTCAGGAGCGACAATCAGTTTAAAATCAGCATACCTGTAGCCCCTAGGCAACATTACCGCCATCACAGGAATATCACGGGCCCTGCCTATCGTTTTAGCGGCATAGTAGGATTCGGAACCAGCAGCAATCAACACACAATAAACCCCATCGATTGATGAAGACAGGGAAAACAATCCAGGACAATAGAGATGTAAATGATCCAATGGGTATGAAACCATCTTAGCTAGACGCTGACGAAAATGGACTTCGACCGTATCAAAAGACAAATTCAAATGGCGGGCCAGCGCTATGGCCTGATTACGGTGTCCAGGTTTACCATCACTGAAAATCAAAGCCCGTGGCAGGTCGTTCTCCTTCATCATGAAATTACGGTTTCTGATCCGAATGAGACTCTGCCTCATCAACCAGCATGACCGGAATACCCTCACAAACCGGATACTGCAATGAGCAGGAATCGCAGATCAGCACATCCTTGACTAGACCGGTTTCAAGGGACAGATGGCATTGAGGGCAAACGAGAATATTTAGCAGTGAATCAGAAATTGGCACTTTTACCTCCACAGGATGTTACTGATCAACCGCAGCAACTCCTGTCCATTAACAATATCAAGATCGAGACCGACGTAATAGCATGGCAATTCAAACATATTGCCCGCCAGTTTGACAGCATCTTTTTCTGTGGTCAGCAATATGTCACAGCCGGTTGCGCCGGCTGCAATGGACTGTTGAAGTTCGCTAGTGTAGTCAACATGATCCGGCAGAGACCTGGTTGCCGCCGGGAACACCCCAAAGGTGCCGAGGGCTTGAAAAAACTGTTGATTATCGGCAAGACCGGCAAATGCAAAAACCTTCTTGTTTTTAAACAGACTGATGTGACAGGAGCTGCCATCCAAACGGGTTACATTTTCGGATAATCGATGACGACTATAATAGGATGGCACTCCGCCCATTGGCAAGGAGGGGGGCTCGGTTGTCCGGGTCAACAGTAAAGCATCTGCCCGTTTCAGTGCGTCCCTTGTTTCCCGCAACCTGCCGGCCGGCAGGGTCCAGCCATTGCCAAAGGGATCACGCGCGTCCAGAAGCACCAGGTCAACATCACGAGCCAACTGTCGATGTTGAAATCCATCATCGAGAACAATCACATCGGCAGGCATGTTGGATTCAATATAACGCACACCGTCAGCACGCCGCCGCGCGACGACCAGGGAACAAGTCGGGTTTTTGCGAGCTAGCAGCAAAGGTTCATCGCCGCATTGATCTGCGCCCATCAGCAGTTGCTGTCCATCTGAGACAAGACCGACCTGCTGCCGATAACTGCCGCCATAACCCCGGCTGACAATCGCCGGTTTCTTACCGATAGCGCATAACCCCTTAACCAGCCAGTCCACTGTCGGGGTTTTGCCGGTACCCCCGGCGGCAAGGTTACCAACCGATACAACCGGCAAAGACGACCGGTAGCTTTTCAATATCTGCCGATCAAAACCCCAATTGCGCAACTGTCCAATCACGCCATAGCACCAGCTTGGCGGCACCAGTAACAGTTGCAACAATTGTAACCACCAGGGGTTTTTTTGGTTACTGCTGATCTGCCGATGCCAACGAACAAGCCATTCGTTCACTGATTGATGATCCGATTAAAATGCTGCATGGTGCGTTCTGTTGCCCCGACATTCTCGGCAATTAAGGCCCGCCCCGCTTCACCCATGGCACGGCAACGCCCAGGGTCGCCCAGCATGGTGACCAACACCTGAACCAGTTGTCCTGCATCTTCGACCTTGATACCGGCTCCGGCACGAATCAGTTTGGTAGAAATTTCCTTGAAATTATGAACATGAGGACCAAACACCACCGGTTTTGATGCCAGCGCCGCCTCCAGCAAATTATGACCGCCTACCGGAACTAGACTGCCGCCGACAAAAACCAGATTAGCAATACTGTACAAAGGCAGAACCTCACCGAGGGTATCACCAATGAGCACCTCGCCAGCAGACAACAACCTATCCTCACGATTCAACTCACTGCGCAAACGACCGGAAATACTCATCTCCTTGAGCAGTGACTGAATATCACGTCGACGCTCCGGATGACGCGGCACCAGCACCAGCAACAACGGTCGCTGGATGGCTGCGCCTACGGACTGAAAGGCCTCGAGCAATTGCCGATCTTCTCCTTCGTGGGTACTACCGGCAACCAGTACAAGGGGCTGTTCAGGGATACGGTAGAGGGCTTTTATTTCTGCAGTGTCTTTTTCAGACAGATTCAGAATCTGATGGTCAAATTTGAGGTTGCCACAATTTTCCACCCGTTCTGACGCTGCACCTAGAGTGATAATCCGGTCGGCATCAGCCTGCGACTGCATACAGAAGAAGCTGAAGCATTGCAAAATCGGGCGCAGCAAAACACGAATCATGCGATAACGCGGAAACGACCTGTCGGACAAACGACCATTGACCAACATCAGGGGGATATCGAGAGTATTGGCCTGGCGAACAAAATTAGGCCAGATCTCCGTTTCAACAATCAGAATAATCTGTGGTCGAATCAGTTCTAACGACTTACGTACAGCCCAACTGAAGTCAAAAGGGAAAAACAGACACAGATCAACCTTTGTATTGTCCAGGGCTACAGCATGACCGGTTTCGGTAACGTTGGTTACCAGAATCAGGTGTTCAGGATAGCGTTGCCGCAGAGCACTGATCAGCGGCATGGCGGCGCGAGTTTCGCCAACTGAGACGGCATGAATCCAGATCACCTGATTTTCCCGCACTTGTTGCAGCTGCTCATCGGTGTAATAACCAAGGCGCTCGCGAATACCACGCCGACTTTTCCCATAGCGAAAGCCGCGAAGCAAGTAATAAGGTACGAGCACCAGACCTGAAGTAAAAAGAAGTAGATTATACAGCAGATACACCGTATGTCTCCATATAGGCCTCGGCCTGTTGCTGGTTTTCATCCATCGCCTGCTGCAAACGCAGGCGACATTCTTCCAACGGTTGGTCGCGTGAAAAATACTGCGGAGTGCCGTAACAATAGACCGCCCGAGCAAAGGGGAATGGAAAAAGAAAATGATCCCAAGAGCGGAAACGATATCCTCTGCTACAAACATAGGTTAGCGGAATAACCGGCCGACCGCTGATTCGTGCCAACTGAATAACTCCATCCTTAAGCTGATGTCTTGGTCCTTTCGGGCCATCCGGGGTTACGACCAGATCAACCTTTTCAGTAGACAAGGCTATCAGCTCACGAAAGGCCTGTCGCCCCCCCCGTGATGAAGAACCGCGGACAGCCCCCTGTCCAAAATATTTCATTGTTTGAGCCAGCAACTCACCATCCATAGAAGGGCTGATGAGATTCTTGAGACCCGGCCCTCGATAACCCATGATCATTAACAATAATTGATCATGCCAGAAGGAGATAATCAGATGCCGATCTGAAGCCCATTCTTTTTTCAACGGCTCCTCCCCATAGATCACAACTCTCTGGGTTAGAGATATAAAACGAATCATTTTAGCCCCTAACCAGGGCACAATGGCAAGGAGGAGCTTATCATTGAGCTTCATCCGTTTTAACTCCTGAATTGTGATTCGTAGAGTCGCGCATAGAATCCATTATACCCCAGCAGTTCCTGATGCGTCCCCTCTTCAACGATGCTGCCGCGCTCCAGTACCAGAATCCGGTCGGCATACATAATCGTCGAAAGCCGATGGGCAATCACAAAGGTGGTGCGGTTTTTCATCAGGTTGGTTAAAGCCTGTTGCACCATCGCCTCGCTTTCTGTATCAAGGGCGCTGGTGGCTTCGTCAAGAAGAAGAATAGGAGCAGCACGTAAAATCGCCCGGGCGATACAGATGCGCTGACGCTGACCACCAGACAAACGTATTCCACGATCGCCGATCATGGTGTCGTAACCATCGGGCAACTCATCGATAAAGTCGGTGGCATAAGCCTGCCTGGCAGCCTCCTTAACCGCCGCCATATCGGCATCAGATGAGCCATAACGAATGTTGTTCGCCAGGGTGTCGTTAAATAAAAAGGTTTCCTGATCAACCAGTGCCAGATGCTGATGCAAACTTTTCTGGGTTAGGGTACGCAGATCCATGTCATCGATCAGCACCCTCCCCTGCTGAGGGTCATAGTAGCGGTTGAGCAGACCGATAAAGGTACTTTTGCCGGCTCCGCTGGGACCAACCACAGCAATGACCTCACCCGGCGCGGCCGACACAGAAAAATCAGCAATGACTGGTTCCTCTTCGTAGGCAAACGTTACCTTGTCAAAAGTCACATGCCCTTTACATTCTTTTAAAACAATCGCATCCGGCGCATCAACAATCTCAGGCTCACTGTCGAGCACTTCAAACACCCGCTCCGCTGCGCCGGTCGCTTTTTGTATTTCATTATTCACTTTAGCGAGTTTCTTGAGTGGCTTATACAACAGGACAATAGCGGTTAGCAGGGAGAACATTTCGCCTTGCGTAATTTCGCCCATCATGACCCGATTCAAGCCATACCAGAGGATAAAAGCCACACCGACCGAGGAAAGTATTTCGAGCAGGGGTGATGTCGCGGCTGAATAACGAATAGTCTTGCGGATAAAGGAAAAATAGCCGGCATTTACACGGGCAAACTTGCTGGTTTCCTGATTCTCGCAGCCAAAGGCCTTCACCACCTTGATACCGGAAAAACTCTGTTCCAACACGGAGGTCAGATCTCCCATCGCTGCCTGGCCACGCCGCGAAAACTTTTTGATTTGTCTACCGATCGCAGCTGCTGGGAGCGCTACAGCTGGAACAACCAAAAAAGCGAAGAGGGTCATTCTCCAGTCGAGGTAGAGGGCATAACCAATCAATACGACAAAGGTCACAGATTCACGCAGCAAAGTCACCAGGACTTCGGCAAAGACCGATTGCATGACACTGATATCATTAAGAATACGGGACATCAGACTGCCCGATGATTTAGTAACATAATACCGCATGGATAACCGCATGGTATGATCAAACACCTGATTGCGAATATCCTGTATCGCCCGCTGGCCGGCAATACGGAGACAAAATTCCTGGACATATTCGGACACCCCCTTAATGACCGTGATTCCCACCACCAGAAAAGGGATTATTTGCGCCAAACCCATGTCGCCTGCTACAAGCAGGTCATCGACAAACGGCTTGACGATGTAGGCGATCAGCGCATTTGTCCCTGCTACGCCCAGGGAAGCCACCATCGACAGGGCGATAAGCCACTTGTAGGGGGCCGCGTAGGAAACAATCCTTAAATAGATGTTTCTTGTTTTATTCATTCCGTCGCACACCCTTTTTCAGTTCAACACCAACCATATCGGCGACCATATCAGCGACCCTGATGGAGCATCCAGGCGCGCCCAGCTCTTTTTGCACGAGGACCAGATCGTCACGAACCTGTTGGGTATAAGCAGCATCATCCAGCAACCGTAATGTTTCTGTTTTCAGAGCCTCAGGATGTGCATCATCCTGAATGAATTCGCGGACAATTTCACGACCAGCGATAATATTTGGCAGGCCAGCAAAGGGAATCTTGATCAGTCGGCGCCCAATGGCATAGCTTAACGGCGCCACCTTGTAAACAATCGCCATTGGCGTTCCAACCAGCGCCAACTGTAAAGTCACCGTACCCGATACAGTCATAACCGCCTGGCATGCTTCCGCAACAGCATAGATATCTTCCTCAACCAGATAAATCGGCAACCTTGCCTCAGTCTCAGCGAGACGCCTTTCCAGTTCACTGCGCCGCAATGAAGGGGCCACAGGCATGACAAACTCAATGTGCGGGTCTTCCTCGTGGAGTTTTTTTGCTGCAGCCACCAGAGTAACAAAGATATGGTTCAACTCGCTTTGCCGGCTACCGGGGAAAATGCCAACTATTCTAGCATCCATAGACAAATCAAGTTGTTTCCTGATATCAAGATCCTGTGAGCGGAGGGCATATTCATCCAGCAGAGGATTCCCCACATATTCGGTGCGGACAGGATAAGGCGCATATATTTCCGGTTCGAACGGAAAAATCAATGCCAGACGATCAACGCGCTCAGCAATAATACGCGCCCGCCCTGAACGCCAGGCCCAGGCGCGGGTTTGATGTAATGAGAACCGAAATTTCTACTCTTTTGCCACCTTGGCCAGCCGCGGGTTAAAAATCAGAAGTCGATGGGACAAGCAGATCTGGCGGTTGGGGTGATTTCGGAATATCTGCCGACGGCGAAAGCGCTTAATGATGCCGGGCAAGCGCACAAGCACCTCCGTTGCTCCCCCATCGCACCGAAGAGTTCATCAGCGGGAATCAGGATCGTCACGGCCATTCGCTTTCAATGACCACCATAATAATGTCGGGGGTATTTTGACGCTGCGACCTTGAGCAAAGTGACCTGTAGGGATCACCGGAAGTTCACAACCCAGCAATCATCTCATCTTTCGCCGGATTGAATGGGTAGTCAACATGTACATCAGCGACAAAAAAACCAGAGGAATAAGCACCAACAAACGGAACTCCCGAAAGCTTCTGTTTTTAAAAAATGATTACTTAGCGGGCCGGGCCGCGTTCGCTCGATTGAGGAGTCCAGATGAATGCTTTAACTGAAGAGCTCATCAAATTCGGTTCGATGGTTATATCGCCTCTTCCAGTTTCAGGTTGGACGAAAAACCATCTTGTGGGGACATTTCTTAATGCCGTTTGCTGGGCATATCCAGTCGCCAACGGCGTTTTAAGACCCGTGGTGACTAGATCTGGTTTTTATCGATCACCTTGAACAATGAAAATGGCACCATCTGGGCAATCATTGAACCACCACAAGCCATCACGTGACAGCTAATACGGGTGAATTGATGAACGGCTGAAAGCCCCAGAAATAATAATCATCGATCAGGAACGTATAATGTAAGGGTCGCGTGGCCAGAATCACGCCAGTTTGCCGACAGCACTGAAGTCATGGGTACATGGGAATAATACTATCCAATAGACAGTCGTTGCCTACGGTTGTCACGCCTCCTATCTTCGGTACCCAGATGAATAGTAGTAGATTCCCTGATGCGGTTGCGGTCTCCAATCTTCAGGTTGATTCTTCCCTTTGAATTTCAGATCCTGAGGGACGGCACAATCGATGCAAATTGAAAAATCTAACATAACAACGATCTTTCTGTTCGACTAATAACGACATGCGGTGCGACGGTTGTCCCTTCACCGATGCAGACATGCTCCACCTATATCACTGAATAAGGGCCAACGGTAACACTCCATGGATGGAGTTTAGCCTCGGGGCGATGATAACAGGATGGATCATGGATTAACTCCATTATAAGGTATTTTTTGCGAAGGTTGCTGGTTCCGCTTCTGCAACCAGGGTATCACCGATAGGCATTGCCTAAAGCTGGTAAATACCGCGACGACGTGACAAAGATCCAGTTCCATACTGCGAACATCGCCAGGCATGACCGGTTTACGGAAGCGGGCGCGATACCGACAAAGTAGGTAACACGATCTTTTTCAGTCTATCGGCCCGTAACCGCCAGCGCCACCAACCTGTGCCACCTTCGCTTCGAGGATCAACACCCCCGGCATGATCGGGTGGCCGGGAAATGCCCCTGAAAAAACGAGCGCGTTGGTGGTCACATTTTGTAACCGTTCACCCTCTTTCCTCTTCGACTTCTTCGATGCGGTCAATGCAAAATGAGATAACATTGGTGAGCGGAATCTCCATGATTCATATATTATCCTCAAGCACATCCAATCTCCTCTTCAACATTCTGCTTCCATCTTCTACGCGTTTTTTAATTGCTGCGTCTTTGTACAATACTCTCGGGCAATTTAGCAATGTCATGGTTGACATAACCATTCCTGTTTATAGAACACTCAGCGGAAGGCCTGACAATGCCTGATCTGGGGGCCTCCTGAGATCTCGACCACTGACACCTTCGGGCACCGGTAACATAAATCTTACGACCTCAAATGACCCGGCCACAACCGGCTGACTGCACAAAGGTAGGTAGTTACCTATGCGTATCTACTGTAACCCGGAACCACTTCGACAACAATGGTGATCTTCACCTATATCGACATTATGGCCGATCTGTACAGATTATCGGCTTTCGTGCCGCGCCAAATACCTGCGTCATCCCCAAGGGGTCGCGCGATCAACTTCCCAGGAGTTGGCACACCAGTACGACGTCGATATTTAAGGACAATCCCGACTGAGGAGTTTTGAAATATCTTTCCCGTCGGGTGCCAGCTACAAAGCCATCAAGACCGATCTTTCTGACAAAGCTGCAGAATAACCCGATCACCCAGTTGGCAACCTTCACGCACTACCGCCCCTGAGCATGAAGAAGACAATCAGAGCCGATGACAACATCACATAAAGACAAACACCGGGATGGACAATGGTTCTGGCCCCCACTACAGATCGCTCACCAATGACACAACGGATAAATTGTTGCAGTTGGATCAATTGAGGCTGATAGCAACCTGCGCTCCGGCCTGACGCCTGGAAGCTGCCCGCTACTGCCATGCAAAAGGCAAAACGGCAAGGCCAAATACCGGGTTGGCCGCAGCAATAACATCACGGTCGCCGGCGCCGCCGAACCACTCAATGACTGCTGAGGCGCGACACTCCTTTGTACACTTAGGAATGCTTGGGTTTGCCACAAAGGTGAATCCCCATGTTGGCCTGGTCGATGGGGGCCACCCGTACAACCTGAATGGTCGGATCCCCCTGTACCACCCCTGAACCAGCTTCGCCAGTTTCCGCCAGGTTGCCATCATTCATTACTCCTGCCATCTAAGTGCAGTTAGTTTGTCGCGTCGTAGGCTTTGATCCAGCGCATCAGTCAGATCAATTTCGGGATCAGCGAAAACGATAGGCTCCTTCGTTCTTTTCAATGACCATTGCATATCCACCTTCGGCACCAAGCTTTTGCATGACATCAAACATATTGATGATCGGCTGGTATATTCGGCATCTTTGCGCTGCAGATCTTCCCTCCTGCTGAAAACGCTGCGAATCAGTCACCCGACGCTCCGTATTCGCCACTCACGCTCTGGCTTTGAGCACTATCGGACAACAGCGCCGCCTGTTTTCCAGATCGCCTTCATCTTCAGCACTTCATCCTGCTTTGACTTGATTCGCCCCTCGTATTTTCCTCTTCCGGTCATCACTGCTTTAGCGACAACTTCGGCAGCAGGAAGATTCGAGCACGCTGGCGATCAACACATAGCAATTTTTTGCGCAAAAATAGGGCCAGTGCCAACATCAAAAGAGCGAGGACAAGAGTACACTGATTTTCATAGTTCAATCCCTTATTGGGCGTGTTTTTAAAAGGTCGTCAATCGTAAATTCTCAAACACACTTTTTTCTCATTATCGCGCGGATCGGCGGTTATAACCCCATTCAAAAGCGCAGCGGCTTAGAAATTTCGCCAGCGGGGCCAGCGCCGGCACTGTGACGCATATCGGAAAAATATTCTTCCATTACGCCAGACATTACCTGTGTCTGTCACTAGGGACGCCCACCTTAAAGCCAAGCGAACGGTAGAGAGGAAAGAGATATTCAATATTGAAGTAACCCATCTTTTCACCACCGACAAAAATGTCGCCTTCCTTGGGACCAACCTCACGGGTTTTAAACCCGCGAATGGTTCTGATACCACCCAGAAAAAATCGCTCGCTCAGTGAAACCTCATCACCACGGGTCGAGGTAATGTACCCGACTTCACCGTGAATAGAAAATACGGTTCCCCAGAACAGTGGAAAAAAGTGGCGATGAGAGGCGATTGGCCTTAAAAAATGTTCCGTTCCACCCAGCCCTGCATATTCAAGGCTGATACGGGTAATCCCGCCACGACTGGGATCCTCGTAAAAATCAGTACTGTTTCGCACCCACTGAGTAGTAATCGATGACAGAGTTGATCGGCCTTCCTGATCTGCAATAAACTGATTCGCCAGGGCAACGGCACTTAGGTTGGTAATTTCTTTTTGCTCATAGCGATAGGTCAAAAAAACGCGAGAATTACGGCTGACCGGATGGCCGGCGCGAATTGCGCCGCCAGTACGCTCATCATCATAATCATTATACTCACGCATTGACCGGTAAACTTCGCCACCAAGGGTCCAGTCCGTGTCGAGGAAATATGGGTCGGTAATAGCCAGAGAATAGGTATTGCTCGTTGTACCGACAGATCCGCTTAAATTAAGATTTAAACCACGCCCGAGAAAATTCTCCTGAGAAATCGACCCCTGAGCCATCAACTTATCGACCGACGAATAACCAAGTCCGATGGAAAAAGTTCCCGTCAGCCGTTCCTCAACTGCTACTTCAACAACACTTAAATCATCAGCTGAACCGGGTTTGTCTGTCACCTGCACCTCTTCAAAAAAACCGAGGTTACGCACCCGCCGGTTGGCCTCCTTCATGTTACTGGAACTGTAAAGCTCCCCCTCAATCACCGGAACTTCACGGCGAATCACCTTGTCACGAGTGCGAACATTACCACTGATATCGACCCGCTCAATCGTGACCTGTACCCCCTGTTCGATCTCCAGCTCAATGTCAAAAAGCAGCTGATCAGCCTTTTTGATGGTCAACGGTACAACATTAACGTAGGCATAACCGCGATCAGCGTATAGGTCGGTTAGAGCCACGATGCTGTCACGCATCTGCAAGCGGCTGAATACCTCCCCTTCTTTAAGCAACACCATATCCAGTAATTCATCCGCTGGATAAAGAAGGTCGCCGCTGACGCTCAACGCCCCGACTCGATACTGCGGCCCCTCATCAATCTCAATATCGATATTCAGATGTTTTCCATCAACCAGGGTCACTTGCGGCGGCTGAACAATGACATCCTGATAGCCAATATCGTAATAAGCCATCTTGATGCGCTCGACATCTATTTCCATGACGTCTTCAAGGTAAACCCCGCGCCCCGTCAGCCAGGACAAAAACCAACGCTCTTTGGTTTCGATGCTTTTCAGCAAGGCTCGTTTTTTTAAGACCTTGTTTCCACTAAAATTGATATTCTTGATGCGGATTTTGCGACCTTCGTCGACCAGGTAAGTCAGTGTTGCCTCACCACGATTGTCCGTTGTCAGATGAGTGTTGATTTCTACAGCATGAAAACCATCTTTAATGTAAGCGCCTTTCAGTTCCTGCACGCTACTTCGAACGCGGCTGTGATCAAAAATAAACGGAGGTCTCAAGGTCGTGCTGTCACGCAGTTTCTGGTCTGATAGTTTTTTATTATCACGAAATTCCATGGTTCTGACTAAGGGTAATTCCTCCAGATCAAAAACGAGAATATTGCTACCCTGAACCTCATCAACTCGCGCAGTGACATCATGAAAACCACCCAAGGTAAAGATATTTCTTACATTTTCATCTACCTGCGCATAACTGACCACATCACCGGGGTTAATGGAAATAACTCCACGAACGGCCGCCGTAGCTACACGCCGGTTCCCCTCGATCTGCACCTGCGCTACCCTGAATTCTTCAGCCGCTACTGATAAGACCGACACAAAAACCAGAAAGCACGCAACAATCAGTGATTTAGACATCAAAAACCTCAGCTGGCATACGAACAAAACAAAGGGCAAATTATAAAAGAGTGAGTCGTCAACATCAATTTAAAACATCTCCCGCTAACACCCCATCCTCTATCCTGAGAATACGATCTAGACCGGCAGCAAGAGGCAGGTTATGGGTCACAATCACCATGGTAAGCCCCTTAGTGGCATGCATCCGATTCAACAAAGCCAAAATTTCGTCTGAGGTACCAGTATCGAGATTTCCGGTAGGCTCATCGGCCAACAGCAATTGCGGTTCATTGACTAAGGCGCGCGCGATGGCCACCCGCTGTTGTTCTCCACCCGACAGAGCGCCCGGCTTATGAGTCACACGATGAGCCAATCCGACATCGGAAAGAAGATCTGTTGCTTTTTCCATTGCTGATTTGCGTGCCTCACCAGCAATTAAACGCGGCATCATGACATTTTCCAGGGCACTGAACTCCGGTAATAGCTGATGAAACTGAAAGACAAACCCCACGGTACGATTTCGAAAAGCGTCAAGGGAATGCCCACGCAGGGTAAACAAGCTCTCCCCTTCAACCCTGACTTCACCTGATGTTGGCGCGTCAAGTCCACCAAGAATATGCATCAGCGTCGTTTTCCCGGCCCCGGAAGTTCCCACTACAGCGACCCGTTCATTACGTTTGATTTGCAGATCAATGCCACGCAGAACGTCAATAGTTCCCCCTGGCGTCTGAAACGATTTAAACAGCTTCCGCACCGCAACCATAGGTTCAGTCATAGCGCAACGCCTCAGCCGGATCCATACGCGAAGCGCGCCAGGCGGGATAAATAGTGGCCAATAACGAGATGGCCATGGCCATCACCACCACAGCGATAACCTCAACAACAACGATCTCAGCAGGGAAGCGCTCCATGCCATAGACTGCCTGATCAAAAATCTGGATTCCAAACATGTTTTCAAGTCCCTTGATCAGACTGTCGGCATAGAATGCCAAAGCTACCCCTAAACTGGTACCAAGCAGAGTTCCCATCGTACCGATAATCAGTCCCTCAAACAAAAAGATTTTCATAATACTGCGAGCGTTGGCTCCCATAGCGCGCAAAATGGCAATATCACGGGTTTTTTCCATGACAACCATAATCAGGGTGGTCGCTATATTGAAAGCAGCGACCAGAACGATAATCGCCAGAACAATAAAAAGCCCCAGTTTTTCAAGTTTGAGTGCCGACAGAAAGGATCCATACAAGCTCTGCCAGGGGCGCACGACCGTCGGGAAGTCAAACTGACTCGAGAGTTGATCAGCGACAGAAGGAGCGCGTTCAAAAAGATCAACCTCGATTTCAATACCGCTGACGACACCTTCGGACTCAAAGAAGGTCTGAGCTTCCGGCAAGGGAATATAGGCATAAAAACTGTCGATCAGGCTGCTCTGCTGGTCAAACACAGCAACTACCCGAAAGGGCTTCATTTTCGGCATCATACCGAATGGAGTCACATTAAACAGAGGCGGAATGACATTAACCAACTGTCCCACGTCAACACCCAGGGTCGTCGCCGTATCCAACCCGATGATAATACCGGGCCGATCTTCAGGGGCAAAAAACAGCTGGTCGATCTCGTCGCCATACCAGGTTCGTAGCGATTGGGTAAGAATCTTGTGATCTTCATCAACCCCCTTGACATTAACGGCGGCAACATTGCCACCGGCCAACAACATGGCCTCGCGGGAGACAAAGGGAGCGGCCGAAATGACATGGGGAATCTGTTTGGCCGCCTTGACCAGCTCACGCGGGTTATCAATCCCTTCGCCATAGCGTTGGACCAACACATGGGGCACATTGCCAAGGATCTGCTGACGCACACCATCGGTAAATCCGGTCATTACCGCCTGCACCAGAATCAGCGCGGCAACGCCTAAGGTAACGCCGGCGATAGAGATAAAGGAAATGACCGATATAAATGTCTGTTTGCGCTTGGCACGCAGATAGCGCAGGCTGATAAACCACTCATAGGACATGAAATCTTAAGCCTTAAACTGCCTCGGGGCGCATTTGGGGGAAGAGAATAACATCACGAATGCTGGCAGAGTTGGTCAGCAGCATCACCAGGCGATCGATGCCTATTCCTTCTCCGGCAGCTGGTGGCAGGCCGTACTCCAGGGCGCGGATGTAATCCTCGTCCATGGCGTGAGCCTCTTCGTCACCTGCAGCTTTTTCTTTGAGCTGATCAAGGAAGCGCTGCTTCTGGTCGATAGGGTTGTTCAACTCCGAGAAAGCGTTTGCCAGTTCGCGACCGACAATAAACAATTCAAACCGATCAACAACATCGGGATTCACATCGTTTTTTCGCGAGAGGGGCGAAATTTCAGTAGGATACTGGGTAATAAACACCGGATTCCACAGCTTCGGTTCAACCACCTCGTCAAAAATCTCGGCCAGCAATTTACCATGACCAATGCTGTTGTCAAGCTCAAGCCCCAGGGTTTCGTTAGCATACTGCAGAGAGAGATCCCGATCATCAAGCATCTCCCGATTGACATCGGCATGTTTGACGATCGCCTCCTTCAGGGTCAGGCGCTCCCACGGCGGCGACAGGTCAACCAGCTTATCACCATAAGGAATCACCAGCGAGCCACACACATCTTGTGCCACATGACAGATAAGTCTTTCGGAGAAATCCATCAGGTCTTCATAGGTGGCATAAGCCTGGTAGAATTCCATCATGGTGAATTCGGGATTATGCTGGATCGATATTCCTTCATTACGGAAATTACGATTGATTTCAAACACCCGGTCAAAGCCACCAACCACGAGTCGTTTCAGATATAATTCCGGGGCAATCCGCAGAAAAAGATCCATTTTCAAGGTATTGTGACGGGTCACAAAAGGTTTGGCTGTTGCACCACCAGCAATTTGATGCATCATCGGAGTCTCGACTTCGAGATAATCGTGCTCAAGCATGAATTCACGAATCCGGTTGACGATGCGGCTGCGCTTGCGAAAAACTTCGCGCACCTCCGGATTTACCATCAGATCCAGGTAGCGCTGGCGATAGCGGGTTTCAACATCGGTCAGTCCATGCCATTTTTCCGGTAACGGCAGCAATGACTTGGTAAGGAGTTTGGCTTTGGCAGCACGGATCGAAAGTTCATCAGTCTGGGTGCGAAACGGAACGCCGCAAACCCCGATAATGTCGCCGATATCAAACTTTTTAAAATGATCGAAAGCGTCATCGCCTATTTCTTTTTTGGCAACGTAGACCTGAATCCTGCCGCTACCGTCCTGAAGCTGGAGAAAGGCTGCCTTGCCGAAATCACGCCGAGCCATAATGCGCCCGGCAAAACGATACTCGGTGGAGGAACCTTCAAGAGTCTCACGCGAATCCTGGCGGTGACTGTCAGCAATCTGCCCGGCGCTGTGCAGTACTTTGAAATCATTAGCAAAGGGATTAACTCCGGCGCTTAAGAAAGTATCCACCTTCGCTCTGCGCTGTTGCAACAGATCGTTTAGCTCTTCCATGATAATTACCCTCAATTGATTAAAAATTAAGAGACGAACAATAGCGCTTGTTCAGTAGATGCGTCAAGCAAGAATCCAGACAGGAAAAAATTCACAGCGCTCCCAACAAAAAAGGTTCAACCGATTCGAAAGATGTCCTCCAGGACAGCGCGAAACAATGGCGGCATGCGGCAGGGCTTACGCTGCTGATAATCAAAACACACCAGAACAGTGGTTCCCTCGGCAGTCACTTCGCCGTCACGGGTAGCACGATATTCAAGGGTGAAGGAGGAGCGTTTGAGGCCTGTTACCTGGACGCCGATCTGCAATTGATCACCGTGAAACATCTCCCGGCGATAATAAAGATGCGCCTCCGGCATAATCAGACCGCTGCCGCCCAAATCAACCTCGGAATAGGGCCCAAGACTTGCAAAAAAAGCTAACCTTGCGTCCTGAAAGATCGTCAGGACCGACGCGTTACTGACATGACCGCCATAATTGATATCACCGATGCCAACCCGATAAGAAAAAGAAAACTCGTCCATAGCAGCTACCTCTGGCAGAATGCGCAATAAAAAGTCGAACGCTGTCCGACCCGACAGGTACGGACGGCTTCACCACACTGATAACAGGGGACAGAGCTGCGTCCGTACACCAGTAATTCCTGGCGAAAGTAACCGGGACGCCCTTCACTGTCAGCAAAGTCATTGATGGTGGTGCCACCAGCGAAAATTGCCGCCGACAGGACCTCTTTGATGGCTGACACCAGACGCTGATAGCGGTTCCTCCCCACACGACCGGCAGCGCGCAGAGGATGAATACCGGCGCGAAACAGGGCTTCGTTGGCGTAAATATTACCGACACCGACGACAACCTTCTGATCCATGATAAATGTCTTTATCGACTGCGACTTCCCCCGTGAAAGGCGATAGAGCAACTCCCACTGAAAACTGTCATCCAGCGGTTCCGGGCCGAGATTTTTAAGGAGGGGATGACACAGCAGGTCATCGGTGGAATAAATAAAGACACCAAAGCGGCGTGGGTCGTTAAAACGCAGACAGGTACCATCGGTAAAAATCAGGTCGACATGGTCATGCTTGTTCTCCGTGGTTCCTGCCGGCAGGATACGCAACACCCCGGACATCCCCAGGTGAATCAACACCCCCCCCTGATCGGTTTCCAGCAATAGGTATTTAGCCCGCCGTGACACCCTGCGAAAGGTCTGACCTGGAAGCTGATGACAGAGCTGCGGATCCAACGGCAGGCGCAATTTAGGTGCACGCAGAATCAGTTCCTGAATGGTTTTTCCACTGACATGGGGAGCAATGCCGCGACAGACTGTTTCCACTTCCGGCAGTTCAGGCATGACTAGAACCTTACCCTGTCGGCAGCCTCATCAAAATGGCTGAAATCGACCAACTCGGCAGACACCGATAAATCCTGTGCATTGAGTTTCTGGGCGGAGTGATATCGCCACCCCTGGCCGACGTCAATCAACAGCGCCAATTCGATTATGCAGCTGATCATCCCTTCATGCTCAAATTCAACAATTTGTATACACTCAACCTGCCCGGCATCAAGGGAACGATCCATCGTACATCGCCAGGACAGCATCTGGATTGAAGAGAGCTGCTCACGGGCAAAAGTTTCATAGGTGGCCAGATCGGGAAAGTGCAAAAGAAAAGGGGCCTGCGGATGAAAACTGCCATAGATTGCAGCGTAATCACCGCAACGATGGGCCTCAAAGCGCCGGCGCAAACAATCAACAGGACTTACTGCCTGGATCATTCTTTAATCCGTGGGTCGAGGGCATCCCGGATTCCTTCTCCCAGCAAATTATAACCAAGAACCGTAATCAGAATCGCCAACCCCGGAAAAACCGACAACCACCAGGCACTACCGAGGGTCTGCTTTCCGATAATCAGCATATTACCCCAGGACGGTGTGGGTGGCTGGACACCGATACCCAGAAACGACAGAGCGCTCTCGGTGAGAATCGCACCAGCGACCCCCAATGTTGCGGAGACAAGTACCGGCGACAGGGCGTTAGGCAGGATATGACGAAAAATTAAACGCGCATCAGATGCCCCCAGAACCTGAGCAGCAAGCACAAAATCACGCTGACGCAAGCTCAAAAATTCCGCTCGAACCAGCCTGGCCACCCCCATCCAGCTGGTAAGGCCGATAACGATCATAATGTTCCAGATTGACGGCTCGAGAAAAGCAATGACCGCGAGGATCAGAAAGAAAGTAGGAAAACACAGCATGATATCGACAAAGCGCATGACTACGCCATCAATCCAGCCACCGTAATATCCTGCCAGGGCACCGCAGAGAATTCCAATCAGGGTCGATATCCCCACCGCAACAAAACCAACCAACAGGGAGATGCGTGCACCATAGAGCATGCGCACCAATACTTCACGCCCCAGATCATCCGTCCCCAAGGGATGACTCCAGCTCGGTGGTTGCAAGCTTTTACTGACATCGATGGCCGCCGGGTCGATGCTGGTAAAACTTGCAGCTGCCGCCATCATAAACATGAACAGAACAATGGCCGCTCCCGCCAGTGCCATGCGATTCTGACGAAAGCGCTGCCAGACAACATCACGAAAAAAATTACTAGGTGGTAATGCTCGCATCAGACGCCATTGATCCTTTCGATATCAGCCTGGCTTAACATCCCTTTTTCCTTGAATACCTGCAACAAACGCTCAAATCGTACTTCCAGTTCGGGAGTCAAGTCCACCACATGGCCTCCCAAAAAATCCTCCAGTTCCTCATCAGATCCCACCAGATTCTGATCATCCGGCTTATTAATGGCGATTGCACGGAGGATATCTTCTTCAGCGGCCACTATAGGCAGGACACGACAACCGGTAATAAACTGCAGATTCTCAATCAGGCGCAGATCGGTAGGATCAACCATCGCCACCCGCAGGATTTTCTCCTTACCCTGATAGCGCAACTCCAGCGGAATTACCTTTAATTGCTGCATCCGCGGCGCCGGCAATAACTCCAACAACAATGGATCAAGGGTCAACTCATCGAGACTGACACGCGAGTAAAGTTGTTGGGTTTCAAGAAATTCCAGAATCGTTTCTTCCGGTAGATAGCCGAGCTTGATCAGCGCTGCACCAAGCTGCCCTCCGAGGTTACGCTGATAAGACAAGGCTGAATCAAGTTGAAATTGATCGATCAGTCCAGCTTCCAGCAATAAATCTCCAAGCATATTCGATTTAATTTCCATCGTTTCCCTGTCGTTTTCCGCAGCTTATCATCTTTTTTCCCCAGCCTGCTGACCATGACGGATACGCGGATCGGCCAAAGCATAACAGATATCAGCGAGCAGATTTCCGAGCAAAGTCAACATGGCTCCCATCACTAGAATGCCCATGATCAGGGGATAATCGCGCATCATCACGCCATCGAAAAAAAGCTTTCCCATGCCGGGAATAGCAAAAATTGTTTCAAAAATTACACTGCCACCGATAAGACCTGGAACCGACAACCCGAGAATGGTAATAACCGGCAGCAAGGCGTTACGCAGTGCGTGCTTGTAGATCACCGTACGTTCCGACAACCCCTTTGCACGCGCCGTGAGAATATAATCCTGGCGGACAACCTCAAGCATGTTTGAGCGCATATAGCGGGAAAAACCGGCCAGCCCACCGATGGCAGAGACAAACACCGGCAGAATCAGGTGACTGATGCGATCGAGAACCTGTCCGGAAAAACTCAGATATTCATATCCCAGGGATTTCAGGCCGGAAATAGGCAAAAGGCCAAGGCGCACACCAAACCAGTCCATCATCAGCAATGCTAACCAGAACGAGGGCATGGCAAAACCGGTAAACACCAGTATCGTTGTCGTGCGATCAAACAAGGAGTTACGCCGCACCGCTGAGATTATTCCCAAAGGAACTGACACCGCCAGGATAAAAGCTATCGACAGCAGATTGATGAGAATAGTGACCGGCAGACGTTCAAGGATCTTGTCGAGCACGGGGCGCCGATCACCAGAAAATGATTCACCGAAATCGAGAACCGCCAGGCGTCCAAGCCATTGCCCATATTGAATATACAGCGGCTGATCGAGACCGTATTGACGCCGTAACCGCTCCTGAAGTTCAGCGCTGGCCTGAGGATTCATCTGCGTCTGCAGATCCGTCGGCTCCCCTGGTGCCAGATGGATGACAACAAAGGAAATCAGGGTGATTCCCAAAAGTAGCGGAATCAGCAGCAACAGGCGTCTGGCAAGATAAGGTAGCATCGTGTCCTAGCGTGTGTATTTTTGTTCAGCCTTAGGCACAAACCACTGCTGAAAGTTGTAGCGGATGCCTGCCGGTGCCGGATCAACTCCACGAAAACGTCTGGATACCGCCGGCAGTGCCTCGGAAACGTACAAAAAAGTGTAAGGTTGCTCCTCGGCGAGAATTTCCTGGAAACGATCATAGTATTGTTTGCGCTGTCCCTGATCGAAAACCCGGCGGCCACGCTCCAGCAGTTCATCGACTTCAGGATGCTCAAAACCGATAAAATTGAGCTGTCCTGGCGTGGTTTTGCTGGAATGCCAGATATTGTACTGATCCGGTTCCGGCCCACCGCTCCAGCCTAGAATCGTCGCATCAAAATTCCCCGGGTTGATAAAATCCTTGAGAAACGTTGCCCATTCGATGACCCGCAATCGAACATCAACCCCTATTTCTCGAAATCGGTGTTGAATGATCTCACCGGTCTTGATACGCAGATCATTCCCCTGGTTGGTAACAATGGTAAATGTCAGACGCTGGCCATCTTTGTTGCGTATCCCGTCGCCAGTGGTGTCCTGCCAGCCCGCTTCGGACAGCAGTTGCCGGGCCTTTTCGGGGTTATAATGGTAACGCCGCACCCCCGCATTATAAACCCAGGTATCCGGTTTGTAAGGACCGGTGGCAACCTCACCATAGCCGAGCAGAACCCCGTCAATCAACTCCTGTTTATCAATGGCGTAGGCAAGGGCCTGACGTACCCGCTTATCAGCAAACAGAGGACGTCTCAGGTTGTAGCCAAGATAGGTATATCCAAAACTCAAGTATTGATACTTATTGTAGTTTCTGCGAAACGACAGGGTATCGGTCTGGCGATCAAACTGCAGCGGAGTCAGCCCCATAAAGTCGAGGCTGCCGGTCTGCAATTCCAGAAACTGGGTCGACACATCAGGAATAATCCGATAGACCACACGACGGATATAAGGCGATCCTTCAAAATAGTCAGGATTGGCTTCCAGAACAATCTTCTCACCACTAACCCACTCAGCGAAACGATAGGGGCCGGTACCAACCGGGCTGCGCGACAAGGGGCTACGCAACACATCAGTCCCTTCAAGGAGATGGCGTGGGTGAATAGCCGTCGCCCAGCTCAACAATGCCGGCGCATAGGGAGTATCGTAGTGAGCAATAAAGGTATAAGGATCAGGAGTTTCGACCCTGGTCACCTGGCTGAAGGACTCAGCATAAGCCGTCGGAATCTCGGGGTTAATATACAGTTCATAAGTAAATTTCACATCGCCGGCGGTAAATGGGGTGCCGTCATGCCAGCGCACGTTACGACGCAAATGAAAAGTCAGGGTTCGGTTATCCTCCGACACCTCCCAGCGTTCAGCCAGTTCGCCCTCCAGCTCGAGCTGGCCGTTATAACGCAGCAGGCCATTGTAGACCAGACTGTTGATGGCGCTGGAAGCGGAATCGGAAGAGAGTACCGGCAACAGATTACTGGCATCACCGATAGACGCTTCGATAAAAGTATCACCATATTCCGGTGCGGTCGTTTCTGCGGAACCGGAAAGAGCCCCTTCATACTGACGTTCACAGGCAACCAGCAACAGTAGCAGCATCACAGCAATACCCAGTCTCAAAAAAGTATGTGACATGATGAACCTCGTGTATATTTTCAAGGAATCGGCTCAATAACGATATTCTCAGGCGCCTGCAAGAAAAATCGCTCTGCGGGAATCTCGCCATTCAGGGTTAACTCATTAATGCCCATGGCCAACAACACATCATCCTGGGGCATGTTCAATACGATACGCCGGGGGAAACCGTCAGTTGCGGCGAAACGTGAATAATCAACCGCCAGCACAATCTCTTGAGATTGTGCATATTCACTTCCGGTCAAGTTCAATTGTCCATCAAAAATAAATGTCTGAGTGAAAGCATCATCAACCAGAAACAATTCCAGTTGATCATCACGACTGCGAACCTGCGCCTGCTGGTAGGCAAACACCGGCGGGTCATAGAGCAAAATAGTCACTAGCACCTGTGGCGGCAACGGCAGTCTGACAAAGCGGGAAAAATTCTCTTCTGAAGCACTGCCACGATAAAAACGTGGCGGACTTGTTGTATTGAGCAGAACAGACAGGACATCACCATCACTGGCCAACTGCATGACAAGCTGTCCGAAACCGGTCAGGGCATCAACGCGAACACGGTCTGGTTGTTCTGCCAGAATATACTGCTGGGTGGAAAAATGCTTTTCCTGTGCGGAAATTGAAACCGAAGCAGCAACATCAAGACGACTGATGGTGCCAGCACGTGAGTGAAGAATTTCAACCAGCTCGTTCGCTGTAGGCACATCGATCCATACCGGCTCAGGCGGGCGGGCGCAGGAACTTAGTAAAAGTAACAGCAGCAACGACAGTAGCCGCTTCATCGCTGAAGCTCCTTGCGCAACCTGTCGAGTTTTTGCAAAACCCCTTCAGCTTCAGGGTTAATCTCCAGAGCATCACGATAGGCCTGCTCAGCCTCATGGTAATTTTCCATGGCCTGGTAAAGGTCCCCCAGATGCTCAAGAATGACCTGGTCTTCCGGTTGCATTTCGATGGCGCGCTCGAGATGAATACGGCTTTGGTTAAATTGACCGAGCTTGAAATAGACCCAGCCCAGGGTATCTTCAATATACCCGGTAGATTTTAATTGCAAGGCCAGTTTAGCACGCTGCAGTGCCAGCTCGAGATCAATCCCGGATTCGGCCTGGGAATAGGCGAGATAATTCAAAGCATCGGCGTGCTCTTCATCGATCAGCAGAACCCTCTTCATCACCGCAAGGGCAGATTGATGATTATCCAGAGCATCCAGTACAATGCCCTGTTGATATAAAAGGCGTGCATCGTTCGGGTGCCGCTCGATCGCTTTATCAGCAAACCGGAGCGCCAGAGACAGATCCTGCTGATGCTGATAAAAAGAAATCAGGTAATAATAAACATCGCTGTCATCAATCCCCTGCTCCAGCAAAACAAGCAACAACTGCGTCCCCTTTTCAACCAACCCTTCCTGCAGTTGCAGGTAGGCCAATTGCAGCATGGCATCGCGATAGGTAGTTGCTTCGGGTGTCACCTGCTGCAGTTGTTCTATCGCCGCCTGATAACGCGACTGGCCAATCAGGGCAAGAGCGAGAAAATAATAATTGTTGCCACCATTATCTGCGGTATCGACCAACCGCTGAAATTCTTCTGTCGCCTGCTGCCACTGGCTCATCTGCAGATATAACAGGCCAATCTGGTTACCGGTGGACATTGAGGGGAGCATTTCCCGGACAATTAATAACTGCTCAAGGGCCAACCGAGGCCGCTGACTGGAAAGATAAAGTTGCGCCAGTTGCCGGCGGATCGACACAGCAAAAGGCGTCGTATCAAGGACTTCGAGGTACAGGTCCTCTGCCCCGGCAGAATCCTGTTGTTCCAGCACCCGCCCCAACTCCAACACAACCGCAAACTGCTCGGGACGCGTGGCAAGATAACGTCGATAGGTTCTGATCGCAGCAGTATGCTGCTGATTGTCGCGGTAGATACGTGCCAGCGATAGCATGGCCTGATCGGCATCGGGACGCTTCTGTAACAATCCCTCCAGAGTCGCCAGAGCTTCAGAGACCCGCTCCAGTTGCACAAAAGCCATGGCCAGGCGTAAATGTAACGATTCGTTATCCGGTGCCAACTCCAGCGCCTGATTGAAATGATGAATGGCATCAACGCCGCGTTGCTGCATCAGGTAAATATCACCGAGCAACAAATGGATTTCTGCATCATAAGGCGACTCATTAATCAGCTGATTAAGCAAAACCACTGCAGCATCAGGTCGCTCCGTATGCAGATAGACACGCGCCAACTGCAATTGCAGATAGCCGGATCCGGGGTCTAAGGTTGCAGCATGTTCAAGAGCACTCAGAGCCGCCTCCCAATCGCCATCGGTAGCGTGAAGGCGAAACTGCAAAAAGGCTAACAACGCATGCGAATCTGCCCTGTCGTACAAATCTGTTTCGAAAAGAGAATCAGCCGGCAAAACTGCGGGCGAACCCTTATCTTGGGACATGGGCAAGATGCCACTACAACCGGCCAGAACGACCATCAATACAAGTGAAATCGTGGTAGAATAATAATGTCTGAAAGGTAAACAAACGTTCAAATGACAATCCTTAAATTATTGTTGCGAAAAAACTTTTTTGCGTTCTTATTCATAACACATGCCCGATGATTACAAAAGCCGTGTTGAGAGCAAAACACAACACCCCGAGACAGCATCCTGACGGCCGCAAATGCACCTGCTACATCTATTGACGGTTGTATTTATGATTAAGGAAGTTTAGTCTGTAGTGACATCCGTTTACCACTGAGTGACACGGTTTTTGATCTCATTTATCAATCGTTCAGCTGAAAGGGGTCGCCATGAAACCGCATCAGGTTGACAACTCCCTGCTAGAGGCCTGGGTTATGTTCATGATCCTGGGGATGGTGATGATTAATTTTCCCTTCATCCATATCTTCGACGGCGACATGTCGTTACTCGGCATCCCCCGATTGGTTCTCTATTTCATGTATGGCTGGCCGGCGTCTATTGCGGTTATCTGGCTGTTCGTCCGACATTTGGAGCAGGAAGGTCAGAGGCAGCAACAAACCGACCATAAAAATAACACAGCCACCCGCTGACAGTGGCAGTAGCTAAGCGATGGGCTCAATGACGGTCATTTCTGCAGAAATCATCATTATCGTATCGCTGTGCTACTTCGCCTTGATATTCTTTGTTGCCTACTATGCTGACCGCCGCCGCAAAGCCGGCAACAGCCTTCTTTCCAACCCTCATATCTATACCCTTTCAATTGCCATTTACTGTACCAGCTGGACCTTTTACGGCAGCGTCGGCAAAGCGGCAACCTCAGGGCTCGACTACCTTCCGATTTACCTTGGACCGACCTTGATCGCCTTCGGCTGGTGGTTTTTATTACGTAAAATGGTGCGAGTCAGCAAAGAACAGAACATCACCAGCCTTGCTGACTTTCTTGCCAGCCGATACGACCGTTCTGCTATCCTTGGTGCTATTGTTACTCTTTTTGCCGTCATCGGTATCACGCCTTATATTGCCCTGCAGCTGAAAGCGATCGCCCAGACCCTTGATATCCTTTTTTTACCGCTGAAAAACTTGCAGGGACCTACCTCCGGCCTGATCCCTTACCTGCCGGGGCAAGTTGACTCTGCCTTACTCGTCACCTTGCTGTTAGGACTGTTCGGCATCCTTTTCGGTGCTCGCCACCTGGACTCCTCAGAACGTCATGAAGGTCTGGTGGTTGCCGTGGCTTTGGAATCACTGGTCAAGCTGGTCGCATTTATTGCCGTTGGCATCTTTGTCACCTACGGATTGTTCAACGGTTTTATCGACCTTTTCCAGCAGTTTTACGAACGCTTCCCTGACCGCAGATATCTGTTTGCTGTCGGTACCGCCGAGGTTCCCTACACCAAGTGGTTTACCCTGATTGTTATCTCCATGGCGGCAATCATGTTTCTGCCGCGCCAGTTTCATATCATGGTAACGGAAAATTCCAACGAAGAGCATATCAAAAAAGCTATGTGGCGCTTTCCCGCCTACATGTTCATGATCAACCTGTTTGTCCTGCCTATCGCCATGGGTGGTCTATTGCTCAACAACGGCGACACATCGCAGGCTGATTATTTTGTCCTGACCCTGCCATTAGGCGCTAATCAGCCCTGGTTGGCATTGCTGGTCTTTATCGGCGGACTTTCTGCTGCCGCCGGCATGGTCATGGTTTCATCAGTAACCCTTGCTACAATGATCCTGAACCATCTGGTCATGCCGGTGATCCTGAAGCTGAAACTTCGTGCGCAGAACCTTTCCGGCATTCTCATCAATATCAAGCGGCTGGGCATCATCGGTGTCGTCCTTCTGGGCTACTTCTATTTTATTGTTATCGGCGACTCCTACGCCCTGGCTAATATAGGCCTGATCTCGTTTATGGCCGCAGCCCAGTTTGCCCCCACCATGATAGGTGCCATCTACTGGAAACGAGCCAATAAATATGCGGCTATCTGGTCGATCAGCCTGGGTTTTGTCATTTGGGTTTACACCTTGTTGATCCCCTCTTTTGTCCGTTCCGGCTGGATCGACTCTCGCCTGCTGGATGAAGGCCCATTCGGCATTGCGCAATTAAAGCCCCTTGAACTCTTTGGTCTGAGCGGTTTTGATATGTATACCCACTCCTTGTTCTGGAGCCTGATACTGAACCTGGGTGTCTACTGCATGGTGTCCATCCTGACCAGACAAAGTGAGGCAGAGAAAACCCGGGCTACCATGTTTGTTGATGTTTTTGCTATACAGGAGCAGCCGGACGAACATCTAACCAGAATCAGTAAAGCACCTACAATTGTTGAGTTTATTGATCTGATGTCCAAATTTATTGGTGATAAACCAGCCCAAACCGCCATTTCAGTTTTTTTGGCTGACAAGGAAATCGATCACCGCGGCAGCCTCAATGATCAGGATATTTTCAGTCTGAAAACTTTTACCGAACGCACACTCGCCGGCCATGTCGGCGCCGGTTCTGCCCGCATCATCCTGGAAAATTATCTGGCGGCACGAGGCAGCGAAATGGAGAACATTTTTGACATCTTCGGCTCCGTTACCATCGATGGAGCCATCAGACGCGAACACTTAAGTGTCTTGTACGATGTCTCGCAGCTGGTATCCAGTGGCGAAAGCTTTCAAACCAAACTCGATCGCATTCTTGAGCTGTTGGCGCAACAGTTTAAATTTGATCTTTGTGTCATCCGCTTTCTTGAACCAAAAACCCGCACCCTGCTGGTAAAAAGTCTGGTTGGCGAAAGCTTCAATCATTTCGGCAAATCGGAGCGCAATCTCTCCACCGAAACCTACATCGGCCAGGCATTTCTTTCGAATGTTACTATGGTTGTTAATGATTGCGATGAACTGGAAAAACCGGCGTCATCTGCCATCATCCAAGCTGAAGGCATTACCTGCTTTGCTCATCTTCCGATTGTTCTTGAAGGCGAACCGGTTGGCATGCTGTCTGCCTTTTCACGCTCCAATAAAGGTCTGTTTACCACCGAATTTATTGCCTTGCTGGAAAACATTGCCGGACAAATTGGTATTGCCTGGCGGAATGAACAACAAATCGGGCGCCTGTTACTGGTACGTGAACAGGAACGGGAAATGCAGATTGCCAAAGAAATCCAGATGGCACTCTTGCCTGCGTCTTTGCCGGCGCTAGAAGAGATCCAGATCGCCGGACTTTGTGTTCCTGCCCATCAGGTTGGTGGCGACTATTACGATTTTATCATTCGCGAAGATGGTCGTTGCGATGTGGTGATTGCGGATGTTTCGGGCCACAGCATCGGTTCAGCGTTAATCATGGCTGAAACCCGAACCTTTATCCATTCACGTGTTCATGGTATTGAAAATCCTGCGGCCATGCTGCAAGCCCTTAACGATTATTTTCTGAAAGACCTCGATCGCTCCGATCTGTTTGTCACCATGTTCTATCTGCAGTACAATCTGGAACACCGTCAATTGATCTATAGTAACGCTGGCCACAATCGTCCCCTGCTCTGGCGTCACCAGTTAAAGCAGATCGAACCATTGGATGCTGAAGGACTGATTTTTGGTGTTCATAAAGAGGTCAACTTCGAAGAGAAGAGCACCCGATTGGAGCCAGGGGATGTCCTGCTGTTATATACCGACGGCATTATTGAAGCTGAAAACAGCCATCAACATTTGTTTGGACAGGAACGCCTGGAAAAAATGCTGAGCGAGGGGGTGGCATCAACGCCGCAGGAACTCATTGATCAGATATTAACTCAGGTCAGACTTTTTACAGGCTACCGCCACTTCAATGATGATGTGACCTTGTTGGCGATGAAAATCCTTAAATGACAATATCGAGCAACCGAGTTGTCACAAACTGAGCTATACTGACGACATTGACCTTCGGCAATGACTACCACCGGCATAAAAAGGAGCAAATACAATGCAATTACAAATCAACGAAAAAGAAGAAACCGTTATTATTACTGTAGAAGAAGAGCGTATGGATGCCCACAACAGCGGCAACCTTAAAGAACGGATGCTGCAACTGTTTGATGAGGGTAAATACCAGCTGGTGATCGATCTGACGACTGTCCGTTTTATCGACTCCTCCGGCCTCGGTGCCCTGGTCTCAGGGTTTAAGAATGCCAGTGCCCGGGACGGCAGTCTTAAGCTCTGTTGTCTTCAGCCGCAAGTCCGCTCCATGTTCGAACTGACCCGTCTCCATCGTGTTTTTGAGATTTTTACAACACTTGAAGAAGCCCTTGACAGTGAATCCTGAACAACTGGCGCAATACTGCTGTAAAGAAGGTTCTTATGTCTAAACAGGTGGAACTGAATATCAAAGTGCCCAGCCAGACCCGCTACCTTGCCATGATAGGCCAAATTGGTGAAAGCCTGGCCTTCTCCCTGAACAACTACCAGGGAAACCGGCGCGAACTGGCCTACCATCTGAATCTCTGTCTGACAGAGGGGCTGACCAATGCGATTTGTCACGGCAACAACTCCGACCCCGATAAGGATGTCCACATCACCATCCTGGCCTCCGATGACATACTGAAGATCAGAATCTATGACCAGGGGCCAGGTTTTGATATCAGCGCTCGGCGCAAAACAAAAGCCCACCCCTGTGATGAGGGTGGGCGCGGTATCAACATTATTCTTAAACTGATGGACGAAGTCAAATACGTACAAGAAGATGGGGTGAATGTTCTTGAAATGACGAAATCACTTCATTAATCAAAGGAAACTGGAAGGCTTAAATGCTCGAGCAGGTCACGATGTTGAACCAATACCTTATCAACACTTTCTTCCAGCAAAAATCGTTCACCATAACCGACAAAGTGAAAGTCTCCAGCCGCGGCAGCTGCTTGATCAAGCTCTGAATCACCGATAAAAAGACATGATTGCGGTTGATGCCCTAGTTGGCGAGCGGCCAGCAACAACATATCGGGTGCCGGCTTGGGCTTTTTTACATCGCGGCTGGTCACTACCGCAGAGAAAAACTGTTGCAGGCCAAAATGCTCTAATATCGGCACAACACTCGACCCACGATTGGTAGCAATCGCCAGGGGATAATGGCAGGCAACGGTCTCAAGCACCTGGTACAATTGTGGCATCGGCTTCATCAATGGAATAAACTGCCGGTAATCGATCTCTGCGGCAAAACCAAGCGCTGCCGGCACATCCTCTGCGCGCATCAGTCCGGCAAGTACCTGCTGCGAACTGGCGGTATGGCAAAGATGGGCCACCTGCTTCTGCTCAACACGGACCTCCGGATAGTCAAAAGCTGTAAAGATTTGATTATAGTAAGCAAGGTTGGCTGAGTGACTTTCAAACAAGACACCGTCACAATCATAGATGATCGCCTCAAGTTTTTTCATCGCTCATTCCTTTTGAGTATCCACGCCAGCAGCACCACTCCAATTGCGATCATTGGCAGAGAAAGCAACTGTCCCATAGTCGCACCACCCCACAAAAAACCCAGATGGATATCCGGTTCACGAACAAACTCAATGCCGAAACGGGCAAGCCCGTAGCCTGCTAAAAAAACGGCCACCGGTACGCCACGTTTGACACCAAGGCGATGAAGACCATAAATAACCAGGAACAGAAACAGCCCTTCAAAAAAAGCCTCATATAGCTGACTCGGATGACGCGGTTCGGAACCGGCAGCAGGGAAGATCATTCCCCAGGGGAGATCTGTCGGCCGCCCCCATAATTCACCATTAATAAAGTTTCCAATCCGTCCTAAACCCAAGCCAATCGGTACTGCAGCGACAGTCAAATCACCAAGTTGCAATAGCGGAATATGACGTCGCCAGGCAAACCAGAGAAGAATGAGGAGGACGCCAAGCAGACCACCATGAAAACTCATCCCTCCTTCCCAGATATATAACATTTCGTGGGGATGACGAAGGTAATAAGCCGGCTGGTAAAAAAGCGTATAGCCAAGACGGCCACCGGCAACCACCCCGATAACCGCGTAAAACAACAGATCAGCGACAGCATCACGATTTAAGGGATACTCGCGCAAACGACAGACATGGATCATCATAAAGTAACCGCCGACAAAACTGAGCAGATACATCACTCCGTACCAACGCACAGCCAGGGGGCCAATGGAAAAAATAATCGGATCGATTTCACCTGCAAGCATCTTTTACTCTTTCGTAAGAAATTGACGAATCTGCTGCATATCTTCCGGCATTGGTACGGAAAAGTCCAGTTGCTGTGCAGTCAACGGATGTAAAAACCTGATGCGCTGTGCATGCAGGAGCGGCCGCTCAAAAACCCTGCCATCAAGTGACATAACTCCACCATAGCGTTTATCCCCCAGCAACGGACACCCTGATTCGGCCATATGAGCACGTATCTGGTGAGAACGACCAGTCAGTATCTGCACCTCAACCAGCGAACTTTCATAAAGTGGTAATTCTACCCGGTATCGGGTAATAGCCAACTTGCCACCAGCAATAACCGTATGGACTCGATTATCCCGGCGCGAGCGGGCTAATAATGAGCGTATTTCGCCAACAACCAAAGGGGGCCGTCCGGACACCAGTGCCTGATAGGTTTTATCCACCGCACTGGTTTTGAACATGTCAGTCATTTTTTTATGGGCCTGCTGGTGAATTGAAAACACAATGAGCCCGGATGTTGAACGGTCAAGCCGCTGTATCATGCCGATAACCGGTTTCTGGTGTGGGCGAAAAGGATCCTGCAAATAGACTTGCAAGGCTTCATAGAGGGTGCCCTTGTAGCGCGCATGAGTCGGCTGGGTTTCAATCATCGCCGGTTTATTGATCACAAGGAGGTATTTATCCTGAAAAACAACATCACCCGGACTGATACGCCAGGGTTGAAGAGGCAGATGATCGAGATATAACTCAACCTGATCAGCAGCTTTAAGTTCTCTGGAAGCAGCTCGCATACGCTGGCCATTGACATGAACCCCACCGATGTCGATCACTTTGCGCACCAGGGTCCGTGAAAGATCATTGACAACCTGTGGCAAGAATTGATCGAGGCGCATTCCAGCGTGTGTCGGATCAACCCTCAAGCGATGGATATCCCATTTTTTAAAAGCGTTTATCATTAAATCTGAGCATTTCAGGTAAAGATTAAAACTATTGACAGGGCGTCCGCTGGTGGTAATATGCAATCAAAGAGCACATCAAGTTTTCTGGGGTGTGCGGGAGCTGTGCCGAGTCTTTGACCAACGTTAACTGATGACCTTAATCTGCTCGTGTGGTTGTGGTGTGCAAGCCGACTCTCAAGCCGGAAGCCTGAAGCAACCACCGCAGACAATGCTATCTGAGGGTCATTGCCCGGTACCAACCCGCCATCCTGGAAGCCGTTAGACAAAAAGCCCTGAATCGATGATTCAGGGCTTTTTGCCGTTTATGGCACCATCAAGCGCTGAATTAAAGAGAATCGACCCGTTCACGCAAATCCTTGCCGGTCTTAAAAAAGGGAGTTTTGCGTGAAGCAATTTCTACCACCTCTCCGCTCTTGGGATTTCTGGCCTCACGGGCACTGCGCTCACGCACAGAAAAAGAGCCGAAACCCCGAATTTCAACCCGATCCCCCTGTGCCAAGGCCAAACCGATTCCATCAAAAATCACGTTGATAACCGCTTCAGCTTCTTTTTTATTCAACAGCTCATGTTCTTCTGATAGCTTTTCAATCAATTCGCTTTTAGTCATATGCACCTTCCACATAGGCAAATTATATCGACTGGTTCATGGCCCAGTCCAAAGATACTTAGGTCCCAGGGCACTATTGAAAACAACGTCTGCTCCGCCGCCAAAACGATTCATAAGAATATTCAGATAGCGCTCCAGCAATGGCTGTTTTTCCGGTGAAGGATAAACAAGGTCAGGTTTATCACCTAACCCCGCTCGCAAAGCGGCATGAGCTACAGCATCATTAAAACCACCAAGTTCATCAATAAGACCAATATTCAGAGCCTGGCGACCGGTAAAAATACGCCCATCAACATAGGGTTTCAGTTCGACAATCGGAATATTGCGCCCGATACTGACAACTTCAACAAACTGGAGATGGACATCTTCTATCATTTCATGGAGTAAGTGGCGTTCTTCCTCGGTCATATCCCGAAATGCCGAACCGAGATCTTTATAGGAACCGCTTTTTATAACTTCGGATTTTATCCCGATCTTACCCATCAACTCCTGATAATCGGGGAAGCTCATCACCACACCGATACTACCCGTAATAGTACCGGGATTAGCAAAGATACGCTCCCCAGCCATCGCCAGATAATATCCGCCCGAAGCCGCTACCGCCCCAAAAGAAACAATGACTGGCTTTATTTGCGCCAACTTCTTCAGTTCGCTATAGATTTCCTGAGAGGGGCCAACAGCACCACCCGGTGAATCGATTCGCAGAACAACAGCCTTGATTGACTTGTTGTCCCTGAAATCATCGATATGCCCGATGATCAACCGTTCATTGCTGACCATGCCGGAGATTTCCAGAACACCGATCTGGTTGGATGAGGCCGGCAATAGGGAACCACCACGGAAATATCCGGCAGCTAGAAATACCAGCAAAAAAAACAGAAAAATTCCGCAGATCAGCATGGATGCTATTAAAAAAGGACGTTTTTTCATTTCTTGCCCATAAAAAAAGGCCCAGTACAGGCTGGGCCCTTTTTTGTAGAGTCTAACATGAATCAGTCGTCGTTTTTACGGCCCATCGCTCCCTGAAGCAATGCACCAAGACTTGAAGTCGCCTGCTTTTGTGCACCCATAAATTCATTGACTTCCGCTTTTTCCTTCTGCTCATCAATGTTTTTAACAGACAAGGCGATTTTGCGGTCAACGGTATCAACCTGCAGAACAGCCGCCTCAAGAACAGCACCAACTTCAGCAAAATCTTTCGGGTTGTCGATCTTTTCCTTGCTCAGTTCAGAAACATGGATCAGACCCTCAATGCCTTCCTCGAGTTCGATGAAAATACCGAAATCAGTAACCGAAGTAACTTTCCCTTTAACAATGGTACCACGAGCGTAGCGCACCGGTACCGACTCCCATGGATCAGAGTTTAATTGCTTGATGCCCAAGGAAAAACGCTCGTTCTCACGATCGATATTAAGTACGACCGCTTTGACCAGATCACCTTTTTTGAAGGCATCTGAAGGATGCTTGATGCGTTTTGTCCAGGACAGATCAGAAATATGAACCAGCCCGTCAATCCCTTCATCAACTCCGACAAACACACCAAAGTCAGTGATATTTTTAACCTGACCTTCGATAATGGTACCAATCGGGAACTTCTCACCGATGACTTCCCACGGGTTGGGTTCAATCTGCTTCAGACCCAGAGAAATGCGGCGATTTTCGGAATCTAGAGCAAGAACCACTGACTCAACTTCGTCACCGATGTTCAATACTTTATTCGGATGCTTGATACGCTTGGTCCAGCTCATTTCAGAAACATGGATCAACCCTTCGACGCCCTCTTCAAGCTCAACAAATGCACCGTAATCAGTCAAACTAACAACCTTGCCGACCACTCTGGACTCAATCGGATACTTAGCTGCAACATCGAGCCACGGATCGGGCGCAATCTGCTTGAGACCCAGGGATACACGCTCTTTATCACGATCAAATTTAAGCACCTTGACATTGATCTTGTCGCCGACAGCGAGAATATCCGACGGATGCTTGACGCGTCCCCAGGACATATCAGTGATATGCAACAGCCCGTCAATACCACCCAGATCGATAAAAGCACCATAATCGGTGAGGTTTTTGACCACACCCTCAGCAACCTGACCCTCTTCAAGGGTCTTGAGGGTTTCACCACGCTGTGACTCACGCTCATTCTCAAGTAACACCCGACGTGACAGGACAATATTGCCACGGCGCTTGTTCAATTTGATAATCTTGAAATCGAAATTCTGGCCAATGACCTTGTCAAGATTACGCACCGGACGCAAATCAACCTGTGAACCGGGCAAAAAGGCGTTAACGCCAATATCAACCGACAGACCGCCTTTGATACGGCTGACAATACGGCCTTCAACTACAGCGCCTTCTTCCAGCGAATTCCAGATTTTCTGACGATCGGCTTTTTCTTTGGAGAGCACAATCAGACCACTGTCGCTCTCGCCACCACCAAAGAGAACATCGTAAACGTCACCAACATTGACGTTAATCTCCCCTTTTTCGTCAGCAAATTCCCGCAAGGGGATCATCCCTTCCGATTTGTAACCGACATCTACAACAACCGCATCAGGTGTTACCTGAACAATCGTTCCCTGAACAACGTCGTTACGCTTCAGTTCGAAGCCACCCTGCTCATAATCCTTGAGCAGCTCTTCGAAATTTTCCTCACCGTCCAGATCCTGTATTTCATTCTCGTCAAACATGTCTTTGTCTTCTACCATTGGAGATGTTACCCCCTTGCGAATTTTCCGACGCCTTGCGACGGCGGACTCAGATTTTGAGACTGCGCAAGTTAGCACAGCATTTAAAAAAAAACAAACCAATATTTTTCAGGCAGTTATTCTTATTTTTCAACGGTTCCCGATTTATCCCCGATTTCCCCATCGGTTCTTTCCCGCTCCCTGACCACGCGCTCCATCAATGCCAGCACCTCATCGATCGTCATCCGTGTTGAGTCAACAACAACGGCATCAGTCGCCTGTTTAAGAGGAGCCTGGGCGCGATTCATATCGGCAAGGTCACGCTCACTCACCGCTGCGATGGTTTTTTCCAGGTCCGCTTCGATCCCTTTTTGCTGTAGCTCGGCGTAGCGCCTCCGCCCACGTTCTTCGGCCGAAGCACAAAGAAAGAATTTCACCTGCGCATCGGGAAAAACCACCGTGCCGATATCACGGCCTTCAAGAACCACCCTACCCTGTTCACCAAGCTTGCGCTGTTCACGCAGCAGACAGAAACGCACGGCAGGAGACGCTGCCACCCTGGGCGTCAATTGGCTTATCTCCGGTGTACGGATTTGCCGCGACACATCTTCGCCCATGGCATAAACCTTTAACCCGTCATCCGTTGCGACCAGATCAATCTGCAACTCACGACACAGAATGTTCAGTGCCGGCTCATCTTCAGGGTTCAACCCACGCTGAGCGACCAGATAGGCAACGGCCCGGTACATGGCACCGGTATCAATATAGAGGTAACCTAACATCTCGGCAAGACGGGTACTGATAGTGCTTTTACCCGCACCTGCAGGGCCATCAATCGCTACAACCAGGCTGTGGTTGGAGTTTTTTAGAGACGTATTTTTCATCGTCATGACTTCAGCCCTGACGGATCTGGTTAAGCAGATCCCAGAAGCCGGGGAAGGATGTTTCAGTGCAGGAGGTGTCTGCGATGATGACCTCCCCACCGGCAACCAGAGAAGCAATCGCCATACTCATGGCGATACGATGATCTCCTGAGGATGCCACCCGGCCTCCAGCCAGATATCCAGTACCGGTAATTCGCATCCCGTCGGCCAAGGGCTCCGCTCGCCCACCGAGTTGGTTCAGACAGTTGCAGACCGCCTCAATGCGGTCGGTTTCCTTAACCCGCAATTCGGCAGCATCAGTGATCACAGTCACCCCAGCGGCAAAGGTTGCAGCAACACTGATCACCGGAAATTCGTCAATAGCTCGCGGCACCAGCTCTCCGTTGATTTCTATCCCCGTCAAAGAACTGCTTTTGACCAGCAGGTCAGCTACCGGCTCGCCACAATGTTCACGCTCGTTGAGCAGTTCAATCGATCCGCCCATCTGCCGTAAAATATCGATAATACCGCTGCGGGTCGGGTTGATACCGACATTTTTCAGCAACAGTTCAGAGGCAGGAACAATCAGTCCGGCAACCAGAAAAAAGGCCGCCGACGAAATATCGCCAGGCACGACCAAATCGCGCCCCTCAAGCTCAACCGGCCCTGTCACCCGCGCACCGCCAGGAAAAGATTCCAGAGCAACCCCGAAATAGCGCAACATGCGCTCACTGTGATCACGTGAGAGATGCGGCTCAACAACCGTTGTTGTTCCTCGTGTCTGCATCCCGGCAAGCAGAACTGCCGATTTCACCTGGGCGCTGGCGATGGCGGAAGAATATTCTATCGGTTTCAGGGCTCCACCGACAATCGCCAGGGGGGCTCGGTTATGCTGATCGCGGCCGTAAATACGGGCGCCCATCCGGGACAGAGGGTCAACAATCCGCCTCATCGGACGTTTACGTAGATATTGATCGCCGGTGAGTACCGAAAAGAACGGCTGTGCGGCGAGAATACCGCTAATCAGTCGCATGGTAGTGCCGGAATTACCGCAATCGATCACATTGGCAGGCTCTTTAAGACCGCCAAGTCCGACCCCGTGGACACAGAGACGAGTGCTGTCCTGGCTATCAATCTGTACCCCCATGGTGCGGAAGGCATTCAGGGTGGCGTGGCAATCCTCCCCCTGCAACAGCCCACTGATTTGACTCTTACCGCGCGCCAGGGATGCAAACATCAAGGCTCGATGTGAAATCGACTTGTCTCCCGGAACCTGGATTTCACCACGCACGCTGGTAGTTGCGGTCAGGGCTCGGTTCTCTATCTTCTCCATGGTGATCTTCCTTGGTTGTTGTGACGATAACTAGAGGATAGCGTCGCGCATTTGCTTGGATCGCTGAAAAAATTCAAACAGTTTGTCCCCGTCGCCCGCAGCAACATCGGCTTTGAGTTCGGAAAAAAACACCTCAAACTGCTCCATCATCTCCAACAAAGCCTCACGATTAGTCTCGGCAATGTCACGCCACATCGTCGGGTCAGAGGAGGCAATACGGGTAAAGTCGCGAAAACCGCCCGCTGAATATTCCAGAATGTTCTCCTCGTAATGATCATAAGAGCCAACCGCGTTGACCAGGGAATAGGCGACCATGTGGGGCAGATGGCTGATTGCCGCCAGAATCCGGTCGTGCTTGTCGATTGGCATCTTGACAACGATGCTGCCTACCAGCTGCCACATCCGTTCTACCAGACCAAGAGCCTGCGGATCCGTTGTTGCCGTTGGCGTCAGTATACAACGCTTGCCCCGATAGAGACTGGCAAATGCTGCCTCGGCGCCGCTCTGTTCAGTGCCGGCAATCGGATGGCCGGGAACAAAGTGGATAGAATCAGGCAATAGTGGTTCAATGCTGTGAACGACTTCTGCCTTAACACTGCCGCCATCAGTAATAATGGCGCCCGACTTGATGGCCGGCAGGCATTGCTCGACAACCGTTCCCAGGGTTTTCACCGGCGTCGCCAGAAAAATCAGGTCAGCACCGGCAACCGCTTCAAGGGGGTCACGGGTATAGCGGTCAACAATGCCGAGCTCCAGTGCTTTTTCCAGATTGGGTTTGCCGCGCCCACAGCCAATCACCTCACCAACAGCACCGGCTTCCTTCAACGCCAACGCCAGAGATCCACCAATCAGACCAACCCCCATGATCGCCATACGCGGAATTAACATAGTATCAGACATCAACCAATCTCCGGCTGCGCGGCACGTATATGAGCCTGCGGATAGGAACCAAGAATTTTGAGAAAGTGACAGTGGGGACGCAATTCCACGATCGCGGCGGCGATCAGTTCATCATCACAATGCCCCATCAGATCAAGGAAGAACACATACTCCCACGCCTTTTGTTTCATCGGGCGACTTTCAATCTTCGTCAGGTTGATCTGGCGTTTGCTGAAGGGCTCGAGCATCCGGTAGAGGATCCCCGGTTCATCCTTGATACTGAACATGATCGAGGTCTTGTCATCCCCCCCCTTACCCGGCGATTTTTTGCCTACGACCAGAAAACGGGTGAAATTATGCGGGTTATCCTCGATTCTGGCCTTGACCATCTGCAGGTCGTATTGAACCGCAGCTGCCGAACTGGCAATAGCGGCGGCACTCTCATCCTCGGCCACCATCAGCGCTGCGGCGGCAGTGCTCGATACATCAACCAGGGGAATCTCGGGAAGATTGGTTTCCAGCCAGTGGCGACATTGGGCCAGAGGCTGAGGGTGGGAAATGATTTTGGTGATCTGCTCAATACGTCCTGACTTCGATAATAGATGATGGGATATCTCCAGCATAATTTCGGCGATGATCTTCAACTCCGAATTGATGAACATATCCAGGGTATGGTTAACTACCCCTTCCGTGGAATTTTCCACCGGAATGACTCCGTAATGAGCCCTCCCACGCTCAACTTCCTCAAAAACAGCTGGAATACTTTTCAAGGGAACCAGTGCTGCCGACAAACCGAACTGCTGCATGGCAGCCTGATGGGTAAAGGTTGACTGGGGGCCTAAAAAAGCCACCTGCAGGGGCATTTCCATATTCAGCGAGGCAGAAATAATCTCCCGAAAAACCTTGCGCACCGCATCATTCGGGAACGGCCCTGGATTGCTTCCGGTCAGACGCTCATAGATTTTTTTTTCCCGACTCGGGACATAAAAAAGACCGTCGTCACGCTCCTTGAGGTGTCCGACATCAAGAACAATCCTGGCGCGTTGGTTGAGTAAATCAAGGAATTGATCGTCGATACGATCAATCTGCTCCCTGAGTTTCTGAAGTTTATCGGCTGTCGTCATGATTCAATCCATTTCAAGTTGTCAGCACTATTTAGACACGGGAGCAGCAATGTAGCTTAAAGACTGACAGAAATCAATTTACCGGCAGGGGAAAAACAAACCCTGATCCGCCTTGACCCGTTTCTGTCGTAAAGCTACACTCCTGCAGTTACAAAAAATCAACATCAACCACCTTGCGCCTAAACAAAGGATACAAACCATGCCCGTTGCCGCCAAAGTAAAAAAATGCCTTGAAGGTTCTTCCTGGATCCGCAAGATGTTCGAAGAAGGCGATCGCCTGCGTCAAGAGCGTGGGGCAGGGAATATTTTCGATTTCACCCTTGGTAATCCGACCATGGAACCACCGCAGGAGCTGCTGCAGGAGTTGCAGAAAATTGCCGCCACACCGATTCCCGGCATGCACCGCTACATGAACAATGCCGGCTACGAAAACACACGGGCCGCAGTGGCAGAGGTGATCGCGGAAAAATGTGCCCTGCCGGTGAGCGCAGCCCATATTGTCATGACCTGCGGAGCCGGGGCGGCGCTGAATGTGGTCATGAAGACCTTGCTTAATCCGGGTGATGAGGTCATCATCCTGAGTCCCTATTTTGTTGAGTACAATTTTTACATCGACAATCATGGCGGTGTTCCTGTCGTTGCTCCGACCCTCCCCAATTTTCAACCCGACCTGGATGCCATCGCCGCAGCCATCACCGCGCGCACCAAAGCCATCATCATTAACTCCCCCAACAATCCGACCGGGGTCATTTACCCCTTTGCAGCTCTGAAGAAAATCGGCGACTTGCTGGCCCGAAAAGAGCAGGAATTTGGCACCACCATCGTCGCCATTTCTGATGAGCCCTATGCCCGTATCAGCTTCGGTGAAGAGGTTCCTTGCCTCTTTACCACCATCACCAATGCCGTTATCGTTACCTCCCATTCCAAAGATCTGGCCCTGCCGGGGGATCGCATTGGCTACCTGGCTGCATCACCCGCCCTGAAGGATGTCAACCTGTTTATGCAGGGGGCCATTTTTTCCAACCGGATCCTGGGGTTTGTTAACGCTCCAGCGCTGATGCAACACCTGGTCACCGGTCTGCAGCGGGTCAGTGTTGATGTCGAGCAATACCGGATCAAGCGTGATCTGCTCTACCACAAGCTGGTTGAACTGGGCTTTGAGGTGGTCAAGCCGGGTGGCGGCTTTTACCTGTTCCCACGTTCGCCCCTGCCCGATGAAATCGAATTCATCCACCACGCCCAGCAGCACGGAATCCTGCTGGTCCCCGGCAGCGGTTTTGGTGCCCCCGGATTCTTCCGCATCGCCTATTGTGTTGAGGATGACATGATCAAACGCAGCCTGCCTGCGTGGGAGAAACTGGCGGTAGAATTGGGGATGGCTTCCACGTGAGAAGACATTGAACAACCTGTTGCAACCAAGGCTACAGTACAGTCACCCATACAACTCCAGAATTTTTCTCATCACACCAGAGACAACAGATGCTACTTCAGGGAACCCTCATCAATATTGCTGCTATTGTCATCGGCTCACTCATTGGCCGCTGGATCGGCAGTCACCTCTCCACTCGTATCAGAACAACCCTGATGGTCGGTCTTGGTCTGGCGGTTCTGCTTATCGGCTTACAACTGGCGCTGCAGAGTCAACAGATCATGATCGTTATCGGCAGCCTGATTCTGGGGGGATTGATTGGCGAAGTGGTGGGGATTGAACGCCGACTCGAAGCCTTTGGACAACGGTTGCAACAGCGTTTTTTAGGGATGGGTAAAATCGCCGAAGGCTTTGTTACCGCCAGTCTGCTCTACTGCGTCGGTGCAATGGCGATCATGGGTGCGCTGCAGGAAGGCATGGGAAACGAACCAACCATTCTCTATGCTAAATCCTTTCTGGATGGCGTAGCGTCCGTCGCCCTGGCCTCAACTCTCGGTATCGGTGTGATCTTTTCCATTATCCCGTTGTTTCTCTACCAGGGAACCATCACCCTGGCAGCCGACTTCAGCACCGCCATCCTGACGGCGCCAATCATTGTTGAGATGAATGCCGTAGGTGGTTTACTCATTACTGCTATTGCCTTTGATCTGATGGGAATCAAGCGTTTACCGGTCGGCAACCTGCTGCCTGCGGTTTTTGTGGCGGTGGGCCTGATGTGGTTGCTACGTCTGGCCTGAAGATTTCGGCAACAATCTCCCCGCTCGACGCTTTTGGTTTATTCCACCAGCCCGTCCATGTGCGTCATTCTATTATCTGACCTGTTTGTAATGCTACCTGATCCGCCGGGCAGATCTCCCCAGAGGGACTGACATAGCGCACCTCACAACGCAGATCAAAATCAAGTTGCTTTCGTACTTCGTAACGAATCCGGGAGATCAACTGCAGCACGTCGAAAGAAGTAGCGCCGCCAATATTGACAATAAAATTGGCATGCTGCCGTGAAACTTCTGCACCACCGCAACGCAACCCCTTCAGACCAACCTCTTCAATGATTTTCCCCGGCGGCCCGACGCTGGCATGCATCTCACTGGTACTTAAAAATACCGATCCGCAGTTGGGCTGCTTGCGGGGAAACTTGCGGCGGCGTTCACGCAGATCGAGCAGCATTTCCCGACGGATATCCGCAAGATTCCCCGGCGGGCACTCCAGTTCAACCTCGACAACCACCGCACCTCGCTCCTGCAAGGCACTGTACCGATAGTCGAACTGACACTCATCTGCGTTTACATGATGGATGCTTGCATCCTGGTCCACAATGGTAACCCGGACAACATGTTCACCGATGCCACGCCGGTGACTTCCGCCGTTCATCATCACCAGCCCCCCCAGGGTGCCGGGGATACCGATACAATGCTCAAGACCGCTCAAACCAACACGCATAGCAAGGCGTGCCAGCTGCGGTACCCAGGCACCACCACCAGCCACTATCCGGGGACCGATGATCTCAATAGAGTCCATCCGGGCGCCGATTTTCATCACCACCCCACGGACACCGGCATCATCAAAGAGCAGATTGGTTCCCTGCCCGATCACCACCAGCGGCAGTTGCTGTTCCTGGACAACACACATGACGTCCGCGACCTGGGTCGGATTTGCAGGCTCGACAAACAGATCTGCCGGGCCACCGATCTGCCAGCTGTTATGATGACAAAGAGGTTCATCCACAGCAACCCGATCAATGTCTTTGGCCACTAACTGCCGATAACCTCGGGGCTTTGCAACAGACATTATGCCGGTTCTCCAGCCGGCCGAAAATCAACCACCTGCATTTGAACCTGGGTATGGCCGCGCCAATGATTGAGCTGCGGGCGATAGAGAATATCCAGCTCGCCCGAGCACTCCATAAAGCGCTCACCACAACCAAAAGCAATGGCGCTCAATACAATTCCTTGCTGTTCAACCTCGAATTTAAGATGTTTTTCGGCAACCAGGGAGCATTTTTTTACCGTGCAGCAACGGCTTAAAAAAAGGGGTTGGGGGTTGCCGACACCAAAAGGCTCTAATGCTTTGAGTTCATCGACAACGGCTACAGACCACAGACCGAGGCGGCACTCGCCATCATGTTCAATAGAGGGAGTACAGAGGTCATCGGTCAGGCGCTCATCTGCTACCTGCTCAAAACGTCGGGAAAATGCAGCCACCTGAGCTTCGGCAACAGTGAGTCCCGCCGCCATGGTATGACCGCCGTAGCCTTCCAGCAAGTCACCACATTCTTTGAGGGCCTGATAGAGATCAAAGCCCTTGATAGAGCGGCCGGACCCCTTCCCCACGCCATTGTCCAGAGCAATCAGAAACGTTGGACGATGATAGCGTTCTACCAGACGGCTGGCAACGATGCCGATCACTCCCGAATGCCAGTCAGCGCCGGCCAGAACGATCGCGCGACGATCCTGAAGATCTACTTCGACGCGGGCAATGGCATCGGCAAGCACTTTCTTTTCAAGGGTCCGACGTTGTTGATTAAACAGATCAAGTTGCTGGGCTACAGCCTCTGCATCGATGCCCTCCTCGCCAAGGAGCAACTTGACCCCGAGAGCAGCATCTTCGATACGACCTGCTGCATTGAGCCTCGGGGCCATCTGAAAACCCACACTACCGCTGGTAACAGAACTGACACCAGCGACCCTTTTAAGGGCAGCGACGCCGGGACGATTCCCCATTTCAAGGAGCCGCAATCCGGTCTTCACTAAAGTACGATTCACCCCGGTCAAGGGAGCAATATCGGCAATGGTTCCAAGGGCGACCAGATCGAGGGAATGGCGCAAGTCAGGTTCCACTCTATCAAGAAAATACCCTGCATCACGCAGACGCTTTCGCAAGCCAATCAACAGCATAAAGGCCACACCGACACCTGCCAGATGGACATAAGGGAAACGATTTCCCGACAGCTGCGGGTTGACCAGGGCAATCGCTACCGGCAAGGTAGCGCCTGGTTGATGGTGGTCAGTAATAATCAGATCTATGCCCAGGTCTTGCGCCAGTCTGGCTTCAGCATGGGCACTGATACCACAATCGACAGACACCATCAGCCGGCAGTCGCCCCTGGCCACCTGACGTATAGCCTCGGCAGACAAGCCATAGCCATCCTTTAAACGTAAGGGAATATGATATTCGACCTGGCCACCCAAAGCTTGAAGTGCTTCGACCAATAACGCACAACCGCTGATACCGTCGACATCGTAATCACCATGAATACTGATTTTTTCTCTGGATTCAAGTGCTGTTTGCAGGCGTCGGCAGGCCTTGTCCATATCAGGCAACAAATCGGGATCAGGCAAGCTTGTCAGCGCCGACTGCAGGAACTGACGCGCTTGTACGCTTGTAGAATAACCACGTTGGCAAATCATGGCAGCGAGCAGATCATTGATCTGTAGCGACTCAGCCATTTCCTGCACCAGCAGCGGGTCGGGAGAGTTGGCCCGTAATATCCAACGGCGTTGGCGGACAGGCTGCATAAGAACCTTGTAAAAAATAGTCCCCGATCAGCATAAAGCGGGTCGGGGACAGGACAGATCTGATATTAATCTAAGGGCGTGGAGTCTGTGGCATAGGTGGATGATTCTTCAGGGAATCAACTTCAGCACGAATCTGGTCAACATTGCCACCGGGGTTCAACGCCAGAAAACTTTCCCAAGCAGCGACGGCACTTGGGAAATCCTGCAGATCATAGCGGTATACCACTCCCATATTGTAGCGACTCTGGAGGTGGTTGGGGTCAAGCTCTGCGGCGCGCTGAAAGTTGCTGATGGCGCGATCATACCAGCCAACCCGACGGAACATGGTACCTTGATCGGTTAAAACATTAGGATCATCCGGGGCAAGCTCAAGGGCTTTATCATAGGCCTCTATTGCCTTGATCGGTTGATCGGATCCAAAAAAATTATTCCCCAGTTGCACCCATGCATTGCGGTTTTCAGGTTCTCGCGCGACAATTCCTTCCAGAGTGGTAATCTGCTGCTGATAATTTACTACGGGAACCCCAGCCGCTGGAGGGGAAGCTCCACCGCTTGCGGCAGGTTGAGCTGTGTCGCGTTGCCAGTTCGAATAGATGACCCCGCCCATCACACCAATAATCAGTGCCACGACGGCAAAAACGATAGTTTCTTTTTTCATTGTTGCTCCACTAAACAACAACGGCAATAATCACGCCGTTTTGCCTGATTTTTTTTGCCACAACAGTAATAACGGGCTGGCAACAAAGATGGACGAATAGGTGCCCACCAAAACCCCTACGAGCATGGCAAAAGCAAAGTTATGGATGACCCCACCACCCAAAACAAACAACGACAGAACAACCAACAGAGTTGTTCCTGAGGTGATAATGGTTCGCGAAAGGGTTTCATTGATGCTGCGGTTGAGAATAAAAGTGAAACTTTCTTTATTGTGTTTGCCCAGATTTTCACGGATCCGGTCATAGACAATGATCGTATCGTTCAATGAATAACCGATGATGGCAAGAAAAGCGGCAATAATCGGCAGATCGATTTCTTTAGCGAACAGGCTGAACATCCCCAACGTAATCAACACATCATGTAACAATGCGATAATGGCACCCACGGCAAAACGAAATTCGAAACGCCAGGATATGTAAGCAAGTATCCCGAGCATGGCATAAAAAATTGCCAACATCCCCTTGTTACGTAAATCCTTGCCAACCTGTGGGCCCACCATCTCCACCCGACGCACCTCAACCTGTCCAGCACCGAAAGACTGTTCGAGAGTGTCAGTAATTTGCACGGAAATCCCCTGCAGCTCTCCAGTTGTCCGCTCAACGCGAATAAGAAACTCATTACTGCCGTCGCCAAAGCTCTGAACAACCGGAACACCAAGATCAAGACTACCCAGGGCACTGTTTATTTCTGCAGCATCGGTCTGGCGTTCAAACTGTACCTGAACCAGGGTACCACCGGCAAAATCGATACCATAATGGGGGCCCCCATGGCGAACCAAGGAAGCGAAACCAACGAGGATAAGCACCAGCGAGATAATTAATGCCAATTTGCGTTTACCGATAAAATCGATATTGATATCCGGCTTGATGAATTGCATGCCGTCTTTCTCCTTATATACTCAACCGCTTAATGTTGCGGTTTTTCAAGTAAAAGTCAAAGATGAAGCGGGAAACAAAGATCGCAGTAAACAATGAAGCGATAATCCCGATCGAGAGAGTAACGGCAAAACCACGTACCGGACCGGTACCGAACTGAAACAATACCAGGGCGGCCAGAAGCGTCGTCAGGTTGGCGTCGATAATGGTTGAAAAGGCTTTCGCATAACCGGATTCGATGGCCAGCTTAGGCGCTCGACCCAACGCCAATTCCTCGCGAATACGTTCAAAGATCAACACATTAGCATCAACCGCCATACCAACGGTCAGAACGATACCGGCTAATCCGGGAAGGGTCAGGGTTGCGCCGAACATCGACAACATGGCGGCGATGAAAAACAGGTTCATCACCAGGGCGCTGATAGCGATCAAACCGGACAGTTGGTAATAGATGATAATGACAACCAGCACCATCAGTGCGCCAACCCAGATTGACTGAATTCCGCTATCAATGGAATCTTGCCCCAGGGAGGGCCCAACGGTACGATTTTCAAGAACTTCAACCGGTGCAGGAAGTGATCCGGCACGCAGAACAATGGCCAGATCGGTCGCTTGTTGCGAGGTGAATGAACCGGAAATCTGGGCACTGCCCCCGGAAATCCGCTCACGTATCACCGGCGCAGAGTAGACCGTATCGTCAAGAACAATGGCCATGCGACGGCCAACATTGGCTGCAGTGATCTGGTCAAAACGACGGGCCCCGACGGCATTGAAGTCAATCGATACATAGGGCTCGTTAAAACGTGAGTCAATACGTACATTGGCATCAGCCAGCAGGTCCCCGGTAAGAATCGTCTGTGCCGATACGACCAGGGGAATTTCCGTCTCTACCCCGGTCGCACGGTTGGTACTACGTTCATACAAAAGCTGGGTACCCTCAGGCAATCGGCCTGCCAGAGCTTCCTGAATATTAGCCGATTCATCGACCATTTTAAATTCAAGGCGGGCGGTTTTACCCAACAGGGAGATGGCACGATCCGGATCATCTACCCCGGGCAACTGAATAAGAATCCGGTAACCGGTCTGGCGCTGCAGCGTCGGCTCACTGACACCAAACTGGTCAACCCGGTTCCGCATAGTTTCCAGCGCCTGGCGAACGGCATAATCCTTGATGTTTTCGATTTCATCGTCACTCAAGCGAAAATGCTTTTCGATATAGCCACCTGCGCCGGTCATGCTAGCGGGTTCCAGCGCCGGAAACTCATCCCTCATCAGCGCCTCGACCTTACGTCCTTCGTCTTCATCATACACCTGGATCACGAGTCGATCGCCCTGCCTGCGCTCTATCCGTTTGTAGATGATATCCTGCTCATTCAAACGGATATCGGTCTGGTCGATGATCGTATCAACCCGGCTTTCGACAGCCTTGTCAACATCGACGCCAAGCACCAGGTGCATCCCTCCCTGTAGATCCAGCCCCAATTGAATTGGCCCGAAGGTTTCGGGCCACCAGGCCGGCACATCACCGCGCATCATTGTTGGGACAAGCGCAAACAGTGACAGAAGCAGGCAGAACAAAACCACCAGGCCTCGTATATTAAGACTTTTAGACATCTGTGTCGTATCTCCCTTGAGCAATAACAACCGAATACTGATTAGTATCCACCCCGAACCTCCAGGTGAATACTATGTCGTTCCCAGACGAAAAAACTTATGATTGTCTGATTTCGGTAATCGACCCACGGTTCAATTTAATTTTGACGCCATTGGAAACTTCAAGGGTGACGACCGCATCTTCAACGGCAGTAATTTTGCCATGGATTCCTCCGGCAGTAACGACAGATTCTCCTGACTTTAAGTTGGAAATCAGTTCACGATGCTGCTTGGCACGTTTTTGCTGCGGACGGATGAGCAGAAAATAAAAGATGGCAAACATCGCTACCAGCATAATGATGCCGGAGTAAGGATTACCTTGCTGAGCGCCGCCTTCGGCCATTGCAAAAGCTTCAGATATCATGTTTTTCTCCTTGTTTAGTTGAGTAGAAAGAATTCTTCCTGAAAAAGTGGATACAGGATCAGCCGTTAGAAAAGATCCCGCCGGGCATAAAATGAACGCCGATAATCGGCAAAACAACCTGCAGCGATGGCTTCACGTATTTCGCTCATCAACTGCAGATAATAATAAAGGTTGTGGTGCGTGTTAAGCACCGCCGCGAGCACCTCGTTACTACGATACAGATGACTCAAATAGGCGCGGCTATAGTTCTGACAAACGTAGCAACCACAGTCTGGATCAAGTGGCCCGGCATCATCACGGTAACGCGCCTGCTTAATGACGACCTTGCCAAAACAGGTAAAAAGAACCCCGTTTCGGGCATTGCGCGTCGGCATAACACAGTCAAACATATCACAACCACGAGCCACCCCTTCGATCAGGTTTTCCGGGGTGCCGACACCCATCACATAACGCGGCGCACTGTCCGGCAATAATGGCAGACTGTGCTCCATCATGTCATACATCAATGCCGTCTCTTCGCCAACCGACAGGCCACCTAATGCATAGCCTTCAAAACCAATATCCTGTAGCTGTTCGGCACTGCGCTGACGCAATTCCAGATTCATCCCCCCCTGAACGATTCCGAACAGTGCTGCCGCTGAACCGGGAGGAACCACAGCACGGCAGCGTTTTGCCCAGCGCGCCGAGCGTTCGGTAGACGCCAGCACATAAGAGAGCTCAGCCGGATGAGGAATACACTCATCAAACACCATGATAATGTCAGAACCCAGTGCCAACTGAATGTCCATGGACAATTCCGGCGTCAACTGGTGGCGACTACCATCCAGGTGTGACTGGAACTGGGCACCTTCTTCGGTAATCTTACGCAAATCACCCAGGCTGAACACCTGAAAACCACCACTATCCGTAAGGATCGGCCGATCCCAGTTCATGAAACGATGTAATCCGCCGAGCTGCTCTACCAGATGATGGCCGGGACGCAGGTAAAGATGATAGGTGTTTGCCAGAATAATCTGGGCACCGATCTCTTTAAGTGTCTCCGGCAACACCCCCTTAACCGTACCTTGCGTACCAACGGGCATGAAGATCGGTGTTTCGATGGTGCCACGCCGGGTATGGATGCGTCCACGCCGGGCCTGGGTTGCCTGATCCTGCACCAGCAGGTCGAAGCGAAAATCAGCTGTCATCTTGATTTTTTCATCATCATAAGATCAACATACAATCGCCATAACTGAAAAAGCGGTATTGTTCGTTAACCGCCTGATCATAAGCACGCAACACCAGTTCTCGTCCAGCAAAAGCACTGACCAGCATCAACAGTGTTGATTTAGGCAGATGAAAATTGGTGATCAACGCATCAATGACCTTGAACCGATAGCCGGGGATAATAAAAATCTCGCTATCACCCTCGCCGGCCTTGATAAACCCGTCAGCCCCGGCTGCAGTTTCGAGGGCACGTGTAACAGTTGTTCCTACTGCAAAAACCCGCCCGCCTCGGGTACGAGCCTGATTGATGGTTTGTGCTGTTAACGGCGAAATGGAATAATACTCCGCGTGCATCTTATGTTGGCGGACATCATCAACCCGTACCGGCAAAAAGGTTCCAGGTCCGACATGCAGAGTCAGGCTGCAGATTTCAACCCCTTTTGCGCGGATCTGCTCAAGAATCTCAGGGGTAAAGTGTAATCCTGCTGTCGGTGCTGCCACCGCCCCTTTTTCCCTGGCAAAAACAGTCTGATAACGCGAACGGTCGGTCGGCGTATCGGAGCGCTTGATGTAAGGGGGAAGGGGCAGATGTCCGATCTCATCAATGACCTGCCAAAAATCACCCTGACAATCAAAACGGATGTGCCGCAGGTAGTCATCTCCTGCCTGCAGCACCTCGGCGGTCAGATGCGTGTCAAAGACCAGACGTGAACCAACGGCCAGCGGCTTGGAACTTCTGGTCATGCACAACCAGTCCTCCCCGCAGACAGATCCCGGGCAACGGCGCACCAACAGCACTTCAACCTGACCACCGCTCGTCTTATGACCGAGCAAACGCGCCGGGATGACCTGGGTATCATTGATAACCAGCACATCACCAGGATCAAAAGCACCAACAATATCAACAAATTGTCGGGAGGAAACAGAACCCGTTTGACGCTCAACAGCCAGCAACCGGGAGGCATCGCGGCGCTCAGCAGGCTCCTGGGCGATCAGATCCTCCGGCAAGTCAAAATCAAAATCAGATAACCACATCAAATCTATCCCGAACCATTCAAATAGCGACCTAGAAAATCATAGTTATCCCCTCTTGTCAATCGCTTTCGCGGAACAGACAGGGCTCCTGTCAGATAGTCCTTTTTGCCCCCGCGGCAGGCACAAAGAAGCTTATCCATGGTGTTTTTTTTTGCGACCAGAACGACCACTCAGACAGTGTAACAGATCGGCATCGCAGGACTTTATTGTCCCCCTTCGTATAACACCCGCCACTGATCCTGCTGTTTCACCAGATAAAGACGTTTACGCATGGTGCCGTTAAAGTTATTGGAACGATAGTCCTGTATAAAGCTGGCAACAACCATATCCGGCTGATTATGATGTCGGGGATATTCGTACAAGGACAGGTCGCTCAAGGCTATCTGCTGATAGGTCTTGGACGAAAACACCTGCTGTTTATAACGGCTCCAGCTACGATAGTCATGTTCAGCTGACCAGAAATCCTCAGCATACATATTGAGGTAAGCCTGAAGTTCCCCTTCTTCCCACTGTTTGCGCCACTTTTCGATAAAATCTTTAAGCACAGTCTTCTGTGCCTGCCAGTCAGCATGGGGCAACCACTCAATCCTCTCACTGATAACAACCGGGGTGCGTCCAATCTCAACATATTGACGAATGTGCTCAAACTCTTCGTTAGTCAAAACAACACAGCCTTCGCTATCCAATGGGGGACGACTGAACAGCGAGCGGTCAGTTCCGTGCAACCAGATACCAAAACCGCTTTTTTCCCGACGTCGATCATATTCGTTGGGGTAATTAATCGGAAAGGCACCACTTCCGTACAGTGGTGGAAGTTTTTCAGAGGAAATATAGCTGGTAACAAAATAGGTTCCTGTTGGTGTTTTATAATCCCCCTCAACCTTTTTATCCCCCACCTGCTGCCCGAGAACGACATAGAAGTCATCTACCAGTTGCGGCGGCAAACCGTCTCCCTGGTTACGAAACACATAAAGGCGATTTTTACTTTTATCGATCACCAGGGCAAAGGGAGTCTCATCGCCCAATGCAATCAATGCACGAGGAATCTGATGATCATTCATCCGTGACAAATAACCATGCAGACGGGCCCGTGCTTCACTGCGCAATTCCTCAAGGCGCTGATAGTAGTGATGATTGTCAACATCCGGTGCGGCACCACCGATGGTTTTTAGCGGGGTAAAACGTGCCAGCAACAAGTCACCAAGCACAAGATGGGCAAGCTCAAACCGTGGGGCTAATCCGGTCAGTAGCTCCATCTGGATAATCGCCTGGTCAACATGGCCGCTTTGAAACAGTAACAAACCTTGCAGCAGCAAGGTTTCATAGTGACTATTGGCGTCATTTAAACGTCCTTGCAGGTGCTCAGGCAGTCGCGGTGGCGGATAAACCGGTAAGGACTCTGACTGTGTGATAACAGTATCAAGTTGCCGCTCCGGCGGCGAAATTTCAGGAAGAGGTTGCGGCCACAGGGCAACAACGCGAACCACTGTGGCAACGATCAACAGGACAAAAAAAACAGCAGTAACAGCTAGACGAATCATCGATAAATCAGCTCCAGGGAGCGCTCGCGCTCAATCTTCCAACTACCGTCTTGATGACGCAAATCAAACAGCTTACGGGTCAGGTCAGAATAGCGTTCACTGCGATACTCCTGGACGACCTCCAGTTGAAGAACATCATCAGTATCCCGACGCACATCAACATCTTTCAAAGTCACCAGAATCTCTTCCGGCTGTTGCAAACGCTGACGCCTTTGTCTTACCCACTCATCATAATTGAGTCCCCCGCCGGGGATAAAGTCGGCGCTATAAAACGCCAGATACCCTTCAACATCCTGCGCTGACCAGGCCGCAGCCCAACGCCCCAGAAACTGGGCAGGATCTTCCGGCGAAGGGACTGCTGGCGCACCTGCAGTTATTACAGGTGCGACTTGTTCGGCGACCGGATCTTCTGGTTCAACAACAGGTGCGGCACCCACCTCTGCTGCTTTAGTAACAGCAACGGTTGACTCTATCGCCTCCTCGCTCTCACCAGCATCTGCAGGAACCTCAGCGGAGGTCGCGCTGGTTTCAACTGGCTCATCAGATAGAGGCTCTGGGGACAAAGGGACTGAAGACTCAACCACATCCCGTGTAGATTTTTCTTGATCAGATGCCGTTGCAATCCGGGCAACAATAGTATCAACTCCCAAGGGTGAGGAAGTAACCCCTTTATTGGTGAAAAGATCCAACTGTAGGGGTGTCTGTTCATAGTCAAACTGCAGCGCACGTCCGTACGAATCCCGAGCTATTTCAGCATAGACCGATCCCAGGTTTCGATAAATGGTAGCCGTTTGAATATCGAGGACAATTGCCTGTTCCAGCCAATCACGAGCGGCTTCGATATCACCACGAACAGCAGCGACAGCTGCCAGATTATTATGAATCTGCGGATGATCAGGAAAGTTGGACAACAGACGCTCCAGCTCACGCTCTGCACCGTCAAGATCCCCCTCTAGCCACAAGTGGGTGCTGTTCGTATAATCGGGAGCCACAACGTCAACAGAGTAGACGGTTGGTGGCGGCTCACCAACAGGCCGGGACAGAAAGAAATCAAAAAACAACGCACCGAGACAAAATCCGACAACAACTCCAACCAGCAAAGAAAATATGCGGCGCGTTGATGAAACCTTCGATGCCGGCGGCGACGGCGAGGAGGAGGAAAGAGAAAGCTCCTCATCCGTCTGATGGTTTGCCGTACCGGACTCTACCGTCCTGGCTTCAATATCACGCAACTGATCCTCAATGCGGGCCACCATCGCTATAGCATCTTGCTCTATCTTGTGCTCTTCATCTGCCGCAGAGGGTGGAATATCATCACGACGGGGTATTTGATCCAGCACCTCAAGGTTGAGCAGTTCCTCACATTGAGCCCTGACCTGGGCCAGAGACATACGCTCTGAAGCCGACTTTACCGTCATTCCCTGCAACAATTCGGCGCAACACACCAGAGCTTCAGGCACTTCGGGAAAGCTGTCATTAAGATGCTGCATCCCAACGGTAAAGGCATCGTCACCCAAAAAGGGCGGACGCCCCATCAGTAATGCGTATAATAAACAGCCGAGGCTGTATATATCTGCTGCCGTCCCAGGAGTCTCACCGCGTATCTGTTCCGGGCTGGCATACTCAACTTCATCAGCGGTGCGATAATCAAAAGCAACCAGAGAAGCCAAAGAAAAATCAGCTAAAAACGGCTTCCCATTGTCCAGATAAATACTATTGGGCGATAAAGCGCCATGAAATAACTGTTGTTGATGAGCCGGTTCGAGCAGGTCAGTGAGTGTATGAATCAATTCCAGTGCCGACCGGACGGAACGTTCATCGATCAAGGTGTCCTGCAACGGCACACCGAGGGGGAGCGGATAAAGGCAAAAAAGCTCGCCTTCCTGCTCGATGACCCGGCTGGGCACTCCCACGGCATGAATATTCAGCGTGCCAAGGGCTTTTATCTGATCATGAAAAGCTTGACGCTGAGCCCGGCTCCAGTTCGATGAAGCGTTGAATTGCACCAGCTTTTCTTCACCTGACCCGGTCTTGACCAGATACTCAAATCGTGAATCGAACTGCGCAAGCTGACTGACCACTGTGCAATCAGCAATTGTTTGTCCCTGATCCAACATGACATCACCTGCTCAACGAAAAAATCAACCCACATATCAACAAAGACCGGCAAATCACGGGAAGGTCGGAACGATTTCCAACCCATTTGTCTCATTAAACCCATACATCAGATTCATATTATGCAGAGCTTGCCCTGCAGCGCCTTTGACCAGATTATCAATGACAGAAACCACAATCACCCGCCCGGTGCGGGGGTCAACAACCAGGCCGATATCACAGAAGTTGGTGCCGCGCACGTAGGCAATATTCGGCAGTTCTCCTTCAGGCAAGATCCGCACAAAAGGCTCATCAGCATAACGCTGTTGATAAAAATCCAACAATTCAGCGGTTGAATGGCCTTTGACCAGAGATGCGTAACAGGTTGAAAGAATACCACGATTAACCGGCAACAGGTGTGGAGTAAAGCTGATGCACACCTCAAATCCCGCCAACTGACCTAACTCCTGCTCAATCTCAGGAGTGTGCCGGTGATTGCCGATAGCGTATGCCTTGAACCCTTCATTGACCTCACAAAACAGCGATCCCTCCTTGATGCCTCGGCCGGCACCACTGGTTCCGGACTTGCTGTCGATGATCAAACTGCGGGCATCAATCAGTTGATGTTCAAGCAGTGGCGTCAGAGCGAGAATGACACTGGTTGGATAGCAACCGGGATTCGCGACAAGCCGAGCCTTTTTTATCTGCTCGCGGTAGCGTTCAGGCAAACCATAAATCGCCTCTGAAAACAGTTCCGGGCTGGTATGAGACTGATACCAGTGTTCATAGGTGGCTTGATCGTTAAGACGGTAGTCGGCAGACAGATCGACAACCCGACATCCAGCAGCAAGAAAACCGGGAACAACATCCATTGCTGATTTATGTGGCAGTGCGGTGAAGACCAGATCTGCCCGTGCCGCAATAACATCGACATCCAACGGTTCGCAGGACAACTCGCAAAAACCGGTTAATGATGGAAAAATCCGGTTAACCGGCACCCCTTCGTGCTGGCGCGACGTCACCGCGCAAATATCCACCAGGGGATGACCAACCAGCAACCGTAACAGTTCCACTCCGGTATAACCACTGGCACCGGCAACAGCAACTTTTACCATGGAAACCTCAATCAATACACGTTGGAGTGAAAATCACAAAACTTAGCGAAACATACCAGATTCTTCAGTCCAGCAATGAAGTTCAAACAAATTGAGCTGTTAAAAAAAACATCTTACGCTAAAACAGGGACAAACTGCCAGCTTCAACAAAAAAGGGAAACCCTTAAACGGGCTTCCCTTTTTGTTGATAATATAAAAAAACAGATTAAAAAGATTAACGCTTTGAAAACTGGAAACTCCGCCGAGCGGCTGCACGACCGTATTTCTTACGTTCTTTGATGCGGCTGTCGCGCGTAATGAAGCCGGCCTTTTTCAACACACCACGCAATTCAGGATCTACCTCGAGCAATGCCTTGGTGATGCCGTGCTTGATGGCACCGGCCTGGCCGGAGATACCGCCTCCGACGACATTAACAGAAACATCAAATTTTCCCAGGTTATCTGTCAACTCCAATGGTTGACGAATAACCATTTTGGATGTTTCGCGGCCGAAAAACACATCGAGCGGGCGCTTGTTAACAGTAATAACACCGCTGCCAGGAGTTAACCAGACACGGGCAATGGAGGTTTTTCTCTTACCGGTTGCATAAAACTTCTGCTCTGCCATGTTAGACATTCTCCCTTGATGCGATCTTCAATTCTTTGGGTTGCTGCGCCGTGTGGGGATGTTCGCTACCACTGTAGACTTTCATCTTGGTGAACATCTTGCGTCCCAATTTATTTTTCGGCAACATCCCCTTAACCGCCTCCTGAACCAGCATCTCCGGCTTTTTGGCAAGCAGTTTTTCGGCATTAATTTCCCTGATGCCACCCGGATACCCGGTATGACGATAATACTTTTTATCAGCCAGCTTGTTACCGGTCAACTTGATCTTGTCGGCATTCAGCACGATGACAAAATCACCGGTATCAACACTGGGCGTATAGATCGGCTTGTGTTTACCACGCAAGACACGGGCTATTTCTGTGGCAGCGCGACCTAGAACAATATCTTCCAAATCAACGACATACCAGGCTCTAGTGATATCCTGCTCTTTAGCGATTGCAGTACTCATCGCGTTCCTCTCTGAACATCTGACGTATTAATAGGGTTGTGGGACTCACAAAGCGGTAAATTTATCCGAGTAAAACAACCCTGTCAAGGTATTTTTCGGCTATCCTTTATCAAGCTGACTGACAAGCCCCATAATCGACGCACATCAGACACAGACCCTGGGGTGGTGCCGTTATGGCTGCGGGTGCACTTGCCGGATCCTCCAGCATCAACCTCAGGGTTTCAACAGAGCGACGACCACGCCCGATTTCAACCAGGGTTCCCACCATCATCCGCACCATGTGACGTAAAAATCCGCTGCCATAGACATCAACATAAAGCAGCGCATCGACTTCAGTCAGGGTGATAGCATATATATTTTTTTGCGGCGCAGGGGAGCTGCATCCTGCACTGCGAAACGCTGTGAAGTCATGGACACCTGTCAACACTGCGCAGGCCTCCTTCATCACATCAAGATCAAGAGGTGCCTTAATCCGCCAACTGGTGCGCCGTTCCAAAGGGGAGCGAGAGGGATCGCGCAACAGGGTATAGCGGTAATGTTTGCCGGTAGCTGAGTAGCGGGCATGGAAGTCCTCAGGGACTTTTTCTGCGGCGCGAACAGCGATGTCTTCCGGCAGAAAACGGTTCAGCCCTTCACGCCAGGCGGCCAACGGTAACATCCGGTTAGTAATAAAGTGACAAACCATACCGCGGGCATGAACCCGGGCATCGGTGCGGCCGGAGGAATGAACCCGAATCTGCTCACCAGATAGTTGCAACAACGCCTGTTCAACGCACTGCTGAATCGACACACCATTTGGCTGAAGTTGCCAACCGACGTAGGCGCTGCCGTCATAAGCCACAATGAGCTTGATTTTTTCAGACATCAGGCCGCCATCCTTACATGCTTATTCAATGGCGGCGACGATGGCGTCTCCAATGGTCACGGTATCGACTTTCTTTTCACCAGGATGCCCCTGGTAAATATCAGCAGTACGGTATCCATCGTTCAGAACCTTTTCCACCGCTGCGTCAATCGCGTCGGCCGCATCGATCATAGAGAAGGAATAGCGCAGCATCATTGACGCAGACAGAATCTGTGCAATCGGATTGGCAATCCCTTTGCCGGCAATATCCGGAGCACTACCACCGGAAGGCTCGTACATACCAAAACTCCCCTCAGACAGGGAAGCAGAGGGCAGCATCCCCAACGAACCGGTCAACATGGCCGCTTCATCAGAGATAATGTCTCCAAACATATTGCCGCACAGCATCACATCAAACTGTTTTGGCCAGCGCACCAGCTGCATGGCAGCGTTATCAACATACATGTGGCTCAGCTCGACATCAGGATACTCCTTGCCTACCCGCTCAACCACTTCGCGCCAGACCACCGATGTTGACAGAACGTTGGCCTTGTCAATGGAGCAGACTTTTTTGCTGCGCTTGCGTGCTGCGGCAAAGGCGACGTGAGATATCCGCTCAACCTCAGTCTCTGAATATTTCATGGTATCAAAACCAGTGCGCGCAGGCCCTTCCCCTTCAATCCCTTTGGGCTCAGCGAAATAGATCCCGCCGGTTAGTTCTCGTACCACCAGCAGATCAAAACCACCCTCAATAATTTCCTGTTTCAAACTGGAAGCCCCCGTCAGGGCCGGAAAAATAATTGCCGGTCGCAGGTTGCAAAAAAGTCCAAAGATTTTGCGCAAGGGGAGCAATGCCGCCCGTTCGGGCTGCTCATCAGGAGGTAAGGATTCCCACTTGGGGCCACCGACACTGCCGAACAGAATGGCATCAGCAGACTGGCAAATGGCAACCGTCGTTTCAGGCAGGGCTTTGCCTTCCAGATCGATACCGGCACCGCCGACGTTGGCCGGAACCCGCTCAAAGCAGACATCATAACGTTTTTCAACCGCATCAAGTGCCTTCAATGCCTCTGCCATCACCTCAGGGCCGATTCCATCACCCGGCAATACTGCAACCTTAAAGTTTTTGCCCATTGTCCATTTCTCCTGATTTGTTCGTAAATCAATAAAAGATGCTTTCGCAAAAAAGCATCAGGTTGGATGGCTAAGCAAAAAGCGCCAAATGCAAGGCGCGCCATTGTTGAGCAATGAGGCGTACTTACGTACGTCGAAGCAGTGAGACAATGGCAGCAACGCAGCAGTTGGTGAATTTTTGCGACGCCATCAATAAAAAAGCCCTCAGAATTAAGGGCATCGAAGTCGCAGGGACTATAAAAAGGGGGCGCTGATTTGTCAAATTATTTCTCTTGCGTTACTTTTTACCGTGACGACTGACAAGCACCAGATGATCATGCTATAGTCCCACGAACATTCTATCCAACACACAACATACCTACCATGACAGGAGAGTAACGCTGTGCGCAAACTATTTTTAACAACACTGCTGTTGGTCGTATTGACCGGCATGTCCACCCTGGCAGCAGCAACACCAACTACGCTGACTAAAGAAGCGGCCATCGAGGCTCTTAAGGAAATCCAGGGAGAAGTTCTCGATGTTGCCCCTTCCGAAATCCCTGGACTTTATCTGGTCAGCGTAAAAATGCAGGGACGAAATATCCCCCTCTACCTGGATGCCTCCGGCACCTATATGTTTTCCGGCAACATCATTGATTTAAAACAACGCCGGAACCTTACGGAAGACATGTTTCGCCGACTCAACCCGGTCGACATGTCAGCCATCTCCATGGACGATGCCCTGCCTCTTGGCAACCTGCAGGCACAACAGCAGATCATTGTTTTCACTGACCCCCTCTGTCCTTACTGCAGTCAGCTGCACACCGTACTATACCAGGCCCTTGAAAAGGAACCGAATCTGCTTTTCCAGATTGTCCTGTTACCCATGCAACCAAACTCACAACGCATTTCACAAACCATTATCTGTAACAATTCAATGGAGCAATTAGAGCAGGCCTTTGCCGGCAAAGCTCTTCCCGAACCGGATTGTGATTCAGACGTCCTGCGCAAAAACCATGAGCTGGCCCAATCGCTACAGATTACCGGCACACCGACTCTGATCCTGCCGAATGGCCAGATCCATGCCGGTTATCGTGCCGTTGAGGATCTACTTAAATTGATTAACGACAACTCGGTTCCCGTTAACTGAGCTGTTGCGGGTCTGACTGTTTTTAAACTGACTTAAAAGCCGGCACCCTTTTGGGGAGTGCCGGCTTTTAACTTGATACGTCTACTTGTCCCTTCTGTTCTTCAAGCTCTTTTCAATAGCGGGCGTCTGCAAACTCAACCCAGCCACCGGCTACAACAAGGGCTTTATCAAAGGAACTGATGTCGAAATCGTAGTTTAAAGTCTGGCCACCAGCCGAAGCCGTCAATTTTTCCCCTTCCAGATCAACAGTCACATCCAGTGGTGCAGCTGCAGCCATGGCAATCAAAGCATCAATGGCATCTCTGGGGAGCTCGATAGCAAGCATGCCACAATTGAACATATTCTGACGGAATATCCGCGCGTAACTTTCAGCAATAATGGTATGGATCCCGTTTACTTCGAAAACCCAGGGGGCATGTTCCCGCGACGAGCCACAGCCAAAATTCTCGCGCGAGACAACAACCCTGGCTTCTGCCAGAACGTCACCATCAGGGTCAAAGCCTTCCAGTTTGAGATCTTCCAGTAAATACGGTTTGAGGGCTTCCTTGGTTACTTCAGTCAGGTATTTAGCCGGAATGATTTCATCGGTATTAATATCAGAGCGATCCAGCACAATGGCACGGCCGCCAAATTCTTTCTGCATCAGGTCATCTCCCGCAGGCTTAAAGGGTTCTGGCGTCAGTAATAACGCCGGTGATGGCTGTCGCCGCCGCTGTGGCCGGGCTCATCAGATGAACCATACCGCCCTTCCCCATGCGACCATTAAAATTTCGGTTGCTGGTAGAGGCACAGACCTCCCCTTCCGCCAGCACCCCGTTACTCATCCCCAGGCAGGCACCGCAGGTCGGGTTGGTCACGCAGAAACCGGAATCCATGAACACCTGGATAATCCCATCAGCCAGCGCATCGTTGAAAATTTTTGGAGTTGCCGGCGACACGATCCCACGTACCGTCGCAGCGACCTGACGACCGCGAAGAACCTCGGCAGCCTGACGTAGATCCTCAATGCGACCATTGGTACAAGTGCCGATATAAACCTGATCAACGGGAGTTCCAGCCATTTCGCTGACCGGTTTAACACAATCAGGCTTGTAACCGTAGGTTACCTGAGGCTCAAGACTTGACACATCGACATCCATCACTTCAACGTAATTGGCATCATCATCCGAACACCACTTGCTGAACGCTGCCAATGCCGCCTCCTTGCCGACATAGTCGTTTTCAATGAATGGCCACAGATAATCGACCGTCACCTTATCCGGCATGCAGACCCCTGACGTTCCTCCAGCTTCAATCGCCATATTACATAAGGTCATGCGCGCTTCCATGCTCATCTGATCGACCACCCCACCACGGAATTCGATCACTTTATCCGTTGCTCCGTTCACTCCCAGGCGGGAAATAACATAGAGGATGACATCTTTGGCAAAAACCCCGGTCGGCAAGACCCCGTCAAGGTTGACTCGAATCGTTGCCGGCTCACGAAAAGCACAGACCCCTTTAAGAATACCCACCTCGAGGTCGGTGGTGCCGACACCGGCAGCAAAAGCACCAAAAGCGCCGTGAGTACAGGTGTGACTGTCCCCCATGATGACGGTGTGTCCCGGATGAATGAACCCTTTTTCCGGAAAGAGGGCATGACAGACGCCATTGTGGCCCACATCAAAAAAATCAGGGATATCATGACGCCGCGCCCAGTCGCGTAATATCTTGGCCTGGGTTGCCGTTTTGCTGTCTTTAGCCGGGGTGACATGGTCAATAACTGCCTTGATACTGGTGCGATCAAACACGCGATCCTTGCCACGCCAAACCAGATCGGCAATAGCGACCGGCGTGGTGATCTCATGACAGAGAACCCGGTCGATATTGAGCACCTTGGTCCCAGGGAACGGTTCATCGCGCAAATGACTGTCAAATATTTTTTCTGCTAATGTCTTACCCATGTACGCTCCTGTAGCATCGGTGACCGCCAGACTCTAAAGAGCAGGCTGCATCCTTTTGGTGTAACCGGCAATTTTATTCAGTGCATTCAAGTAAGCTTTGGCACTGGCAACAATAATATCGGGATGAGCCCCCTGCCCCAGCACCTCACGACCTTCTTCGGTCTGCAGGCGCACGGTACACTCGCCCTGAGCATCGGTACCGCCGGTAATGGCACCAACAGAAAAACTCAAGAGCGGAGCATTGCTTCTGGTTAACTTCTTGATGGCCTTAAAGGTTGCATCAACCGGTCCGTCACCCATGACTGCAGTCTTTTTCGGCTTGCCATTGATTAACAACTCAACAGTTGCCGTTGGCGCTGCAAAAGAACCGGAACTGACATTCATCTGCTGCAACACAAATGTTTCCGGTACGCGCAATACCTCATCAGCAACAATGGCATCAAGATCCTCGTCAAAAATTTCTTTTTTCATGTCGGCAAGGGTCTTAAACCGGACAAAAGCCTTTTCGATTTCTTCACGGGTCAGATCATGCCCCAACTGCTTCAAACGATCGATAAAAGCGTGGCGACCAGAGTGTTTGCCAAGAACCAGCTTGTTCTGGTTCAAGCCGATCGATTCCGGCGTCATAATTTCATAGGTCGTTTTTTCCATCAGCACACCATGCTGATGGATGCCGGCTTCGTGAGCAAAGGCATTTGCACCGACAATCGCCTTGTTGGGCTGCACCAGAATACCGGTGATGTTCGACAACAGCTTACTCGTTGGAGTAATCTGCTCAGTAGCCACATTGGTCTGATACGGGAGAATATCCTGACGGGTTTTCAAGGTCATCACAACTTCTTCCAGCGAACAGTTACCTGCGCGCTCACCAATTCCGTTGATGGTACACTCAACCTGACGGGCACCAGCCTGCACCGCCGCAAGGGAGTTAGCGACCGCCAATCCGAGATCGTTATGACAATGGACCGAAATAATCGCATTGTCGATATTATCGACATGATCCTTGAGATAACGAATAATTTCCGAATACTCCGAAGGGATAGTGTAACCAACCGTATCCGGAATATTGACAGTTGTCGCGCCGGCATCGATGACCGCCTTAATCACTTTGGCAAGGAAAGGTAGACGGGTACGCACTGCGTCTTCTGCCGAAAATTCAACATTGGGGGTATAACCGGCAGCACGCTTAACCGCAGCAACGGCGGTATCAAGAACCTGCTGCTCACTCATTTTGAGTTTGTACTTCATATGGATATCGCTGGTTGCAATAAAGGTATGAATCCGCCCTCTATCACCCGCATATTTCAGTGCTTCCCAGGCGCGATCGATGTCCATGTTGTTTGAACGCGACAACCCGGCTATCTGAGCTTTTTTAACTGTTTGCGCAATCTTTTTCACCGCTTCAAAATCACCATCTGATGCGATCGGAAAACCCGCCTCCATCACATCGACGTTGAGTCGTTCAAGTTGCTGAGCAATACGGATCTTTTCTTCGATGTTCATACTTGCGCCGGGTGACTGTTCGCCATCGCGCAACGTGGTATCAAAAATAATAATGCTATCTGCCTGTGCCATTGTGTACTCCTTGTCAGCTTAGATCCTGCAGATTTCTGCAGGATGGTTCATGAATGTTGTTTGTCTGTTGAAGAAAGTCTATCAGCACTAGCTCACCTACGCTCGATTCCACGCCAGAACCACCCCCTTTTCAATGACAGATAAAAAACAAAAAAAGCCCTCGCCCCATGTCCTACAGGGGCGAGAGCTTTAAGCTTCGCGGTACCACCCTGATTCATCTGTCGTTACAGCCTGACAGACCTTGTTTACCCCTTTACGCAGGGTCACGGCGGAAACTACTGATCATTCATCTCCACAGCTCCAAGGCGAGTTCAGCGCTTTTCCGTGCCGGTTCTCAGCACCACCGGCTCTCACGAACGGATACGACGCCTACTACTCCTCTTCATCGCTTTTACTATTGCTTCCAGTCTGGTGATTGAACCTAAAAGTGATTGTCAAGTCAAGAAGTTTTATATACCGGTATTGAACATGTCAGTTTTCCCCATTACCCCTTCAAAATTCTGCAGAAGAAGGGGGATCCTGCTGAGGCTTGTTGCGCCGCGACAAATAATAACCAACCGGACCGGATGCAAGGTAGACTATGCCGATCAAAAACAGCATCACTTCCGGCTTGGCTACGATCAAGATCATCAGCATGATCGACAGCACCAGCATCCTAAAAGGCTGGCGCTTGAACAGTTCAGGATCCTTGAAGGAAACATAGGGAACATTGCTGACCATGAGAAAAGCCAGTAAAAAAACCAGTACGACCATCGAGACCATACGAATGGTACCGGTTCCACCAAGTTGATAAAACAGCAACACGCAGGTTGCCACAATACAAGCGGCTGCCGGAATCGGCAGCCCTACAAAACGCCGCGATTCAACAGTGGTTACCTGAACATTAAAACGCGCCAGTCGCAAAGCACCACAGATAACGAAAAGAAACGCTGCCAGCCAACCCAACTTGCCAAAGGGACGCAGTGCCCAATCATAGAGAAGAACCGCCGGAGCAACGCCGAAAGAGATGACATCTGCCAGGGAATCGAGTTCAACGCCAAATTTACTGGTCGTTCCGGTCAGGCGTGCCACTTTGCCATCAAGACCATCAAAGATGGCCGCCAGCAGAATAAACCAGGCGGCTATATTATAATTACCGTCAACAGTCGAGATAATAACATAGAAACCGGCAAAAATCCCAGCTGCGGTAATCAGGTTCGGTAGTAGATAAACACCCTTGCGCAGGTTCTCACGCTTTTCGTTTCGTAGTTTCTTTTCTTCCATCAGTTAAAACGTCCCAAAATGGTTTCCCCAGCAACTGTTCGCTCACCTAAAGTGATACTGACATCGATCCGACTGGGCAGATAGATATCCACCCGTGAACCAAAACGGATCAGACCATAACGAGTTCCGCGTTCAAGCATATCACCGATGACGGGATAAGTGATAATACGGCGGGCAATCAAACCGGCAATCTGCACAAAAAGAATGTTGGATCCAGAGCTCGTCTCAAGAAGAATTCCCGACTGTTCGTTACTCTCACTGGCCTTATCATAGGAAGCGTTGACAAACTCTCCCTTGTTGTAAAACATGTCAACGACTTTGCCGTCACAGGGTGCCCGGTTGATGTGAACATCGAATACCGACATAAAAATACTCACCTTGGTGACACGAGCATTAAAAAACCGTTCCTCATCAATCTCGCCGACAAAAATCACCTTGCCATCAGCCGGAGCAACCAGCACCCCCTCTTCATCAGGGATAACGCGCACAGGATCTCTGAAAAAACAGGCAGTAAAAAGAGTCAAAAACAACAGGATGAGAGTGACAAAAGTCCAGCCCAGCAGGGCAAAAACAAGGGTCACAAAACCGAATAGCACAATAAATGGATAACCTTCACGAGCAATAAACTGATCTGATTTGTGCATAACACTCCTTCGTAGAAGAAAGATCTCTGGTTGGTATTATCCGGCCACGCCCTTGGCCCCACGACCAATAACCACCGGGCCTGAGCGGACGACCTCTTTAACCCCCATGGGGCGCAAGAGCTCCAAAATACCATTGATCTTGCCAGGCGCACCGGTAATTTCGATGGTATAGGTTTTAGGTGTTACATCAATGACCTTGGCGCGAAAAATATCGACAATCCGTAACGCTTCAGCACGGGTCTCTGCTTCAGTTGCTACCTTGATCAAGGCCAACTCCCTTGCAATGAAGTCTTTGCTGGTAAAGTCGACCACCTTGATGGTTGATATCAGTTTGTTCAGTTGCTTGGTAATCTGCTCGAGGATGCGATCATCACCAGTGGTAACGATGGTCATCCGCGAAGTATTGGGCTCAAGGGTCGGAGCAACAGAAAGACTCTCGATATTGAACCCGCGCCCTGAAAACAATCCGGAAATACGCGAAAGCACTCCAAATTCATTTTCTACCAACACAGAAATTGTATGTTTCATCCTCGTTCACTCTCCTCAGAGGCATTTGAATAAAAAATCAGGAAGCCAGCACCATTTCGTGGATCGCCTTGCCGGCAGGTACCATCGGCAATACATTTTCTTCACGCGATACCTTGAAATTTATCAGCACCGGACCAGGGGTAGCGAATGCTTTCTGGATAACCGTTTCTACTTCATCGACCTGCGTAGCATTAAACCCGACTGCGCCATAGGCTTCAGCGAGCTTGACGAAATCGATTGGCAGCTCCATAACCGTCTGACTGTAACGCTTGTCAAAAAACATCTGCTGCCACTGGCGTACCATGCCAAGATAATTATTATTCAAAATAACGATTTTCACCGGCAACTGATACTGCACCAGGGTGGCCAGTTCCTGCGAATTCATCTGAAATGACCCATCACCGGAGATATCAATCACCTGACGTTCAGGGAAAGCTACCTGGGCTCCCAACGCTGCCGGCAGCCCAAACCCCATGGTTCCAAGACCACCGGATGTTAAAAAAGTACGGGGCTGGCTGAAGCTGAAAAACTGCGCCGTCCACATCTGATGCTGACCGACTTCTGTTGTGATAATCGCATCGTCGTTGGAAAATTCACGCAGCTTCTGAATCACGTACTGTGGTTTAATCACCGTATCGGAAGGCTGATAGGCCATGGGATGACGTTCACGCCATGTTTCAATGTCTGACTGCCATTCACGCAACTGCTCACGGAAGACCCCAAGCTGCTCGGTCTTCTGGTCAAAAGACTCTTTTAATTTACTCAAAACGTCAAGCAGGTCACCCACAATCGGCAGATCGACAGCGACATTTTTCTTAATAGAGGTCGGATCGATATCGACATGGATAATTTTAGCCTTCTCAGCAAAACTGTCGATACGACCGGTCACCCGATCGTCAAAGCGTGAGCCGATAGCGATCAGCAGATCGCACTCTGTCACCGACATGTTGGCGCAGAAGGTTCCATGCATCCCCAGCATCCCAAGGGCCAGCGGATGACGCTGCGGAAAAGCCGACATTGCCATCAGGGTCGTGGCAACCGGAATCCGGGTTAACTCAGCCAGCGCCAACAATTCCGCATTGGCCCCGGACAGGTTAATACCTCCGCCAACATACAACACCGGTCGCCGCGCCTCGAGAATCATTTTGGCGGCTTTTTCAATCTGCCGGAAATTCCCTGAATAGGTGGGCTTGTAACCACGCAGTTCGACGGTTTCCGGATAGTTGAACTCCAGCGTATTTACCTGAATGTCCTTAGGGAGGTCAATCAATACCGGTCCAGGACGACCGGTACGGGCGATATAAAAAGCTTCCTTCACGGTTCGGGCAAGGTCGCGGATATTCTTGACAAGAAAATTGTGTTTGGTACAGGGACGGGTAATTCCACAGATATCAGCTTCCTGAAAAGCATCGTTACCGATGAGCGGGGTGGGTACCTGTCCGGTGATAATGACCAGAGGAATGGAGTCCATGTAAGCGGTCGCAATGCCGGTCACCGTATTGGTCGCGCCAGGCCCGCTGGTGGCAATAACAACCCCGACCCGCCCGGTACAACGTGCATAACCGTCAGCGGCATGAACCGCTGCCTGTTCATGCCGGGTCAGAATGTGGTTGATGGAGGAATCGTAGAGATCATCATAAATATTGATGACGGCACCACCGGGATAGCCAAAAATGGTATCCACGCCCTCACATTTTAACGACTCGAGCAAAATCTGCGACCCGGTCAGTTTCATTGTTTTCTCTCCTCGATGTCACATCAGTAAAATAAAAAAATTCCATCAAAAACAGCAGACAATCAATTTTTAATCGGCATTACAGACGGCACCGGTTGCTGCATTGGTAACGACCTTGGCATAGCGCGCCAGCCAACCGGTCTTGATTTTTGGTTCCGGGGCCTGCCATTCACTACGTCGTTGTTCCAGTTCAGCTGGTGTAACCACAAGTTCAAGGGAACGGGCAGGAATATCGAGCACGATGGTATCACCATCGCACACCAGAGCAATCGGCCCACCCTGAGCCGCCTCGGGTGAGATATGACCGATGCAGGGGCCGCGAGTGCCGCCGGAAAATCGGCCATCGGTGATCAAGGCGACACTGTCACCCAATCCTAACCCCATAAGAGTTGCTGTCGGGGCAAGCATTTCACGCATCCCCGGCCCCCCTTTGGGCCCTTCATAACGAATCACGACAACATCACCGGCGACAATTTCACCAGCCAGCAGAGCCGCCATGGCGTCTTCCTCTGAATCGTAGCAGCGAGCACGACCGCTGAATGTCATCATTTTTTCCGAGACCCCGGACTGCTTGACAATTGCCCCTTGCGGCGCCAGGTTGCCTTTCAGTACGGCTAACCCTCCCTCCGGACGAATCGGCGACGATACAGGGCGCACAACATCTTCGTCAACTTCTGCCACCGAAGCAATCAACTCCGTAATACTCGGTCCCAGCAGGGTGGGATTATCACTGATCTGATCTCGCAACTGATAAAGAACCGCCAGAACACCCCCGGCTGTGTCGAGGTCCTCCATAAAGTTCGGCCCACCAGGATTCATATGCGCTAACTGCGGGGTAGTTTTACCGAGCTCATCAAACAGTTCCAGCGGCAGGGGAATCTTGGCCTCATGGGCAATAGCAAGCAGATGCAGCACTGTATTGCTCGAACCACCAAGGGCCAGATCTACCCGGATCGCATTTTCAAAGGCTGCGCGGGTGAGGATCTGGCGTGGAGTGACCTGATCGCGTACCAGTCCGACAATGCGCTCGCCGGAGGCAAAAGCAATTCGTCGCTTTAACGATGATACCGCGCTGGCGGTACCACAACGGGGCAGACTCATGCCGAGGGTCTCAGTCAACACGGCCATGGTGTTGGCGGTAAACATCCCCTGGCAGGAACCGGCGGTCGGGCAGGCGCTCTCTTCACATTCAAACAGTTGCTTTTCGTCAATGACTCCGGCCTTGTATTGTCCCATCGCCTCAAAGGTATCCGTCACAAAGGAAAAACGACGACCGTTACGACCGGCACCGGTCAGGGAAGGACCGGCAGTAACGACTATACAGGGGATATCAAGACGCGCAGCGGCCATCAGCATCCCAGGCGTGATTTTATCGCAGTTGGTGAGCAGAACCAAGCCATCCAGACGATGAGCTTCGGCGATCGACTCGACCATGTCCGCGATCAACTCACGCGTCGGCAATGAATAGTGCATGCCTTTGTGCCCCATGGCAATACCATCACAGACACCAGGAATCCCGAAAATAAATGAAAAGCCACCACCGGTATGAATCCCCTTTTCAATGAAACGCTCAAGGTCGCGCATCCCGGTATGGCCAGGGATCAGATCGGTGAAGGAGGATGCGATTCCGATGAAAGGACGATCCATCTGGTCAGTAGGCACGCCGGTACTCTTTAACAGGGCGCGATGGGGTGTACGCTCAAAGCCTTTGGTAATAGCATCACTTCTCTTGGTCATTATGTCTCCTGTTATATCGTCAAGGACAGAAGGTTAAAACTGATCGTCATTGAATTTCAATCCCTTAAATACAGCAAAGGGCTTAAGCGCTCGCTTAAACCCTTTGCTGTATTAAAACAAATCCTGATGTTGAGGCACGATCAAACGGTAACGGAGTGAACGATGGTCTCCATTTCATCCTTGCCGATTAGCTTTAATTTTTTGACCTTGTTTTTTTCGATTTCTTCGTCTGCGGTAAGAAAGGGGCGTTTTTCAAATTCCTGGAGCTGTTTTTCAAGTAAGGTGTGGTTTTCATAGAGCATGCGGAACCTTGGGTTGTTGTCAATAAGATCCTGCAAAAGAGTTTGATCAATGTCCATAGGAACCTCCACGTGTGTTGACGTTTAGGGTTGTTTAACCTGCCTGAAATTAACCAGATCAGTGGTGAAAAGTCAACACCTAACCGGACGCTAACCATTATTGCTGTTCTGTCTGTTCAGCTCAGCATCCGATGGCCTGATATAGGTTGGAACGACCTGTTCGGCGCGTTGGGTTAATCCTCTGGAATAGTCAAACAAGGCCAGAGCTGCGACTTTGGAAGCCTGGATGGCGTGTGAGCAGGCAGGTGCCATAGACTGCGGTTCAAAACCATGTCCCAAGATGATGTCACGGTAAACGGCCACACCGTCGCCCACAAAACAGACATTCCCCGGCAACTCAGCCAGAACCTTTTGGGGCGTAATCACCCCTGCCTGACTCAAGGGACGCGGGAATCCCTCCTGTTGCTGAAACTGCTGGGTATAGACCTCCTTCTTTCTGGCATCGATCAGCACACACACCGGTCGCGACAACAAGGGTAGATTCATCGCCACCGCCGCCAGAGAGGAGACACTGACAATCGGTAGATTAAGCACCTGGGCCAACCCCTTGATCGTCGCCACGCCGATACGCACACCGGTAAAAGCGCCTGGGCCCACAACCACAGCCAGCAGATCCAGATCCCCTAAAGTCCACCCTGCGGCAACAAGCAGTGCATCAATTTGAGCCAGGAGACTCTGGCTATGGGTACTGCGCAGATTGAGGGCCGATTCAGCCACCAACATCTCGGCCTGACACAGAGCAACACTGCTGACCTGCGACGAGGTGTCCAGTGCCAGTATCCGGGGATGATCAATCACTATCAGATCAACCCCACAGACGGATGATGTCGTTGTAAAACGCCAGCACCATCAGCATCAGCAACATTGCCAGACCAATCTGCTGAGCCACCTCCCGCGCCCGTAAGGAAACCGGACGGCGAGTAATCAACTCAAAGAGATAAAACAGAATATGACCACCATCAAGAATCGGAATCGGTAACAGGTTCAATATCCCCAATTGAATCGAAATAAACGCCAGCACCGTCAAAATAGCGGCGATATCGGTCTGGGCAGCCTGGCCGGCAACCTGAACTACTGTAATCGGTCCGCCGATATTTTTTGCCGAAACATTACCGGTAAAGAGCTTTTGAATAAACACGATGGTCAATTCGATCAGCTCACGGGTTTTTGCAGCGCCTTCACGAAAAGCGGCTACCGGTCCAAAACGCTTCAGCTCAAGTTCGTGCAGCGGCGCAACACCCAGAAGAAAGTCACCTTCGGTCTCGCGCTGTTCCGGGGTCATAACGACGGAAAATTCCCCTCCATCACGTCCTACCAGCACATCAACGGGCGCCCCTTGGGTCTGTTGGATCAATTCACGCAGGTCATACCAGGATTGAACGGCCTGTCCATCAATTCGCAGAATCTGATCACCGACCTGTATTCCCGCCTGATCTGCTGCCATGCCTGGCGCCAGACCACCAATCCGCGACGCGAGATAGGGCATCAGGCCTAACCCCTGCATTCCTTCCAAACTGTTATTGTTAGCAGGGACAACCAACTGGACCGGACGATCATCACGAGTAACATCAAACAACAGGGGAGAGCCCGCCTCACTGACAAAGCGCAGGTTAGCTGCGTTCCAGTGCTCGATGGGCGTTTCATTCACTGCTGTCAAACAATCACCGGGGGTAAAGCCGGCACGTTCAGCATCAGAATCAGGCAGAACGTAGCCGATACATGCCGGCTCCTCAACATAGGCAGGCATCTGAACACCAACCATGAAAGATAGCGGCAGAATCAGTAACGGCAGCACCAGATTCATCAAGGGACCGGCACCAACGATTGCCAGTCGCCGCGATACCGGCTGGGCAGCAAAGGATCTGTCATGATCGCCGGTGGCTTCGGTACTGGCCTCTCCCCCTTCACCCGACCCTTCACCCAGCATCTGCACGTAACCACCCAGGGGGACGACGCAGATCAGATATTCTGTTTCACCATAGCGATAAGATATCAGCCTGGGACCAAAACCGATAGAAAATTTCAGGACCTTGACCCCACACATTTTAGCAACGATAAAATGTCCGAGTTCATGGACAAAAACCAGAAAACCGAGCATCAGAATTCCGGCAACGACGGTTATCATATCAAACCTCCAGCAATAAATTCCCGCGCACGTACTCGTGCCCACCGATCTGCCTGCAATACGCGTTCGACCGTGGTAACAGCTTCCGACGTGTGACAGGCCATCACTCGTTCAATCAGCTCAGGAATTCCGGTAAAAGGGATCTGTGCATTGAGAAACGCTGCCACAGCCACCTCATTGGCAGCGTTCATCACTGCCGGCAATGTCCCTCCGGACTCAAGAGCCTGATAGGCAAGAGTAAGACATGGAAACCGCTGCAAATCGGGGGCAGAAAAGGTCAGGCTGCCCAATTGGCACAGATCAAGACCAGGCTGGTTAAGCGGCAGGCGCTGCGGCCACGACAGGGCGTAGGAGATCGGAGTTTTCATATCCGGCACGCCAAGTTGTGCAACCACAGATCCATCGACGTATTCTACCATAGAATGAACGATACTTTCCGGATGGATATGAACATCGATCATTGTCGCCGCCACGTCGAACAGCCAGTGCGCCTCAATGACTTCCAGCCCTTTATTCATCAGGGTAGCAGAATCAATCGTTATTTTTTTTCCCATACTCCAGTTGGGGTGCGCCAGGGCATCAGCCGGTGAGATATGATTGAACTTCGCGGCGGGCCACTCACGAAACGGGCCACCAGAGGCGGTTAAAATAAGGCGGCGAATATCGCCATGATGATGACCGGCAAGGGCCTGAAAAATGGCTGAGTGCTCACTGTCCACCGGCAGCAACTTAACGCCCTGTTGTCTGGCCGCTGCCATGATCAGACCACCTGCCATCACCAGGGTTTCCTTGTTGGCCAGGGCAACATCCTTCCCAGCCTGTACTGCCGCCATGGTCGGCACCAATCCGGCCGCCCCCACCACCGCCGCAACCACCATATCGGCCTGGTCAAGGGTAGCGCACTGGATCATCCCTTCGACACCACAGCAGACCTCTATATTCAAGCCACTTAAACGCTCTCTGACAATTTTTGCATCCTGACTGTTGATCACTGCCACCACTGCGGGGTGAAACGTTTTTGCCTGGGTGCAGAGCAGATCAAGATTGGTTCCCGCCGTCAAAGCGACGATCCGGTAGGCTTCAGGAAATTCTTCGACAATCTGCAACGTGCTGACCCCGATGGAACCGGTCGACCCCAGAACAACAATCTTTTTCATTTAACCTCTCTAAATTCCGAAGCCTCCACGGGCAACATAGTAAACCAGCGGGAAAGCAAACAGCAGACTGTCAAGCCGGTCAAGCATTCCCCCATGCCCCGGAATGATACTCCCGGAATCCTTCACCTCACAGGCCCTTTTCAACATCGACTCAAACAAATCGCCGATCTGACCCATGACACCCAATAGTAGACCGACGGCAACAACAGGCCAGAATCCGATGGCAGAAAAAAACACAAGTTTTGATATCAGTGCCCCCAACACTGCTCCAAAAACACCACCGATAGCTCCCTCAATGCTCTTATTGGGGCTGATCAAGGGATACAGCTTATGCTTGCCGACACGGCTACCAACAACATAAGCGCTGGTATCACAGCACATAACAACAACCAGGGTGAGAAAAATCCACTGTCGTCCATCATCGAGCACACGGAGCGGCACGAGATGCCCCATGAGCAGCGCGACATAGATAAAACCGAGACAGATCCAGCCTAAATGATGGTGAACCCGGACGAGGATTCCTGGTCGCAGCAAGAAAATCAGGGAGAGAACGAAAAAAAGGGCTGTCAAAAAAGTTGACAACCAATCCAGTAGATTGAAAAAAAACAAAGGAACGATGGCAGCGCCAAGCGCGGCAGCAAACCACTGAATAAAAACCTGTTCCTGCTTCATGCCCATCCGATTAAATTCGACCAGCGCCAGAAAAACGATCAGGGTTACAAAGAGGGTAAAGAATGCCGGCGGGGCAAAACCCAACAGCAATATCAACAGCGGTAATGCAATAGCGGCAGTAATCAGTCGTTGTTTAATGGTCGGGCTCCTTTACATCGGCATCATTGACATCAGAGCTGAAGTTGTTCGTCGGTCAATCCAAAACGGCGGCGGCGCTGATAATAATCAGCAAACGCCTTATTCAATTCTTCCAGATTAAAATCGGGCCATAAGACCTCAGTAAAATAGAGCTCAGTATAGGCGGCCTGCCATAGCAGAAAATTGCTGATTCGCATTTCACCACTGGTACGGATCATCAGATCAGCCGGTGGCATATCAGCAAGGTCGAGAAAAGCAGCAAAGGCATCTGCGTCCAACCGGTCAGGATCCAGTTTTCCTCCTTGTACCTGCATAACAATCCGCCTGACGGCACGCAGAATTTCATCACGTCCACCATAGGACAGGGCAAGGACCAGGGTCAGCCCTTTGCCGGCAGATGTTGCCTGTACTGCCTCGACAAGAGCCTGCTGGACGCCTTGTGTCATCCGCGAGAGGTCACCAATAACGCGTAGACGAATACCATTTTCGAGCATTTTTTGCCGCTGCGAGGTCAGGTAGTCGAGTAGCAAAAGCATCAGCGCATCGACCTCCTGCCGGGGACGCCCCCAGTTCTCGGAACTGAAAGCAAACAGGCTTAAGTAGCACACACCCTTCCGGGCGCAAGCATCAACAACTTCGGTTACCGACTCAACCCCCTGCTGGTGACCGGCAATCCGTGGCAATCCGCGTTGTCGTGCCCATCGCCCGTTACCATCCATGATAATGGCGACATGGGCAGGAACGTTGTTAGCTTCTGGTTCGAGGGTGCTCTGCCTCATTGATGATAAATTCCCCACCATTTTTTTATTACAGGGCAAATAAACATCACAACTTAACTTACACTGAAGTGACAGAATAAACTGCCTGCTGCCAAAAAAAAAGAGCGTTAAAAAACGCCCTTTGCATTATCCTTCTCTAAAAGATGTTCACTCAACAATCGCATTTACCGGACATGAGTCGACACAATCTCGGCATTCGTTACATTCCTCAGTAATCGTGAAGATGTCCCCGGATTCAACAATAGCACCCACCGGACATTGGTCGACACAGGTACCACAACCAATACAGTCTTCCGTAATCTTCAATGCCATCATCTCTCTCCTTTGACGTAAGAGAACAGCCATCATCAGACCTCCAGCAACTCCCGCTCCTTACTTTGTAAGACGACCTCAATATTATTGATATATTCATCCGTCAATAGCTGAACATCTTTTTCGCCACGCTTCTGTTCGTCTTCGGTGATTTCTTTTTCCTTTTCGAGCATTTTTAGATTTTCATTAGCATCTCGTCGGGCGCTACGAACAGATATCCGCGCGTCTTCTGCCATACGCTTAATCAGCTTGACCATTTCCAGTCGCCGTTCTTCGGTCAGCGCTGGTACCGGCAAACGAATCAACTGACCATCAGAAGAAGGAGTCAAGCCGATATCCGCCTTGAAAAGCGCTTTTTCAATGGCCGGCAACAGGTTCTTCTCCCAGGGTTGAACGGTAATCAGTCGCGCTTCCGGAGCCGACAAGGTTGCAACCTGGCTTAATGGTGTCGGAACACCATAATACTCGATCTTGACATCATCAAGCAACGCCGTGCTTGCCCGACCGGTACGCACCTTGGTCATTTCTTTTTTCAAGGCTTTAATTGCTTTGTCCATCCCGGTGCGCGCGTCACTGAGAACTTCATCAATCATTGCTGTCACCTCCTCGGACGATGGTGCCGATCCGTTCACCAAGAACGACCTTTTTAATGTTATCGCGGCACGTCATGTCAAAAATGATCATCGGCAGATTGTTGTCCATGCACAGGGACGTCGCAGTGGCGTCCATCACCTGCAACCCCTTCTGTAAAACCTCCAGATAGGTCAATGTCGGTAATTTGATGGCATTTTTGTCTTTATTGGGATCCGCAGAGTAAATACCGTCCACCTTGGTAGCCTTAAGAATCACGTCGGCATGAATCTCCATGGCACGCAGGCTGGCAGCCGTATCGGTAGTGAAATAAGGATTGCCTGTACCGGCGCTGAAAATGACCACACGCCCCTTTTCCAGGTGTCTGACGGCCCGGCGGCGGATGTAGGGTTCGGCGATCTGCTGCATATCGATTGCCGACTGTACCCGCGTATTTACCCCCTGTTTTTCGAGAGCATCCTGCATCGCCAAGCTGTTCATCACCGTAGCCAGCATCCCCATATAATCAGCACTGGCGCGATCCATCCCCTTGGACGAAGCTGCTACGCCACGGAAAATATTACCGCCGCCAATCACCAGAGCAACCTCAACGCCGAGATCAACAACCTCTTTAATTTCAGCCGCCATGCCGTTAATAACAGCCGGATCAATACCATAACCCTGTTCGCCGGCCAGTGCCTCGCCACTAAGCTTTAACAGTATTCTTTTGTATTTGATGGTTGCCACAAGATGCTCCCGTTGGTGTTCCTTTATTGACTCATTGCTGCAACTTCAGCAGCAAAATCATCCGTCTTCTTTTCAATCCCCTCACCCAGTTGGTAACGCACGTAGCCGCTCAGAACAACCGGAGCACCAAGCTCTTTGGCACAGGCGTCAATCACCTTCTGCACAGTTTGATCAGGGTCAATAACAAATGCCTGCTCGACCAGACAAACATCACCGAAAAATTTGTTGATCTGACCGGCGATGATTTTTTCGACGATATTCTCAGGCTTGCCACTTTCCAGTGCTTTGACCCGCATGATGTCTTTTTCTTTTTCGACAATGTCAGCCGGCACCTCCTCACGGTTCAGATATTGAGGAGAGGCTGCCGCAACATGCATCGCAATCTGCTTTCCGAGCTCATTGACACGCTCATCATTAGCCGTTGTTTTCAGTTCAACCAGAACACCGATCTTGCCGGCACCGTGAACATAGGATGTTACCACACCTTCGCCAGCATCGATGCGATCCAGGCGGCGAATGCTCATATTCTCACCAATGGTAGCGATCTGATGGGTCAATTCTTCGCCTACGGTACGGCCGCTGCCGGGATAGGCAATGGCGTTAAGAGCATCGACATCGACAAGCGGATTGGCAAGGACAATGTCCCGGACACAATTGACGAATTCCTGAAAGGCGTCGTTTTTGGCGACAAAGTCAGTTTCAGCATTAATTTCAACAATCGCACCGATAGAACCTTTAGAATCGGCAGCGACGATCCCTTCAGAAGCAACACGACCCGATTTCTTGGCGGCAGCGGAAAGTCCCTTCTTACGCAGAAAATCGATGGCTTCTTCCATATTGCCATTAGTTTCGGTCAATGCTTTTTTACAATCCATCATTCCTGCTCCGGTTGCCTTGCGCAACTCGGACACCATGGCTGCTGTAATGCTCACTGTTTCCTCCCAATTTTTAAAAGCAGGTCTGGTTAACCTGCACATGATGAGATGACCAAAAGAACGGCCGGACCTGTCAGCCCGGCCGCTGGGCCTTAGATAAAAAATTTATAGATGCAGCTTATTCTGTTACCGCAGGCTCTGTTGCTTCCGCATCCACAGCAGCGACAATCTTTTCGGTTTTTTCTTCCACAGTGACAACCTTTTCGGTTTTTTCTTCCGCAGGGACAACCTCATCCTTGCCTTCAGCTTCCGTCTGTTTTTTGATTTTTTGCCGCTCACCCCCTTCAACGCAGGATTCAGCGATCAGGTTGGCAAACAGACGAATGGCGCGGATAGCGTCATCGTTGCCGGGGATGATGTAATCAATGTCGTCCGGATCACAGTTGGTATCGACAACAGCAACAACGGGAATACCAAGTTTTTTAGCTTCCTGTACCGCGATTGCCTCTTTTTTCGGATCAATGATAAAGATAGCGCCGGGCAATTTGTTCATATGCTTAATGCCACCAAGGTTTTTCTCGAGCTTTTCACGCTCACGATCAAGTTGCAGGGCTTCTTTTTTAGTGTACTGATCGAGGGTTCCATCAGCCGCCATGGCTTCGATTTTTTTGAGCCGATCGATACTCGCCTTGATGGTGGTGAAGTTGGTCAACATCCCGCCCAACCAACGGTTGTTCACAAAGTATTGACCGGCACGCAGCGACTCTTCCTTGATAGCATCCTGAGCCTGCTTCTTGGTGCCAACAAACAGAACCTTGTCGCCTGCAGCAACCGTATCCTGTATAAACTGACAAGCCGTACGGAAGTAACGCACCGTCTTTTGCAGGTCAATAATGTAGATCCCGTTACGAGCGCCAAAGATATAGGGCTTCATTTTCGGGTTCCAGCGTTTGGTCTGGTGGCCAAAGTGGACACCGGCTTCGAGCATTTGTTTCATGGAAATTTGTGCCATTGTCTTTTCTCCTTCAAGTCTGGTTTTTTCATCCTCCGCCCCGATCTGCTTCAGCAGGACCCCAAGTTCGAGGGAACCACCCTGACTGAATCACGAGACGTGCGTATTTGGACAAGTGCAAACATATAGCATTTCAGCCCTGACCCAGGCAAGAAAAAACAGAACAGTCTTAAAGGTCACATTGTTGCCAAGTGAGACGGGTTAGAACAGCGATGAGCGGCAACGAATGCTTTTGGTGTATTTACACAGACCCGACACTGTAATAACATCGCCGTCCATGTCACAGCAACGAATCCATCGATATATCCTGCGTGAAATCAGCGTCCCCACAATCATGAGCCTGCTGATTTTCTCCTTTGTCGTGCTCCTCGGGCGGATACCTCGCCTGACCGAGATGATCATCAGCAAAGGGGTTCCTGCCCTGGACATCATTGCTCTGTTCGCTTTTTTACTGCCCACTTTTTTAAGCGTTACGGTTCCGCTGTCATTTCTTCTCGGAATTCTGCTCGCTTTTGGGCGTATTTCAGCAGACAGCGAATATATCGCCATGAAGGCTTCCGGCATCAGTCTCTATTCCATGGTCAAGCCGGTTGCTTTCCTCGCTCTGGTATTTACCCTGTTGACCGCAACCATAACTCTCCTGGTTGAACCGGCCAGTAAGCGCGCATTACGCGCCAAAATTTTTGAAATTGCCTCAACCAGTCTCAACATCAGTGTCAAGCCCGGCATCTTCAACGACGACATGCCGGATATCGTGCTCTACGCCCAGGGGGTTGATGAACGCCGGGGGATCATGCGTGACGTCTTTATCTCCGATGAACGCAACAACACAGCACCGACGACGATTATTGCGAACGAAGGTTTTTTTATCAGTAGTCCCGACAGCCTGATATTGACCTTGCGACTGCAAAGCGGGGAAATCCACCGGCAACCGGGCAACACAGAGGAGGACACCTACCAGACCATCAGTTTTAATAACTATGACATCAATCTTGATTTTTCCGAACAGATCAGTCAAGGGCAACGCAGTCGTTCACGTGGAGAAATGTCGTGGGTAGAACTTAACCAGGAGATCGAACAGGCAACGCCTGGCAAACAGCGCTATCGCCTGGAAGCAGAATTCCATGAACGAATTGTTGTTGCCTGTGCCCCCCTGATTCTGATTCTGATTGGCATCCCCCTCGGTCTGCAATCGCAACGCTCCGGCAAAGGGGCGGGTTTTGCCCTGGCGTTGGTGGTGTTTCTGGTCTATTACGTGCTCTTGAGCTTTGCCGGCACCCTCGCTGATAAGGGAATACTTCCGGCGGCCCTTATCCTCTGGTTACCGAATCTGGTGTTTCTGGGCGGCGGCTCATTCTTCCTCTACCGCACCGCCCGTGAGCGCCCGGTATTGATTCACCTGCACTTATGGAACGGTCTGCGGCGCCTGCTGGCTAAGCGCTACCCCGGGGGCCCGCAATGAGCATTGTCAGCCGCTTTGTTCTGGCCTATTTTTTCAGGATACTGATTCTGTGCTGCAGTGCCTTTGTCGGTATTTACCTGCTGGTGGATTTTTTTGAAAAGGTAGATCGATTCATCGATTACGGTGCCGGACTGAATGAATACCTGACCTATCTGGGGCATAGCATCCCTTTTATCTTTGTACAAATCCTTCCGCTGGCGATTCTTACCAGCATGGTTCTCACTTTGGGTGGTCTCGGACGCACGAATGAAATGACGGCATTACGTGCCTGTGGTATCAGTCTTTCACGCATCACCCGCCCATTGCTCGGCATCATTTTCCTGTTGTGCAGCCTGCAACTGCTGGTGCATGAATATGTTGTCCCGTGGAACGTGCGCACGTTAAATGAACTGGTTGAAATCAAATTGCGTGGCCGTGAGCAGGCCCGCCTGACGCACAGTAAAATCTGGTATCGCAGCGCCAATAAGATCATCAATATCGATCGGGTGCAAACCCGCGAACAAAAATTAAGGGGAGTAACCATCTTTGAGATCGATCAGGGATCGACCATCATACGGAGGGTCGATGCCGACGAAGCAGAACTTCGCGATCAGCAATGGCTGGCACCAATCCTGCTCGAACGCTCCTTTGATCCTCAATCCGGCACACTGCTGCAGACCAGGCGGCTGGAGAATCACCCCCTGGATATTGATCGTCTGATTGATGATTTTGCCCGTGAGGAAGATGTAAACGCCGAGCTTGGTGCTCGACAGATAGCCCAACTGGCAACGCGCCTGGAGCAGGAAGGCTACGATGCCACACGCCAGCGCGTTGACCTGCAAGCACGACTGGCAGCCCCCTTTACCGGTCTCGTCATGGGGTTGTTGGGAATTCCTTTTGCTCTACAACGGGGTCGACAGAGTCATCTGGCCCTGGGGGTTGGTTTGAGCCTTGCCATTGGTGCCACTTACTTCATCATTCAATCAGCCGTCATTTCCTTCGGCTATGCCGGCGCCCTGCCACCACTGGTCGCCGCCTGGACGGCCAATCTGATCTTCACCCTGCTGGCTGTCTGGCTCTTTCTCGGCGTCAAACAATAAAAAACGGCAGTCCCTGACATTAGGACTGCCGTTCTTCTGCTTAGAGTTTCCGGGCAGAAACTTAGTAACGATACGTATCAGGCTTATACGGCCCGACTGTCGGAATCCCCAGATAGCGCGACTGCTCATCGGAAAGCACGGTCAACTTGGCTCCGAGCTTGTCAAGGTGCAACCGTGCCACTTTCTCATCCAGCAGCTTGGGAAGCACATACACCTTGTTGGCATAAGCATCGGTATTGGTAAATAACTCGATCTGCGCCATCACCTGATTGGTGAATGAGCAGGACATGACAAAGCTTGGGTGACCGGTAGCGCAACCCAGGTTCAGCAACCGCCCCTCAGCCAGTACAATGACACCATGGCCATCCTCAAACACCCAACGATCGACCTGGGGTTTGATTTTCTCCCGTGTCACCGTCGGATCTTTTTCCATAGCATTCATCTCGATCTCATTGTCAAAATGACCGATATTGCCAACAATCGCATTGTTCTTCATCTGGCGCATATGCTCCAGGGTAATAACATCCTTATTGCCGGTGGTGGTGATATAAAGATCGGCAAAATCGAGGACATCCTCTACCCGCTTGACCTCGTACCCTTCCATGAGCGCCTGCAAGGCGCAGATCGGATCGACTTCGGTAACAATCACCCTGGCCCCTTGACCACGCAGTGACTGGCAGCACCCCTTGCCGACATCGCCGTAACCGCAAATCACCGCCACCTTGCCCGACAACATCACATCTGTCGCCCGCATGATCCCGTCCACCAGGGAGTGTCGACAACCGTAGACATTGTCAAACTTGGATTTAGTCACCGCATCATTGACGTTCATTGCCGGAAACTGCAGGACGCCCTCTTCTGCCATCTGGTGAAGACGATGAACGCCGGTAGTCGTTTCTTCAGTAACCCCTTTGATGGCAGCAGCACTACGGCTCCATTGGTCAGGATTGGCGGCGATGGAGTTGCGCAAGCAGGACACCAGCTCGCGCCAGTCTTCCGGGTCATCATCGCTGATATCGGGGCAGCCGGCCCGCTCCCATTCACTTCCTTTGAGAACATACAGGGTAGCGTCGCCGCCATCATCAAGAATCATGTTGGGAACTTCCTCATCCGGCCAGCTTAACGCCTGCTCGGTACACCACCAGTATTCCACCAGGGTTTCCCCTTTCCAGGCAAACACTGGAACTCCCGCAGGTTCTTCAACCGTTCCCTCACGGCCAACAGCAACCGCAGCAGCAGCATGATCCTGAGTGGAAAAAATGTTACACGAGCACCAGCGTACCCTGGCGCCCAGATCGATCAGAGTTTCAATCAGCACAGCAGTTTGAATCGTCATGTGCAAAGAACCGGTGATCCGCGCACCCTTAAGCGGAAACTGCCCCTGGTATTCGTCACGCAATGCCATCAGTCCCGGCATTTCTTCCTGGGCCAGGAGAATTTCCTTGCGCCCCCATTCCGCCAGACTGAGGTCTTTCACTTTAAAATCACTAAAAGCTGACACTGTTGTTTTCTCCTTTTGTTGGGTTCCTGGCAGCCCGGCTCACCCATTCCATACGGAGTGTAGCGGCTGCAGCAGGCTATTGACTGAAGATTCTTCTGACTGTGTAGCACATTCGCCGTATCAGGGACAAGATGTCGGCAACACCTGCGGCTGCAGAACCACATCAGCAGCGCTTAGGGGCTTCTTTGTGGCGCAACCAGAGGCGCATGGCAACAAACCACAAACGCAACAAGGTTGTCGCCAGCGAGCGAACGAGGAGATTATCGGTAAGCCATTGATAGATCGGCACACACCAGAACTGCCAGACGTCGGGGGTATCCGCTGTTGATCGCCCCTGCTGATGAGCCCTGAAAGCATCGGCAGCAAAAAAAAGTTGCCAGCCATGGCGAAGAACATAGCTACCGCTAGCGTACCATAGCTGCCAACGCTGCGCTATCGGCTTGGCCGCAAGCAGTTCTGCAACCAGATCAAAAAACGGGGCAAGCTGCAAGCGTTCCGTATCTGTCTGCAATCGGTAAACAGCTGGTGCGCGAGCAAAAAATTCGCGCCAGCCAATGCTGCGAAAACACATCATCAGGGCGCCAAGCAGTTGGCGTTGCCATAACCCTTCCGCGTCAAAACGACGGGTGGAGGTCTTAATCACTGCCGGCAGTAATTGCCACTGCCCGACGGTGCGCAAACGTTCAGCAAAATCCGTGTCTTCCATCACCGGCAGATCGGTGCAAAAATCACCAACCTGGCGCCAAAGACTGCGATGGAGGAGAAACCCCTGATCGCCATGGATGGTTTCCCTTCGCGACGATCGGGCCTTGCGCTCGTAAAAATCATAGCCTTTACTCTTTTTATGGTCACCAGTCTGAAAACTCAAAGCAAAGTGACCAGCGATTCGACTGTCTCTGCTACGTGACAAAAAATCGATCCCGTTGCGCCACGCCAGAGGATCGTCAAAGCGACTGTCGACATGCAGAAACAGCATCCAGTCACCATGGGATTCTGCAGCGCCGACATTTAATTGCTGACCGCGACCGCGCGCACTACTGATGACTCTGACCTGCTCTTGCTGCAGCAGGTTCAATGTCCCGTCGGTCGAGCCGCCGTCGACAAAGACGATCTCGTAGGCAACTTGCTGTTGACGGCGCAGATCAGCGAGGAAAGCAGACAGTTCTGCCACCTCGTTGAGCACCGGGACAATAACACTTAACTCAAACACTGAAGTGATATTCTTTTCCATCATCTTTCCTGATAAAAAGCCCTCGACTGCAACAGATCCTGTGCTATAAATAAGCAGGTTCGACTTTTTATATCTGTCCGGCTCGTCAATACTGACCAATCGGACAATATCTTTTTACAGCTGACCTGGCAAGGGGACAAAGATGAGCGAAATCATTGATATCTATGCACGCGAAATACTTGATTCACGAGGCAACCCGACGGTTGAGGTTGAGGTTGCCCTCGAAACCGGCGTTATTGCCAGAGCAGCGGTGCCCAGTGGTGCGTCCACCGGCGAGCGTGAAGCTCTCGAACTGCGAGATGGCGACAAGAACCGTTATTTGGGCAAAGGGGTTCTCAAAGCCGTCGAGCATGTCAATGAAATCATCGCTGTTGAGCTGCAAGGTTGGGAAGCCAGCGACCAGATCGGCATCGATCGTAAACTGCTGGAACTCGATGGTACCGACTTCAAAAGCAAGCTCGGCGCCAATGCCCTTCTCGGCGTTTCCATGGCCTGTGCCAAGGCCGCAGCAGAAGATGCCGGTCTGCCCCTTTATCAATACATTGGCGGCAGTAACGCCAAAGAACTCCCCCTGCCGATGATGAATATCATCAATGGTGGCGAACATGCCGACAACAATGTCGACATTCAGGAATTCATGATCATGCCGGTCGGTGCCGAGACTTTTAAAGAAGCCCTGCGCATGGGCGCGGAAATCTTTCATGCCTTGAAAAAGGTTCTGAAAAGCAAAGGCTACAACACGGCTGTTGGTGATGAGGGCGGGTTTGCGCCCGACCTTAAGAGCAATGAAGAAGCCCTTGAGGTGATCGTCGAAGCCATCAAGGCCGCCGGCTACCATCCGGGCGAAGACGTCCTGTTGGCACTCGATGTCGCCGCCTCGGAGCTCTACAAAGATGGCAAGTACAACCTTGCCAACGAAAAACAGCCCCTTAAAACGGCCGCTGAACTGGTGGCTTTTTATGAGGATCTGGTAGCGCGCTATCCCATCATTTCCATCGAAGACGGAATGGCTGAAAACGACTGGGACGGCTGGAAACTGATGACGGAAAAGCTCGGAGACAAAATTCAGATTGTCGGCGACGATCTGTTTGTCACCAATACCAAAATCCTCAAAGAAGGGATCGACAAGGGAATTGCCAACTCAATTCTCATCAAGGTCAACCAGATTGGTACCCTGACGGAAACCCTGGATGCCATTGAAATGGCAAAACGTGCCGGCTACACCGCCGTCATCTCCCACCGTAGTGGCGAAACCGAGGATACCACCATTGCCGATCTGGCCGTTGCCACCAATGCCGGGCAGATCAAAACCGGTTCATTGTGCCGTACTGACCGGGTTTGCAAATACAATCAACTGCTGCGGATCGAAGATGAACTGGAAGATACAGCTATCTTCCGTGGCAAAGAAGTTTTCTATAATCTGAAAAACCTCTAGGGGCTTTTAGTTTCCATGGGGGAACAGGATATTTGCCGTTCCCCCATGGATCATTTAAACCAGATACAATTTGAAAGAACGGCCCAGACGTTCGCGCTTGATCTTTCCCGCATCAACCAGCTCCCTGATCATCTGTTGCGCCTGTTTTTTGTTCAGCTGGGGCAGCTCGGCATAGACAGCGGACTGAACGACACCAGGTTGCGAACAGATAAGCCGTAAAATGGGGTTTTCCACAACCCCTGCAGCTGGTTCAACCGGGGCAGCAGATTCCGGCGTTCGTGGAGCTGACGCTTCCTTAAAGGGCGCGGGCTCTTCGCTACGTTGGTCTGTTTGCTGTTGTTCTTTCTCTCGTGCCTGATCGGCGCGAATTTCCTGCTCCAGAGCAACCATTCGTTGATAAAAATAAAACCCCAAACCCAACAAAATCAGCAACAGCACAAACCAGAACATATCTCACCTCCGTCAGCAGTAAAAACACAACTCCATGCCATTGTACGAAAAAAAAACCTGCTGGTCTACGAGCATTGCAACAAGTGAAAGCGACCAAAACCATAGGATGCCCCTTTGCCGACATGCAGCAAAACCCCCAATTCAAGCAGCCACAACAGGTCAGCCAGAGCGTCACCCCTCAGAGTTAAAGTCCCCGTTAGACCACCAATTCCCTGCCCTTTACGACCCTGTTCAAGGTGTCGCCAATCCGACCAATGCAGATGCTCAACGCCGCACACAATCGTTGCAGCCAACGCACTCTGCTCGTCATCATCGTCATCATTAACGGTCTCACCGTGGGCGATGGCCAGATGATTAACTCGTCGTCGCAATGCTGAAAAAAAATCATTAAAATTAAATCTAAATAAAGGCTTCCCTTTTTTTATCAAACGCAATGGAGTAACTACTTCCAATTCTACATGAGATAAGGACGAGCCTTGTTGCACCAACAACCAGGACAGAGGCACAATAGTGGGAGTCACACTGCCTCCCAGATCGTTTCGAGAATTCGAGTGACCATCATTCACGACAATCTCACCGGCAGACACATCAAATCTCCCCTGCCCTTTATATATTCCACGTTGACCAAGCAACTGCAGCAATACGCTAAAGGCCTCGATTGCAACGACACCATCTCCGATAAAAAGTGCGGGAAGCTTGAATTGATGGCCCGAGGCAAAGCGCCCTGTCGTAACAGCGTCCGGAGAAAATATCACTGCTGCGGACGGCTTTTGCACCTGACGCTGCACGACCGGATCAATCGCCGGTTGTGGAAACAGCAGGCTGCCAACCAGGCTGGCGACATCGGCTCCGTACTGCCTTTCTAACTCTGTTATGACCGAGGAAAATTCACGCCGCAGTTGAAACAGGGCCAGTGGCGGCAAATCAACTTCTTCCACCAGAGACAGCACAAAGGTTATCTGCGCGCAATCAAGACGCTCCAGCCAGGACGGAGGGGCGACAGACAGGGACATGGAACCTCCGTTATGATTGCATGCGGACGTGGATTTTGTTATACGTCAGTCGCGTTTATCGGCAATATTGCCTGAACAGGAGAAATAACAGATGTTTCACTTTACCTTGCTTGCGCAAGATCCGCAAACCCGTGCACGCCGCGGACGGCTTCAAACCCCCCATGGCACGATCGAAACACCGATTTTCATGCCGGTGGGCACCCATGGTGCCCTTAAAGCCATGACCCCGGCCCAGGTAGAAGAAACCGGGGCGCAGATTATTCTCTCCAACACCTATCACCTCCATCTCAAACCAGGTGAAGCGTTAATAAAAAAAGCCGGGGGTCTACACCAGTTTATGAACTGGAAACGACCGATTCTTACCGACAGTGGCGGCTTTCAGGTTTTCTCTCTTCCCAATAAAAAGATTGGTGAAGAAGGTGTACACTTTCGCCACGAGGGAACCGGTGATGAAATTTTTCTCGGGCCCAAAGAGGCCATGCAGATTCAGAATGATTTGGGATCCGATATCATGATGGCCTTTGATGAATGTATTCCCTATCCTGCCACTTATGACTATTCTGCAAAATCGATCAAAAAAACCCTGCGTTGGGCCGAAAGTTGTCTTCAGCACCACCAGCGCCCGGATGATCAAGCCCTGTTCGGGATTGTTCAAGGCAGCGTCTTCCCGGATTTACGGCGTGAATGCGCAGAACAACTCAGTACTCTTGATTTCCCCGGTTACGCCATCGGCGGTGTCAGCGTTGGCGAGGGGCTGGAACTGCTGAAAAAAGTTGTTAACGATACCGAACCTCATATGCCACAACACAAGCCACGCTATTTGATGGGAGTCGGGCTGCCGGAGGATATTCTCGAATCAATTGAACGCGGGATGGATATGTTCGACTGCGTTATTCCAACCCGCTATGCTCGCAGCGCTACTCTCTTTACCCGACGCGGCAAAATTCGCCTGACCAATCGCAATTTCCGCCGCGACTTCTTCCCCGTCGATCCTTCCTGTGACTGCTATTGCTGCGCCAATTTCAGTCGTGCTTATCTGCACCACCTGTTTAACGCTAATGAGATTTTGTCGGCAACTCTGTCGGCCATTCATAATGTGCGTTTTTATCTGAACATGGTCGCACAGGCTCGCACGGCCATTGAGGCAGGAGACTTTGCTGCCTTTAAGTCCGACTTTCTGCAGGAATATTTTTCTTCAGGGAAGTAAATATTGATGCTTTCGCAAAAAAGCATCAGGTTGGATGGCTAAACAAAAAGCGCCAAATGCAAGGCGCGCCATTGTTGAGCAATGAGGCGTACTTACGTACGTCGAAGCAGTGAGACAATGGCAGCAACGCAGCAGTTGGTGACCGTACCAAATCAGACCCTGGGAGAGGGTCTGGTTGCCGCAAAAGTCCGGTTGCAGGACGATTGGAATATGAACCGGGATTGTCGCTATTAATCGTCAAAAGCAGCTACTACACACCTACAAAGCAACTTCTTCGTAAGACATCTGCAGTTCAAACAGTTGTTCGGCCTGCCCGCCATGGTCATCTTCCACGATGATTTTCACCGGAAAGTCACCTTCCGGCATGGTATCAAATGGCCAGAGGATCAGTCCGCTGGTAGCATTAATCGTCATTTTTTCAGGGGCATCTTCGAGGCGAAAAGTGAGGGCATCATCATCTGGATCAACCGCTGTTACCTGATATCGAAATCCGGAATCAGCAAGTTCCTCAGGCGGCTCAGAAGTTATCACAGGCGGGGCATTCATTGCTTCGAAAGGACGGGAAACAGTGGATAAAAGCCGTTCACCAGCGTAGGTGACCGGCGTTACCTCCACGGCAATAACATCGCCACGCTTAAACAGATGGCCGGGCAAACTGGCAGATTTCTCGAAAAACTGCTCGTCATCATTGATAAACCAGCGGTATTCCAGCGACACATCCGGTCTGTCCTTGGCGATTTCAGCCTCCACCGTTACACCGGTTGCCGCACTGAATGGCAGCGGACCAATACGCACAGAATTCACAGCTGCCATAGACGGGAGCGTAAACGTTAAAAGCACTGCACTTATCAGTAAAAGAGTCTTTGCTGCTGGTGTTTTCATTAGCATGTCCTGTCGGTGTTTGCGGAGCGAATTATCGGGCATTCTAACTGAACCCTGTAAAAACATGAATAATATTTTTCCTGAGGAGAAGAACTGATCTTCCGTCGATACTATCTTGTCCTCTCTCCATGAGGCAGAGGGTCAGGGTGAGGGGGAGGGTTTGATCATTTCAAGCCCCCTCGTCCGGCTTTCAGCCACCATCTCCCCCAGGAGAAAGGTTCAAGCGGAAGATTGGTGCCAGTCAGATAATGCCGGCGCTCGTATCAAACGAAAGTCCCGAGAGTGACGACGCATGCACTGCCCTGGTGCCTCACGAATTCGCTATTGTGTCATTCTGAATCTGAAGGGGATTTCACACCAGAACGTCTATCAACATTTCGGGGGGGGGATCCAAATCTAACTCACTGTAACTATTCAAAAAAAAGAGAGCTACTAACTGGCAGCCCTCTTTTTTTGTTAACAAAGCACCTTAGTACTTGAAAATACCCTGCTAATACTCGAGCATTCGCGGCAGGTCCTTGGCTTGTTCAACCCACTTGGTAACCTCTTTTTCCGAAGGAACACGCCGGGTCAGTTTTGTTTCCTCATTTTTGCTAGCCATCGCCTGAGTCAGATTGGCCGGATTGCGTTGAGCCAGTGCCGGAACAGTGTCGACTCCGGAAGCCTCAAGAAGTTCAGCGAATTCTGAACCCACGCCATCGATGCGAAACAAATCGACCATATTGGCAAACTTCAGAATCTGTTTGGTGGTCAACCCAGACTCTTCCGCCAAGGACTTGCGATCTTTGGGGGTACGTGACCGAGCCAGCAAAATGTCAGTGTCTTTGACCCCGGCATTTCGCAGTTTCTCGCCGATAACCGGCCCTATTCCTTCTACTTCATCGACCTTGTAATTAGCCATAAATTTTCCTTTCAAAGGTAAAGTTAGTTGACCAAAAAAATCGGCAAGCCGATAAGACTTGCCGATTGAAAAAGCGTTCCTGTTATGTTGTTTCTTTAGCTAAACAGCGATCAAAAATCAGCATACCGCTAACTCCCCTGGATCTTTCGCTAACAATATACGCCTGTTTGATATATATCCCTTTTTAAGTTACATTTCCAGAGCTAATTAAAAAATACGTCATTTTATTTGCCATAAAGTCTCCCTTAAAATGACCGAACACATGGCCTAATCATATCCGGGACAACTGTTGATTGACAATTTCACACATGGCCAGAATCTTTTTTTAATCATTTGCATCTCACCGGAGGCATCATGAAGGTTCACATCCGTATCATCTTTCTTGTAGCGATAACTGTTGTCACCCTGTCAGGGTGTGGGTACAACACCATTCAACAGAACGAAGAGGCGGTGATTGCCGCCTGGGGGGATGTTGAAGCGACCTATCAGCGCCGGGCCGATTTGATTCCTAATCTGGTAGCGACGGTCAAGGCCTACGCCTCTCACGAACAGGAAACCTTCACCACCGTGACGAACGCCCGTGCCCGGGTCGGACAGATACAACTCAATGTAGCTGATCTTGATGATCCCGCCGCCATAGCCGGATATCAGCAGGCTCAGAGTGAGTTGTCGGGGGCCCTGTCGCGCCTGCTTCTGGTAGCCGAGAATTATCCGGAACTCAAAGCCGGCGAGAACTTTCGTGATCTGCAGAATCAACTGGAAGGGACTGAAAACCGTATTAATGTCGCTCGGCAGCGCTATAATGCCGCAGTTCAGACCTTCAATACGTCGATTCGCACCTTTCCCAACAGCCTGACTAACAAACTGCTGCTCAAACTGGAGCGCAAGGAACCATTCAGTGCCGACCCTGCTGCAGCTACAGCACCCCAGGTTAATTTCTGATGCGACTCATCCTGTTGGTATTCGCAGGATGGCTGATAGCCGCCGGCACCTGGGCATTTGATCCAGGAGAACCAACCGGCTATGTCAATGATCGGGCCAGCTTGCTGTCTTCCGGGGTGCGTTCACAACTGGAGCAGCAGCTGCGTAAGTTCGATCAGCAGGAATCTACCCAGATTGCCGTTCTGATTGTCTCCAGCCTCGAAGGTGACACCATTGAGCAGGCTGCAGTGCGGATTTTTGAACAGTGGGGGATAGGCACAAGTGAAGCAGACAATGGGGTTTTGCTCCTGATTGCCGTTGCTGACCGCAAACTCAGGATTGAGGTTGGCTATGGGCTGGAAGGTCGGCTCACGGATCTGATTGCCGGTCGCATTATCCGGGATCAGATCAGTCCCCATTTTCGCAATAATGACTTTGATCAGGGGGTCACCAGTGGCATTAACGCGATCATGGCTGGCGTCACCGGTGAATATGAGGCAACCGAAAAACCGGAACAGGATTCCATTGTTCCGCTGTTCCTGTTTTTGATCATGTTTTTCCTGATCCCCTACCTGAGTCGTCGCAGTCGCCGTTATTCAGGTCGGCATGATTTACCCGTCAGCTACCGCTCATCCTCGCGCAGACGACATGGAGGTTTTGGCGGTGGCGGCATCAGCAGTGGCGGCGGATTCGGTGGTTTTGGTGGAGGTGGCAGTGGTGGTGGTGGAGCATCAGGCGGGTGGTGAGCCATCCCCTCCCCCCGACAAATCTGGTGACACAGAAAGAGAATCAACATGAAAAGGGCTTCCGATTTTTTTACAGCTGAACAACAAACGGAGATTATTGCGGCCGTAACCGCTGCCGAAACGACAACCCGTGCCGAAATTGTGCCGATGGTGGTCAGCTCTTCTGATGACTATCCGCAGGTAGATCTTTTTGCCGGCGGTGGCCTGGCACTGATTGTCACCCTGGCAGCTGATTATCTGTTGGGAATTCATTCAACCTGGTTTATTCTTCTGCTGTTGGTGATCAGCGCCCTGATCCTCTCGCAGATAGTCCACCGTCTGTCCTGGCTCAAGCGCCTTCTCATTCATCCCCGTGAACTTGATGCCGCTGTGCACAACAAGGCACTGACCAGCTTTATGAGGGAAGGGCTGCACCAGACCCCGGAGAACATCGGGGTCCTGATTTTGATTTCCTTGTTTGAACATCGGGTAGAGATTGTTGCAGACAGCGGAATCAGCGACAAAGTCCCTCCCGAAAGATGGAAAGAACTGGTGGATGTGCTTACCGACGGAATAAAGCAGGGGCAGGCCAGTGAAACCCTGTGTCATATCATTGCTGATACGGCAAAAATTCTGGCTGAGCACTTTCCCCCGGAAACAAACAACATCAATCATCTGCCCAACCTGATTTTAAACGAACGGTATGAAAACAATTGATCCAGAGCAATCACTGTTGGCAACCGGCATCCCCAACACCCTTTTCGCTGCAGCGATGGTAAATTGGATTTAAATCTGTCATATCTATTCAGCACCGGATAGCCATAGCTGAATAGTTACAACCTGTCTCACGTAGCGGCTGGAAAAGGGCCGGGAGTTATTGAATGGCGACCTTGTATATCAATCTGTTTTTGAAGATTTTTCTTATTTTTACTCCTTTCTTTGTCATTTCGGCTTTTTTGTCCCTGACCAAGGATGACTCCCTGGCTGAACGCCGCATAATTGCCGTTAAAATCACCCTGGCAGTTGCCATCAGTTGCATGGTGTTGTTCTTTTTCGGAACGTACATTTTCGCCCTGTTTGGTATCACCCTTGATGCTTTTCGTATCGGTGCCGGGGCGGTGCTATTTCTCTCGGCCGTTTCAATGATTCAGGGCAAGGCAACAGTATCACCACAAACATCAAAGAAGGATGATGTCGCCGTTGTCCCTCTGGCCATCCCGATTACCGTCGGGCCGGGAACAATCGGGGTCTTGCTGGTTCTGGGGGCTGATCTTGAAAGCGTCACTGAAAAAATTGTAGCAGGGCTGGCTTTATTGAGCGCAGTACTGGTTCTGGGCAGCTTGCTCTTTGTTGCCGGACGCCTGGAAAAGGTTCTCGGCCAACAGGGCTTGACCATCCTGACCAAGTTGACCGGACTCTTTGTCTCCGCCATTGCGGCACAGATCTTTTTTACCGGACTTAAAAACTTTTTGGCCTGATACCATCGCCCCTGCGGACCCGACGGGAGCAGCTCATCAGGGCGCCAGTTGTTCGATCACCCAGTTATGCTGTCTGTCACGCCGATACCGCCAGCGGTCATGGAGACGGTTTTCCCCTTCGCGCCAGAATTCAAACGCATCAGGAACCAGCCGATAACCGCCCCAGTTTGCGGGGCGCGGTACGTCCTTCCCCTCATATTCGTGAGACACTGCCTCAAAGCGCTCAATCAGCTCCGCCCGACCACTGATCACCCGGCTCTGGGGCGAAGCATGGGCTTCGAGCTGGTGGCCGCGGGGCCGGCCGGCGAAATAACGATCCGAGGCTTCGGCATCCAACTGTTCCACCGCGCCGACAATGCGAACCTGACGGGACAATTCCGGCCAGTAGAACAGCAGCGCGGCGAAAGGATTCTGTTGAAGATGTTGCCCCTTGAGGCTGTCATAGTTGGTAAAAAAAACAAAACCAGAATCGTCGATCCCCCTGAGCAGAACGATGCGGGCCGATGGCATATTGTCACCGCCTGCGGTTGCGAGGGTCATCGCATACGGCTGGGCCATACCGACCTGCTTCGCGTCCTGCAGCCACTGCCTGAACTGCCTGACCGGATCAGGATCGAGACGTTCAAGGGGCTGCGTCACCGGGTTTTTGTCACTCATCGAATAGCCCTCCTTCTTGATAGGTTGGTATGTGAACCCGTCACCATCAGAACCTCTCCAAACGCAGGGTGCGAGCGATTTTATCCCGCCAGTCAACCGCGACACCGGCCTCCTCAGCGTACTGCGGCCAGCGTGAAACCGTCCTGCGCACCTCCTCAAGGATCGCTGCGGCGCGACCGCGTTTCATCGCTACGGCCTCGGCACAGGCACGGAAATCTTCCAGCGTAAACCCATCGCGCTTGCCGTTCAGCGTCATCTGGTGTTGCGAAGTCCACCGGCCCTGTGGCTGAAAACTGTAGGTCACGTCAAATGCCGGAGCGAGTGACCAGCGCCCCTCCCTGTCCATCAAAAACGCAATATTCTTGACATGATCATCCTGATTGCGCGCGACAATATTGAAAGTCATGCGCCGGAACTGCTCCTCAATGGTGTTCATCGATAATCCCAGTTGGCGGATAACAAGCAATGCCTGTTCATAGGCGTAGACCCCAGCCAGATGATAATCAAAATGCGCCATGGCTCCGAGAGATTGCATATGCAGTTTTCCACCATCTGCTTGCCGATCAAAGCGTTTTGTCATGAAATGTCGCCGGCCATTTTCTTCCAGCAGTCGGCATGGGTTCATGCTGATCCCAGCCGCCGTCGCCATCAGGTAGTAGGCATATTCGATGGCACCGTAGCCCCGGGGGTCTTCCATTTCCTTGTCTTTGTTGCCGGAGACACCATCGAATTTGAGCAGCCAGTGCTCAAAACCCGGGTCGGCCTTGATCTGCCCGGAGCGAACCTCGTTGGTCTCGGGGTTCCAGGCGATGACCGCTTTGGCCCGTGCGCCCCCTGCCGAGGTGCCGACCCGCAGGATGTCGCGTAACGCCTCTTCCCGACTGTCGTCATCACCAAAGGAAGCCTGCAGGTTATTGCGATGGGTAAGAATCTCGGATGCGAGTTCAACCAGCTTGTCGATCTCGACCGGACTGGACTGACGCGACCGGTGAGGTCCCAGCACCGGCAAATATTCCAGTGCCCCCATGCCGCGCATTCCGGTATAACACAGCCGCTCTACCGCGTTGAAAGACTCGGGGCTCCTCCCCTGGGTGGCCAGCCAGGCATCGATCAGAACATTGCCAAAACGGTCGGGCAGTGAGTCAGCAAGCAGACCGGGCAGACCGTGGAAAGTTTCCCGTCCCAGCGCCGGGAATGAGTAGATACGGCGCGCCAACGGCATGGTTAAGGGCGCCACCTCAATACCACTGCGGATAAAGGCCGGATCGTATTCGAAAGAGGTCACATCGGTTCCCTCCACCAAAGCGACCGCCCCGATGGTGCGCCCCCAGAGCCGAACCTCGGCCACCGTACTCACGACTCATCCCCCCAGGACCAATCGCCTGCTGCTTCCTTGTTACTTTTTTTCGACGAGGCCCGCTGACGCTCTTTGCCCCGCAGTTTCAACAGATCCATGGGGCGTGGCCCGACCTCCGGAATTGCCGCATTGAGCGCTTCGAGCAGACCCATCACCCGCAGAATGCGGATCAGGGTGGTCGTCTGAACCGACTCCCCGGCCTCAATCCGCTCCACAGTCCGTTTTGAGACTCCGGCCTCCTCTGCCAGAGCAGCCTGGGTCAGCGCCATCTCCACACGTCGGCGGCTGAGCCGCTGACCGATATCTGCCAAAATCGCCTTGTCGCTCATATGGGGTTCGATACTCATGTCGTCTCCTCTGGCGAATAATACCCATAATTATATCTTTTTTCGCCAAAGAATGCGAATTAATACATAACACAAAGGCACAAAGGTCGTCAAAGTTGTCGAGTTAAAGAATTTATAAGGCTCTTATCGTCAGATTTGACGATAAATTGTTTTTGGACAAACTGTGAAAAATGCCCGTACGAAGAGGATCAACAACGGGCAGAATGATTTTTGTGTCCCCACCATTTAGGCAGATCATCATCAATATCGATCACCCGCTGGCCGTAGAAAATATGGCAGGTCGGTTTGAAGCTTTTCGGTATCACGGCAGGTTGTCCAAAATCGAACAGCGCAGGAAAAGCCAGCCACATCCGGCGCCCCTCATCCGCTATCGGTGTTCCGCAGTGGCTGCAGCTGACCTTGCAGGGGAGTACGCGCTCGAGAATATCCCGGTCACTATGGTAAAAGCGCAGCAGGTCTGTCCCGGCGGTGAAGCGTACATGCTGTTTGTGAAAGATTGCAGCCCATTGCATCGGCGCCCCATGCAGGGTTTGACAGGATTTACAATGGCAGAGTTTGGCATCCACCGGTTCAGCGCTCACCTCGTAGCGAACCCTGCCGCAAAAACACGCTGCCCGGAACATGGGAACAAAGGTCGTATCATCGAGGGACGCATATGCGGTTCCGAGCTGGTCGTTGCCTGCAATCTTCATTTTGTCAATCCTTCTGGATGCCGTTCCGGTCATTGATCCGACATCATGAAAGTATGGTGCCGTTGGTCTCAAGAAATCAAAGCAAACGAGACACAAAAACCAGCACCATCAACCCGCTAGATCTGGTCGGCGTCTCCCTGTGCGGCATTACCGGTCAGGCCATTCTGCATCTGTTTTTCTTCTGATCATCGGCAACAAGAAGAATCAACCACCGAATGGTCAATTAATTTTACCGTAGTGGATAGTGCGCCGGGCCCTGGTCACATGCTGATGACATGAAAGCGTTCATCAAAGTTTTCCTGCAGTATCGGCCTGACAATGTGCCAGTCGAGCCCTCCGCCGCCGCAACCAGGACGAGGGACAATAATTTTTGTCCAGCGCTTCTCATCAGCCAGTTCACGCAGTTGCTGCGCCGATTTTCTGATCAGACTCAGGTCGGGCAGCGACCAGGCCGTATCTTCAACCGGAAAGCTCACCAGACCATTGCCAAGGTCATGCACCCGCGCGCCTCCCTGCTGGAGTAAACGACCCAGATGTTCGGCTAGATCGGGATAGTACGCCAAAGCCTGGCGAGCGCAGCCACGTCCGATGACAGCGCGACCCCGCCGATCAACCCCGCAATTGGTGGTGATGACGATTGTCGCCCGCCCTAGAAAATCCCATATATTGCCGGTTATTTCATGCATGTCGTGCCGGGTGGTTTTCATCATCAACCCATTTTACCGGATTCTCGGTGATATATTGCCGAATCGGGTGCAATTCCAATTCGTCGCGAATAACTCGTTCGTAATAATTTCGTTGCCACACCGGGTTGCCGGGGGTGTCGCGTTCTTGATAGATGTGTTTAGCTTAATTCATCTTCAAGTACCCGATGATCTTCGGCAGGGTCATGTTACGTCGGTCTCGTAGGTGCAATTTCCGGAAGAGCAATGTGTGTAAGGGCAATGTGTGTAAGGGCTACATTCAATGAATTTCTTATCAAACAGGAAGCCTTCAAACACATCCGCCGATTGGCATTTCTCACAAAATAATTCAACCTCGATGTCCTGATACCTTTGCGGCAACGCATCCCAAATTCCCGTTGCCACGAGCAGATCGTCACAAAATACGCGCCGGCGCGGGAATAATCGTAATCACGTAAACGTATCGATTGCCGGTGATGAACCTCTGGATTATATGCCATATTCCCCCCTCCGGGCACGGCGCGCCGTGCCGGGATCACGAAATATCGGTATTGTGTCCATTGAAGCCCATCTTCAGTGGTTTTAATCGTCGATTCGCCATTCTATACTCATTGGCGCACTCCCCTTATGGTGTTTGTAGATCACAGCCCCATAATAGACAAAAGGTGCGGCTTTACCGCCGACTAACTTCGTTTCGCGCACAAATAGATGTACCGATATTCCCCTTTTCTGGTGTTCTATTAATTCTACTCCGCGTTTACTCATGGGGAGTGAGTGCTGTTCTGGCTTTGCCAATGAAAAGTTTTTTCATCCACCCAATAGTCGTGATATCGATGCTCCTGGCTTTTCCCTTGCTTATTTATTGTGACCAACAAAACATGAACACGTTGATCATAGAGCACCACATGGCCGACGTTCCAGTTTCGGTTATACTCTTCACCAAAGAGAATCGGTATATCTTCACGCATTAACTCTTGCCCAATAGCCAGGTCAAGAGGATTCAATATTCCCTTTAGCCTTGCAAAAGTGCGCATACTGTCGTCAGCTTCCAAATCCTCATAATCGGGGTTTGTAGCACAGGTATATAGTGACCAGGGGCTAGGCTTAGTGACGAGCCGTAGAAGATATTGATTGTCTCCGGTGTCTTGGCGCTCTATCGCCATTATCAAACCAGTAATCGAACCTGCGCTTTGTGGGGTGACTCGTTCCAAGAGTAAATAATCACCATCATGAATAGGATTCTTGCCGCCATTCATCGAATTGCCAGAGGCGCGAGCGATAAAGTGACAGAGCAGGTTCGAGTTTTGCCATAACCAGCCCCGAGGCTACGATATTCCTCTGCATCCGGACTGGCCCGTCTTAAAGTGGCCACAAGCAATTTTGATGTTCGGGGAAAAGGGAAGTTCGATTTTGTCAGGTTCGCGTCGCAATGGCACGACATTATCCATTTGGGCCGGTTCACATCTTGCTTCGTAAGATGCAAATCGATAGTCGACCAACTCCTGAAGCAGTGCAGCCAAAGTATCCGCTCACCGGCGTCGACGTTGAATCGAGGCACGAACATGTCATCGGCAACCTGAAACCAAGTCCTGTGTGCCAGAATTTCCGGTTACCGCCGGTGCAAGCATTGACAGGGTTGCTTTCCCAGTATCTCTGCCAGTCTGCTGGACGTACCGAGTTAATATTTTGAAGATCTTCCCTGATGTCACTGACCAACTTCCGCCGGCGCTGAAAAATAGCCAATGACTGTACAGCCAAAGATTCCAAGGAAGGATGCGTGAACAAGCCGTCATGCTCAAGGAGCGCTTCAAGTAGGATCATCTTGAAGGACTTGGTCATGGCGGTTGTTTCTACCTCACGGAAAAACTTCTTATGTCGGTCGGCACAGAGCTGTTCCTCTAAGGACAGATCATTCATCGACTCGACAAAAGAGAACCAGTCGCCATGCTGCCTTCTCATCTGGCTGACTGACGCACCCGCACGGTAAAATTCGGATAGCGTCGGTCGACGGCCAAAGGTTTCGCGCAGCGCGTCGTATTCTTTCAATGGGCCATCACTATCGAGTTCTTTCAAGAACTCGATGATTTCAGATCGTAATTGACAGAAACACCCATCGGGAAGCTCAAAGCGGTTTTGTTCCACCCTGCGGGCAAAGTCTGCTAGGGCCTTGTAACTGGCACCAGCCTTGAAGAGCGCCTGGGGCTTGTGGAGGAAACTATGATGATGCCGATGAAATCAAGGATCACCAGGTGCTCTTTGTCAGGAGCATTGCGAAGGCCGCGACCGATTTGTTGCAGGAAGAGAATCTTGGATTCGGTAGGGCGCAGCAACATGACCGTATCAAGACAGGGCAAGTCCACCCCCTCGTTAAAAAGATCGACCGAGAAGATTATCTGTAGCCGTCCATCCGCTAATTGCTCAAGTGCCTCGCCACGAGTCATGCTGGAACCGGCGTAAACCGCATCGGCCTTGACACCCTGTTGTCTAAATCGCTCGGCCATGAATTCAGCATGTCGAATCGAGACACAAAATGCCAGAGTGCGCTGTTGGGCGTGCAGCTTCCAAACTCTAAAGGCGTGGCGGGCACGAGCCAAGGTCGCCAACTTGTTGGAAAGTTGCTCAGGGTCGAATTTGCCACGCTGCGCCAAGGGATCTCGCGGTAATTCACCGCTTCGTCAAAGATACCGAAGTAATGGAAAGGTGCCAGTAAGCCGCTGTTGACGCCCGTAAACAAATCTCTACTGAACACCAAGTTGTCATCGCACAGGAAAGTATGTGTGACTGGTCGGTTCTATCTGGTGTGGCCCGTCAATCCGAGCAAAAATCGTGGTTCGAAATGTCCGAGCAAGCGCCGATAAGTGGACGCGGCAGCATGATGAAATTCATCGACCACCACATAGTCGAAATGCCGAGGAAAATAGTCGAGATGTTCTAGTTTTGCCCAGTGTTTGCACTGAAGCACATAAAATATCGACTTCTTTGTCTTTGATTTGGCCATTGCGCCGAAACTGACAGGAACATGCGGACGAATACGCAGAAACGTATTTTCCGCCTGAAAAGAACTATACTTAGGTGCGCGACGAACAGCACCCGTTTGGCATTCATTTGCTGACTGTCGAAAAGCCGCCAGCCAAGTTTTCCCAAGTCCAGTGGCCATAACGACCAATCCGCGCAGATAACCCTCGTTGCGTGTTTGGTCTAAGGCAATAAGGGCCTCTTCTTGAATGGGAGTTGGTTCAGGTGGTTTCTCGCGCTCATTGCTGCCGGGAGCCACGGGTATTGTTGAGAGCCTGCGCCGCTGCTCGTATTCGTCGATCCAGGTATATGTAAGCCGTACGGCCCGATCATTTGCAAAGAGCTCTTCAAATCGACTGCGAATCTCGGTAAAACCTGAGTTGTCAGACGATTCGACTGAGCCCGATGCTTCGACACGATAATTCCACTCCAACCCATCCTGCAACGCTTGGCGACTGATATTACTGGAGCCGACAAAGGCCATCCCTTGAGCGACCTTTTCTCCTGCCTGTCGCACAAAAATATAAGCCTTCATGTGAAAGCTGGAACCTGCAGATTCGTAAATTCGAATCTGAGCACCGCGCTCTTGCAAAAGCATGAGGCTGCGTAGGGCTTCTGGATCTGTCACATCGAGATAGTCGCTGGTGATAATTCGCAATCGAGCTGGAGGTCTCCGGCTTTTTTCAGAAGGATCGATTGCTTCTTTCAAATCGGCGAAAAGTAGTCGCAGTCCTGTTGCTTTTATAAAAGCTACAGCCAGATCGATTTCGGTGGCATTTCGAATGCCCGAAAGTAAGGAAGGTAAAAAAGGATTGTTCTTGCCACCCGTAATGAGTTTATCGGGGGCTGGATGCTTACGATGTACTAAGGCATTTAGCCAAATATCGGATCGCTCTGGACGTTGATCCGATGTTCGCCAAATTTCGAGAGTGCCAACATAATTCAAATTTCTGAGCAGGTCACGCAATGTTTTCTCGTCAAGATCGGTAAAATGCCGACCATCCTTTTCTCGTTCTCCTTGCCCTTCTTTGAAACTCAAATAAAGAACGCCACCCGGTTTCAATGCAGACCAGAGCCGACCCAAAGCGTCGGGAATCTCGCAAAAAGGCAAGTGAAGCAAACTGGCACAGGCCCAGATACCGTCATAGGAAGCAACCTCGTCGACATCGGCAAATGTTCGCACCGGAAACAGGTTGCCCAAGAATCTCACCAGCCATTGCCGCTAATTCACTTGAAGCGTCAAACGCTACGATTCGATAACCACGCTTCTTAAATGCCTTGGCGTCCCGCCCCGAACCGCAACCCGCATCTAAGACAATCCCTCCCTCAGGAATGACGCTCAGGAGCCGGTCATGAAGAGCGGACATATCCACACCTACGGTGTCACGGAAAAAAGTAGAGGCATTAATGCTGTAATATTCTAAAGTGCGAGACATTTTTGTTCGTCTGTTTGATTAAATTCCCACTTGAGCGGAAGGCTCATTCTTTCGCTACGCTGAGCAGCCAAAATCAGCCCATCCTTCTTAATAATTGCACAGGCAACGTCAATCATAGGCCAGTTTCATTTCTCTTAATCTCTGCCAGAATCCTGTCAATTTTGTTCATACAATCGCGGCAATAAAGATTCCATTCGCTATCGCAGTCCATACAAAACCCATTACAATCGGCATCGATTATTCCGCCAGTTAAACCATAAACAGAATCGCCATTATGGAGTTCTGCCCTGCAGAAGGAGCAATAGTTATCCACCAACATAGCCTCCAAAAATTCCCGCAAGCTGCCTACCTATTGAAGCCACTGGCAAAAAAGGTAGATGAGGGACACAGATCACATAGAACTATTCATTTTTATCGAAACACCTCTGCTCGATGCTGTTGCATAAATTCATCATCAGGCAAAAACTTATCAGGCATCTCGATCTTAGTTCCCTCATAGATAGTGAAATTCCTCGCCAGAGCCTCGTTCGGTAAAAAATCCCGCAGATATGGTGAAAGTACCAATCGAAAATCCTCATCAAAGGTAATCAGCCCACGATCAAACGCTGCATCCTGCGTTTGTGCGAGGCAGAGCCCGTTGCGCGGGTTGAGTCGCTGTTCTGGGTGGCTACCCCAAGGCAAAATATGGCTGGCGACCAGTAATTCCGGAACCGGGTTGCCGGTAACGCAGCAGCGTGCGTTATAGGAGGCCAGTACACTCTGCCGGAAAAAGCGCTGGCCGATACGTACCTTGGTCGTTAGCGTCTTTTCTGTCGGACCGGTCGGAACCCTGATGGGCATATTGAATTCTTGCGCCGGTTTTTTCTTTTGCGGGGTCACGGCGACGTCAGTATATTGCGTTTCATCCCCCAACAACTGTTGTAATCGCTCTTCGCTCGTCACACCAAGTCCTTCCCAGTCGGCATGAAACGCCGCCCAAATATCACGATCCCCCTTACTGGTGCTGGTTAAGCCCCTGATGCCGCGCTCTTTATGATAGGGATCTAGAGCCGCCAAGTTGCAGAGTTTCATCGCCAGACTGCTTGGTGTCCGATCAAGTTTTTCCGATACCTCGATGATCAATGGGTTGCCACGGTGCAATTGACCGAACGGCAGCTTGCAATAAAGGTTCATTGCAATCAGCAGTTCATCGTAGGACCACCGCTTTCCGGTTGCCATGGGGAACCTCGTTTTATCGGCAAGAGTTAAAGAATCATGAACAGCAAGACTTTCTACTGGAATTAGCAAAATTCTTGGCGAGATATCGTTTCACAAGCACCACATTCAATGATTTTTTTGTCACAAAGCACTTCTTCAAACACATCAGTCGATTGGCATTTTTCACAAAATAGTTGTACGATTCCAAGCACATATGAATACTTACAATTTGGACATTGATGGGATTGAAGTATAGGCGTTAGGTCAATAAAATTTGTTCTTGTTCCGCATTCACGACAAGTTTCTGGTTGGTCTGTCGACAGATAATATTCAGTAAGCATTGTTCCCTCCGCCAGCAGTGATTAATTTATTCTCTCCCCAAGCAAAAACCCCTATACCACCAGATATCGCTCATCCCCTTTAACCCAGCCAAGATATAGCTCAATGCCAACTATTGTTGAAGCGTGGACAAGTTTGCCAATTTCTGCATCTTTCCCGTACTACTGAACAAAAGCCGCAAAGTCATCAAACCAGTCATTTTTCGGGCTGAAGGAATGAACAATCATGACAGCTTTTTCCGCATGATAGCGTCTGGCTTCAATAACTGCCGATGCTGTTCTGTGCAGTAACTGATAACGGATTGAAGAGCGTAGCTCTACAGAAAGTCCCAGTTGTTTTTTTCAAATATACCAGTCGGGTCGTTTTTCCGGTTGAGGGATTTTTGTGCCAATCCCCGAGGGATGGCCCGAAAGATTCGGCAACTTTACCCTCACTTGTAATTGACACCAGGGTTTCAGGTATTCGGGCCAAGACAAAAACGTACATTTTGAGAATCGGTAACGCCACAGGACAAGGAAACCTTGTACTCCGGAATCGTCAGGATTGGTTCTATCTCGTGAAAATCCGGATCACTTGCGGATATAAAAAGTTGCTACACCTCATCAGAGAAAACAGAAGCCTATTCCCAGCTGTATGCCAGCGCCCTTGCGGAATAACCGGTTTTCCAATGCTTTACGGGGTCGGCCAAAAATGCCTGCCAGTCGTTGACACCTCGTAACGGCACACAAATTTTGTACATCAAGCTCCCACCATCATGCCGCATTTTATTGTCACTTTAAGTCATACTCCCAACAAAAAAAAACCGCCTCAGCCAATCGGCCACAAGCGGTTAATTCATTCACATTTTCCTCTGAATTTACCCGATCCAAACATCCCACCCTCCCGATGAAAGTCGTTTAATGTGCAACACACTAAACTGACTGGGGGCGAAGGTCAATTAATTCGTCCCTTGTCCCTTGTCACTGGCTCTGCAACGGTGCCATAGAACCTCTGGGCGCAATGAATTGCTCCCCTACAATTGCAACGCTTTCTGGATTCCACCTGTGATGAATAAAGGTGATGTAAAAACAACCGTTACACTCTACCGGTCGGGCCTTTACCACCGAACGTTCGCAATACACCCCTGGCGAACGAAGTGAGAGGGGGCGCTTTTTGCCGTTCGTGAAAAAAGGCAGCGGCCAGCCACTTTCATCTACCGCCGAAAAATGCACCGAACCATGCGCACCACAAGTCGCCCCACGCCAGTGGAAAGCTCTTTTTGCTGACTTTTTGGAGCGCTTGCCAAAAAGTCAGGCGGCGTGCGGGGCCGCGACCCCGCGACCTTGATGTTGTTGTGTTTTGAATTGGTCAGATTCAATTCGTCATTGTTTGGCCATGTTGAGAATTCTGCCGATTTTTTAATGGATTGCAAA
>JAGYPB010000019.1 GCA_018399135.1 Deltaproteobacteria bacterium | reverse complement strand
ATAAACCACCGGGGCCGCCACCGATGATGGCAACTTTCTTGCCCGTGTCAGGCGCCGGTTCGGGGGATTGGGCCTCCAGAGACATACGTCCGAGCTGCGGCATGGCTACCGAATGGTCGATAAGTTGACGGGTGCAGGCATCCATGCAGGGGTTGGGACAGACTTCGCCGCAGACACTGCCGGGGAAGGGGGAATATTGAAGCACCAGCTCAATCGCCTCCTTGTGTTTACCCTGACGCAGCAGGGCAATGCGATCCTGGGTTGGAATCGACGAGGGACAGGCGGATTCGCAGGGAGCACAGAACGCCTTGTTGCGCCAGTGGGGGATCTTGAGGCGGTCGTCACCGGCATTAACCAGCCCGGCAATCTGATCGTAGTCATCGGTCAGTAACCCGCCAAAAATCCCACCATCGGGAACCCACTTGTTAAGGCGGAACTCGCGCATGCTCAAGCGCATGCTGTGGTAACGCTGGCGCTCTTCGTAGGTTTTGGCGGTGATTTTCTGCCATTGGCTGAAATCTGTCAGCTGATCGAGATAGGTGCTACGTTCAATAGCGCCCAGAAAAACCGGCATACCGGTACGCAAAAATTCGCGGTCAGCCGCATCCAGATCGAGCAGCCAGACCTCTTCAGGAAGATTTGCTACCGGTCCGCGCACATAGATGGTACCACCAACCATGCCGACGCAACTATAATCCCCCAACACCGAGGCACCCTCTTCACAACCAATGCCGCAGATCACGGCGGTGCCGCCGCCCATGAACTCAAAGGAGAAGGATCCGGTATTCTTGAACACCCAGAACTCCGGGGGCGGGAAGGCCGGGTCATGCTTCATCAAGGAGCCGGAACGGGTACCGACACGACCGGCAACATAGATCTTGCCGCTGGCGGCGCAGTGCGCGGTGGTATCGCCGCTATCCCCCTTGATGATCAATTCTGCCCCGGCATTAAGCCAACCGGCATCGGCGGGGGTAGAACCCTCAACAACAATGGTGGTACCGGCCAGGCCAAAAGCACCAACGCGCTGACCGGGATTTTTTACCGTAAAGCGTAACGGTGCTCCATCAGCCGACCACAGGGGACCACCGATGACATGATGGCCTGAAGCCAATACCTCGAATTCGGTTTCCCCCTGGCCTAAGGCCGCATAAATCTGCTGCAGCAATTGCTGGGTGGAAAGACGCTGGTTGTTGTTATCAAAGCCTATGATCTGAGCTGCCATAGTAACTCTCCACAATGTAATAGCTATTTTAAAAATCCGACAATGGTATCCAACCAGCTACCCCTGGGCGGGGTGGGAGGTTTCATGATGAGGGTGTCTGTCGCCATGGAGGGCGACAGTCAAGCGGCCATGGAAGGCGAAAAGCGTCCCTCAGCATGGAACCTCCCACCCCGCCCAAACACCCATCTTGTCAACACACATGCTGGATTTTCAAGCGTTCGGCGATAGCGCGATCGGTGGATACCAGCGCATCAGCGCGTCCCACCGGCAGGGTGGAGTTGCCGATCGGCGCCATCAGTTTTTTCAGCTCCTGATCCATGGCCAGGTAGTAATTGACGATATTCTGCGCCACGCGATCAGGATCAAGACGACGCACCAGCTGCGGTTCCTGGGTAGTGATACCGGCCGGGCACAGGCCGGTGTTACAGGCGTTGCAACGCCCCATATCGTTACCGACACACCCGGCCATCTGCAGAATCAGTTTACCGGTAAAAACACCGTTGGCACCCAGACAAATCATCTTGAAAGCGTCAGCAGCCAGATCGCCGGTTTTACCCAATCCGCCGGCGGCCCACAGGGGGATCTGCCCCTGACGTCCCTGGGTCACCGCTGCCAGGTAACAATCGCGTAATTTGCTGACGATGGGGTGGCCGGTATGGTCGAGGCTGACTTCGTGGGCTGCGCCGGTGCCGCCGTCGATCCCGTCAAGGAAAAAGCCACCGACAATATTGTAGGGATCACGCACCAGATTATTGAAGACACTGACGCTGGTCGCAGATGCAGCAACCTTGATTGCAACCGGCACCCGGAATTTGAAAGCAGCATTGAGGGAGAGGAACATCTTCTGCACACTCTCCTCTATGGAATAGAGTCCCTGATGATTAGGCGGACTGAGCAGATCAGCCTTGGGCACCCCGCGGATCGCCTGGATATGTTCGGCGACCTTACCTGCCTGAAGCAGCCCGCCATCACCGGGCTTGGCACCCTGGCCGATCTTGATAAGAATACCGGCCGGATCTTCAATCATGTCGGGCATACTGGTGGCAATGCGGTTCCAGCCGAAATGCCCGGAAGCGATCTGCAGGATCATGTACTTCAAATATTTTGAGCGCAACAGGCGACGCGGCACGCCCCCTTCGCCGGAACACATGCGCACCGGCAGTCCACATTCCTCATTGAGATAGGCGGTTGCCATCGCAACGGCTTCCCACATCCGCCAGGATAAAGCACCGATCGACATATCACCGATAATCACCGGATAGACCCAGCTGACCGGGGGGGTCAGTTCTCCCAGACTCATTTCCTGATCGGTACCGGCGATAAAAGGCAGGCGGCCCGGCGGCAAAATCCGGCCGAACGGTGCAAGCAGATCAAACTTGTGGCGCTGGGCATCAAGACTCGGATCGGTCATTTGTGAAATACGGCCAACACGCAAGGTATCGAGGGTACGGATAGTGCCTTCTAGATTTTTTCGGCCCCCACGCTTGATGGAGTCGCCACCTAAGCAGCGGGTAACAATCGGATGACGGGTATCGACATTGCGCTCCGGGCGGATTGCATCGTTAGGGCAGACCTTCTCACACATGGCACAGCCACGACAGTAATCACGGATTGAAGTGCCCTGGCGAATCACCGGCACAGCGGAGAAACGCGCCCGGGGTTCGGGCAGATCCCCCTCAGAAAAGACCATCCGCCGCCGCTCGACCTTGGCCTTGATAGCACGAAAGGAGCAGGTTGCCAGACAGGAACCACACAGGGTACAACGACTGGCGTTGTATAGTATCTTCCACGGCAGGTCATTAGCGGTGAGCTGATTGACTCTCATTGTTTCCATCGCTGCACCTCCAGTTCATCGTTGATAACAACAATTTCCCGTTCGTTGGGATAAATATCGTTCTCCCAGTTCCGATCGGGGAGCACCTCGTTAATGCCGCACACCTCTGACGAAATAACCACGGTTTCACTGTCGTACCCCACCACCACCGGCCGCAGCTTTTTGGCATCGCAGCAAGTGAACAGACTATTATCAGGGAGCATGCCAATGATGGTGTTAGGCCCGTTAATCTCCAGGTGAGCCAGAGACTGACGTATGGCGAGGAGCTGCTTGCGATCCTGACGTGCGTCAATCTCCTCGAAGGGCAAAGGAGTCACTACGTGTTTGTAATATGACAGGGGCCAGCCAAGTTCGCGATGAACATAGTGCAGAGTGTAGAGGAAGCACTGGGAGTCCGACTCAAAACCGATATATCCGCGGTGCAACTGTTGCTGGTATTCCTTGTTTTTGAGGTAAAAGGTATTCTCACCGTTGGCCAGGGCGGTATACCCCTGAAGATGAAAAGGGTGCGCGGCATAACGGACAATATCGTAGTTGGTGTTCTGCCGGCACTGCGCGGTAATCACTTTGGCGGTAAAGGTGGTATTGGCTTTCCACAGATTGAAATAGGTACCGATATCGCGCGGATCGCCGATCTCCTTGAGGGTCAACAAATCAGGCCAGAAAGAATAGACGAAACCCTCTTCATCCTTTTCCAGAACCCGGCGCAAACGCAGACGGGTATCAAGAAGCAGCTCTTCCTTCTCTTTTTGTGACGCTTTTTTGTAACTGCGTGGGTAGTTGAAGGTTTCAAAAACATAGTGAGGCATCGCATTGATGTCGAGGCCAGGCTTGTCGTTGACCTCAGGTGACCACTGCATAATGCGATGAAAGCCGATCTCATGGAGAATATCCTCGGCCAGCTTGATCCCCTCGGAGGTACAAGCCATCGACAGGGTCGGCAACTTTTTATAAGGCTCAAAGATACCACCCAGATCCTGCATCACCATCGCAAAGCCGGAGTTGTCATGCCCTTTCTGCTGGGACTGCATCAACTGCAGTGCCATACTCGGATGCACATAGTTCAGACTTTTAATCGCGCCGATTCGACACATAGGAAGACTCCTTGCAAGGTTCAAACCCGGGAACAGCGTCAGGGTGTAGCTACGCAACGCGCACCCTCCCAACCATGGCAGGATTCATGCCAACCCCGAAAACAAGATCTTTAAAAATATTTTTCTATTTGATATTAGTTGGTTAAATGACAACCAACAGACAACCAAAACCCCTGACAAAAGATGAAAAAACTTCACAACCCTCACTGTGAGCAGATAAAAGCTCAACCTGAGTAGCTAGTGCATCGTGAAATGATGGCGAATCATATTGACTTGCCGGATTTTTTTGTTACTAATCCTAGTGCTGGAACGCAGCCCTAATTTTTCTCAACCATCATGTTTATCCCCAGAAAGATCGGCTCCATGGCACCGTCCGCACAACAATCTGATCGTCCAACAGCTCTGGTTATTACCCTGGGGTTTCTGGTCATCAGCACCTTCTGGAATCTGCTATCGGACCATCTCTTTGCGATCCTGCTGAACCGTCCCGAAATCAACCAGCATTCAACCAACGTCGGGCACTGGTTCTTCATCGTTTTCACTGCGATCATGCTTTACTGGTTGTTGCGCTTCTGGGAAGCATCCGTCCTGGAAAGCCAGGAGTCCCTGAAGAAAGTCAATCGCTCCCTGCGAAGCATCAGTGAATGCTCACGGGCGATTACCCGGCTGGAGGATGAAGAAACCTTGATGAAAGAGATCTGCCGCATCTGTGTCGAGGTCGGCGGTCATCGGATGGCGTGGGTAGCGCTAAAGGAACACGATGCGCAAAAGAGCCTTAAACCTGCAGCCCATTGGGGGGCTGACAATGTCTACCTGGAAAATCTTCAGGCCAGCTGGTCGGCCGATAACGACATTGGTCAGGGCCCGGCCGGAATCTGCATTCGCACCGGCGAAGTCGTCATTTTTCAGAAGCTCCTTGCCGATTCCCGCTTTGCCCCCTGGCGCCAGCAGGCACGTAAGTACGGTTACGCATCCTGCATCGCCCTACCACTGCGCAGCAACGATCAAGTCTTTGGTGCACTGATCATCTTCAACGGAAAAAAAGATGCCTTCACCTCCGATAAAACTGAGCTGCTGGCGGAGATGGCAGAAGATTTATCCTACGGCATCAAGACTCTGCGCATACAGAAGATACATCAGGATGAGGTTAAAGAGCGCCTGATGCTGGCAGCCGCCAGCGGATCGAACATCGGACGGCATCATCACGACCGACTTTCCAACGCCACTATTTCATTACGTCAACTTTAGCTTTCACTCCATCTGTGCGGGGTTCAGGAAATCACTGTGTCGGCGTCTCTCTCACACAACTTTGATTGCTCACAACGCAATCCGAATTTTATCGCGCTATCACTCAGGGTGTTTACAGCAATCAGCCTCTCGGGACGCTATCAACAGCGTAGCGATGGTACCCCCTACGATATCGATGCCTGGATTGCGCCGGTCTTCGACACCGATGGCAGCATCATCGCTATGTTGCCACCGTTCGGGATATCAGTCAGGAAGTTATCCTCCAACGCCAGTTTAGAAGCAAGCTCAGAAGATGGAGGCCCTGGCAACCCTCAGGTGGAATCGCCCATGATTTCCAATAATATTCTGGCCATCATCATCACCAACACCGGATGTGCCTGGAAGACGTTGACGAGCACGACCCCCAGCGCCCGTTCCTCGAGCTGATCCTCAAGGCCGGCCTGCGCGGCGAAGCCTGATCCGTCAATTTCTGACCATCAGTCAACAAAACGATCGGCCCATAACAACGATCAGTTTAACCCATGTCATTGAGGTGTGTCAGCATGCTGCGGGCCGCCCTGCCAACGACAATTGAACTACAACAACAAATTCCGCCCAGCTGAGCCTGGTTTGTGCTGATCAAACCAGATCCATCAGGTTCTGATGAACCTGTGTACCAATGCCGCCGATGCGATGGAAGGAACATGGGTGCTTAATATCTCGACGAAATCAGCCTGGCTGTGGGCGGGCGTATGAATTATCCTGAACTGCCCAGCGGCAATTACGTTCAACTGTTGATTTACTGACAGCTTGGTCTGGGCATGAGTCGCGACGTTCTGGATCGCATCTTTGATCCTTTTTCACCACCAAGGGCAGGGCAAGGAACCGGACTAGGCCTGTCTATGTGCGGGATTGTATCAGACCCACAAAGGCCACATTTCTGCTGCAGCCATAGTGGCCGCGGCACCACCTTTACCATTCTGTTACCGGTGACAACCTCCCCAGAAGGTGCCGGCGATGACGAAACCAGCTTGCAACCCATGCAGCGGTAAGGGACACATCCTGTTTTGTGGATGACGAAGTCGACTATGTCACCACCATAAAAGGTGTATCGAGCGTTTCGGCTACCAGGTAACAGCCCATACCGACAGCCGGGTCGTACTCGACCTGCTACGCCGGAGTCTTTTCCACCTGCGATCATGCTGATCAACGACAGACCAGCCCCACTGACCGGCACCCAGCTTGCGGCAGAGGCGTTACAACTCCGGCCGGGTCGATTATTCTCTGTGGCGGTTCATCGCGGAGACTGAGCCGGCCGTCAGCAATGCAGATGTAGCAGCCCTGGGGATCAGGAAATTATTGCTGAAGCCGGTCGACTCAGCGAACTACTGGCAACGGTGGAACAACTAATGGCAACGCCCGGGCTGGAATTCGCGAATGAAGTAACATCCTGATTATTGATGATGAAATGATGTGTGCGACCCTGTCGGCACTGGTTCAACGCAAGGTCACTCGCCAACCTGTGCGACAACCCTGCAACAGGGGAAGGTCTCTGCTTGGAACGCACGACTTCGACATCGCCTTTCTCGACGTCAAATGCCGGACGGCAACGGGCTGGATCTGCTGGCGCAGATCAATGCAACGCCCTCAGCGCCGGAAGTGATCATTATTACCGGCCTGGGGATCCGGATGGGGCTGAACCGCTATCAAAGTGGCGCCTGGGACTATATCGAGAAGGATTTTCCATCGAAGTCACCCTGTCGCTGGAACGCGCCCTGCAGTACCGCAAAGAAGAAACAGGCAGTGCTGCGTGGCGAGAAAACCACGACCCACTGCACCGGCCCAATATCATCGGCAGCAGCCCTGCACTGAATGCCTGCTGCCTGGATCTGGTCGCCCAATCTGCCGGGAGCGATGCCCATGTTTTTATCAGTGGCGAAACCGGCACCGGCAAGGAGCTGTTCGCTCGGGCAGTTCACGAAAACAGTGCTCGCCGGAGCGAAAACTTCGTTGTCGTTGACTGTACTGCCCTGCCGGAGACCCTGGTAGAAAGCCTGCTCTTCGGCCACGAAAAGGGTGCCTTTACCGGTGCGGAACGCAGCCGTGACGGGCTGGTAAAGCAGGCGCACAAAGGCACCCTGTTTCTTGACGAGGTCGGGGAACTACCGATCAGCCTGCAAAAAGCCTTTTTGCGGGTATTGCAGGAACGTCGCTTCCGACCTCTGGGAGGGACACACGAGATAGAAAGTGATTTCCGCCTGATCGCTGCTACCAATCGCGACCTCGATGCAATGGCTGAGGAAGGTTCTTTTCGTAGCGATCTGCTCTTCCGTCTACGCTCTTTTGTAATTGAACTCCCTCCTCTGCGTAAACGCAAAGACGACATCAAGCCGCTAACCCGCCACTATGTTGATCGCTTCTGCGAACAGCACTGCAGCGGGCCCAAAGGGCTGGATACGGAATTCCTCAACATGCTGATGCTCTACCCCTGGCCCGGCAACGTCCGGGAGCTGGTCAACACCCTGGAAAGGACACTCACTGCAGCACAATTTGATCCGACCCTCTTCCCCCAGCATCTACCGAGCCATATCCGCGTTCATGTGCGCCGTGCCGCTATCGAAAAAAACAATGCCGAACCGGAGCCGACGTCCCCGATCCTGGCACCGGAAAGCCTTCCCACGCTGCAGGATTATCGTGAAGAGTTATTAAACCGTGCCGAGCAGCACTACCTGACCACCCTGATGTCCCAGGCCCATACGGATATTGGCCTGGCCTGTGACATCTCCGGGTTGTCTCAATCACGCCTTTACGCGCTGCTGAAAAAATACGACATCAGCCGCAAGAGTTGATCTCCTTACCCCGACCCACTCCAACGGACACCTGCCTGCAGTTTGGCGCATCTTATGCATGCTTTATTTGCTGACAACAACACCAGAAGCCCTTTACCAAAAGGCGAATATACCATGACCCAGCAATGCGCGCCCAAGATCCCTGAACTTAAAGTACTGATAGAACAACTCTGTCTGAGTCGTACATGTCTCGAACAACTTCTTGAACAATTGCATGATCTCACCACCAGGACGGATCTGGCCGAGCCAAGTCCTGCGCAATGGGAAAGAGATCCTGCTGGGCAGGAAAAGACCCTGCGGCCCAGGAATCGAGGCACTGAAACACCTCGCCCCCCACAGCCAACTGTTATCGCTGCGGATGCCCGCATACAGATCGCCGCCGGCCTGGCGTGCGCGATGGCAGAGACTGATGCTGCGGCGCTGATACAGGGCGCCACCGGAACCGGGAAAAACTTTTTTGCCCAGCTGATCCACCGCCAGTCACGGCGCGCACAACGCCCCCTGATTACTATCCCCTGTCGTCAGTTCAATCACCCCGATCCTCTGGCGCGCATCGGCACCCTCTTTGATGAAGCAGGCAATGGCAGCCTGATTCTTGAAGATATCGACGAACTGCAGCCGGCGGCACAGGAACACCTGGCGACCCTGTTAAAACAACCTCTTGCCTGCCGCTTGATCAGTCTGAGCTGCAATGACCCTGATGATTTGGTACGCCACGGCAATTTTTCCGCCCCCCTGCTTGAGCAGTTGCGGGAATGCCACATTGCACTGCCTCTTCTGGCAGGTCGCAGCACCGATATCGAGCAACTCGCCCGGTACTATTGTCAACAGTTTTGTGCCGGCGCCGGAGTTGTGGAAAAACAATTGTCTCCTGAATATCTTAACCTGCTGACGCTCTATTCCTGGCCGGGCAACGTTCGCGAGCTGATCAACACCCTGGAACAGTCCCTGCTCTGTGCCGGCGAGCAAAAAACCCTTTATGCCAAGGATCTGCCTGCTCATATCCGCATTCAGACCCTGCACCTGTCCTCTGCCCGCAAAAAAGGGCTATAACCTCGTAACGACAGCTCCTTTTGTCACCGCCGGGCCGCTGCTGAACAGATGCCTGACATCACTCTGATGCCGACGATGGCTGAAACCGGCGGATTCCTGAACAAAAGGAATTTTCCTGCCAAACAGGAATCCTTGAGCTTCCATCCTTCTTCACTCTCTCCTACTACCCACTCACGAAACTCTAAGCTACTGTTTTATATTGTTTTTTAAAATTTCACGAAAAATTTTCTGTTGTGGCACTTAACTTGCTTTACAACCAGATAAGATATTTAATCCCTTACCATGTCGGAGACTGTCATGAACAGAATTCATAACCTTTGTCTGGGCCTGGTGCTCGCGCCACTGCTCATCGGCGGAATTATTTTGTTGGAGTTGATGGGCTTTGAAACGACCCTTCTGACCAAGCTCTTTATCCTGTTCGCAGGCACCATCGTCGGCTTTCAATGCGCACCCGCTGTTCTGCTGCTTTCCGGCCTGATCAAGGAAACCTGCGACGGAAGTAATGCGCTGGGCGACAAATCAACCCGCTGAGCCAACCCAGGGAGGCCACCATGTATGCACGTAAGGTGATGATTGTTGATCGCGATACTTCCGCACAGAAGAAAATGGCGGGGTTTTTTGAAAAATCTAACTACGAAGTCACCACAACCGCTTCTGCGGCCTACGCAATCGCCCAGATTGTGAGAAAAAATCAGCCGATTGTCATCCTTGGTGACAGCTTTGAAGAAAAGATCTCTGCTGTTGATGTTATTGCCCTGATGCGCCGCTGCAACAAGGATCTGCGGATTATTCTGGTTTCCGATGACAGTTCATTAGAAACCCTGCGGCGTATCCGCGAAGACGGGATCTTCTACCATGCCCTGAAGCCGGTCAACCAGGAAGACAATGAGGAACTTATTTCTGTTGTTGAATATGCACTGGGTGGAGCTCCGTTGATTGCCAACTGACCCTTTAAGTCACCACATCTATTCTCTTAAAAAGGAGTATGTCATGAAAAAAATGAAACAAGTTATTCTGTCGCTGATCTTTTCGCTTGGCACCCTCGTCCCCGCTTTCGCCCAGGCCGGTGCGCGTGAAGACAACAGCATGGTGCTGACTTATCTGTTCCTGGGAACCTGCGCGCTGATCATCCTGCTTCAGTTTGCTCCTCTGGTGGCCATGGTCTTCGGCATTGCAAAAGGGATCTTCGGTAAAAAAACGCGGGCAGAAGCAAAGACCGTTCAGGTAAAAACCAGATGAAAACATTCTTTCCATGGTCTTTGCGACCGGATTGCCACACTTCACGATGTGCACGGAAAGGAATCAGGATGAACTGTTCTTATATAAACAATCTATTGCGTATAGCGTTGTGTTCGCTGTTGCTCCTCGTGCCCTGTTCCTTGCCGGCCATGGATGCGGATTACTGCCTCATGTGCCATGGTGATGCTGACATAGTAAGCGGGCCGTTACTGATTGAGGGGTCAACCTTTGATACCACCGCCCACGCCATGCTTGGATGCAGCACCTGCCATGACGCGATCGGCGACGAACACCCCAATGGTGACAGTGAACTGAGCAGGGCGACCTGTCTCGACTGTCACGATCATCTGGGACAGGAATATATGATGACCGATCATGCCAACTATGCCACCTGTGGTGATTGCCACAATCCCCACGAGGTTCGCGCCATGGACGCTATGGCCGGTTACGACATGAACGACAAGTGCTTTAAGTGTCACGAAGCACCAGCGATGGTTGATCTGCACAATGAGTGGCTACCACAGGCCAACCTGCATATCGCCAAACTGCCCTGCATCACCTGTCATACCGGCTCTGAAGGGTACGAGATTGTGCTCAACATTGCCGCCAAACAGGATGACCGCTTTTTGAGCCGCTATGAACTGCCCGGTTATCAAACATTACAGGAAATCAGCGGTAAGGCGGGAATCCTGAGCCTGATCGATACCGACGGTGACAACTTCATTACCCTAAGGGAGCTAAAAGGGTTCAACCGTAATCCGGAGTATCGTGACCTGCGCCTGGCAGGAACCATGGTACCGAGTGACGTATCGCATGATTTGTCGACGCTTGACAACCGCTACGACTGCACCTTCTGTCACGTATCCGGACCGGAAAGTCTGCAAACCAGTTTTCTTGCCATCCCGAATCGCGATGGCGGTTATCAACGGATCCCGGTAGAGCAAGGCGCCGTTCTGGAGGCTCTGTACGGTACACCCGACTTTTATATGGTTGGTACAACCAGAAGCGCGTCGATGAACATTATCGGCCTGATTATTATCTGTGGTGGCCTGGTGATGCCGTTTGGTCATGGATTACTGCGATTTTTAACCCGCAAAAACCGCCAACACTAAGGGGATTTGGTCATGAGTGAAAATAAAAAAGTTTATCTGCAACCGACACCGGTTCGCATCTGGCATTGGCTGAACGCTTTTGGCATCATCACCCTGGCCGTTTCCGGGGCGCAGATCCGATTTCCTGAGTACATTACCCTGCTTGGCAACTATAAATCGGTCATCTACCTCCACAATACCGCCGGATTTGTGGTCGCCATATCCTTTACCTTCTGGTTTTTCTACTATGTTTTCATCGCTCGCTCGATGGCAAACCTTTATGTTCCTAAAGTTGACGAGTTGAAAACCGGGCTGTTGCGTCAGATCAAGTTCTACTTTTTAACCTACTTTCTGGGCTGGGAGAACCCGCACCACCCGACCCCCAGGAACAAATTCAATCCGATGCAGAAGTCAGCCTATCTGGCCATCATGTTTGTGCTGATGCCGCTGGTCAGCCTGACCGGCATCTTCATGACTAATGTCGAGCCCTTACGTGGCGTGATCGTCATGATGGGCGGCCTGAAGGTTCTGATGAACTTTCATTTTCTCCTCGCCTGCTGTCTGATCGCCTTTCTGCCAACCCACATGTACCTGACCACCCTTGGTCACACACCACTTGAGCATATTAAAACCATGTGGACAGGCTGGGAAGAAGGCGCAGAAGAGGTTTCAAGCCCCGAAAGTATCGGTACGGTTTCAACCCGCTGATCAACGGGCGCGACTACTTGCTTTAAAAGAGCGGCAGGACCCGAAGCAGCCGGTGTCCCAGTGGAGGCCAATATGACAAAGAATGATCAATCCAAGGGTGGCATCCCCGCCCACATGAACCAACCGCAGAAGATCCGTGCATTGCGTGATAATGGACATCATCTGGCACGCCACAACCTGTGGGAACTGTTTCTTTTTCTACTGGCAAGTATCTGCGCCTACAATGTGCGCGACCTGAACCTGTTTGCCATGGCCTCCGAGCCTCTGCGCCAACTCCTCGGCTACCCACCACCGGCCTATATGATCAGTACCGCCCTGGCCGTTTATTTTGGCTCTTCCGTGGTTCTGGGGTTGAAGGCGCTGGCTTACCGCAGCAAACCGACAGGCACCTGGAATCAGCTCGGCTACCGCAGCGCTTTCTATTTCTTTTACAGCTTCACCGGTAGCATCGCTGAACATTTTTTACCCGTACTGCTGATTGGTCTGCTGCTCTATGGGCTGGATCAGTGTCATCTACGCCTTTACAACCAGGGCACAATGCACGGCTTCGATGGTGTTTCAGAAAACCTGTAATCACGGCAAGATATTACGGACGGGAGTGATTCACCAGATGCGCCAACAGGCGCATCCGGCCTTAAGAGAGAAGAGCTACAGTAATGTGACCCAGCTATAAGGATCTGGTTCCTTACCATACTGGATATCGGTCAGCTGGTGATAAAGTTTCATCGTCAACTTACCAGGTTGACCGTCGCCCAACTGGACACAAGACTCTTTGTAGCAGAATGAACCGACCGGAGAGATAACAACCGCCGTGCCGGTACCAAAGGCCTCGGTTAAACGTCCATTTGTCGCACCCTCCATCACCTCATCTACGGTCAGGGCACGCTCCTCAATCTGGTAGCCCATTTCACCAAGCAGCGTCAGGGCACTGCGTCGGGTGATACCATCAAGAACGGTTCCACGAAGGGGCGAGGTGATAATCTTGCCATCATAAAGAAACAGCATATTCATGCTGCCGACCTCTTCAACAAAACGTTTTTCTTTGGCGTCAAGCCACAATACCTGATCGTAACCGTTTTCAGCGGCCTGCTTGGCGGCATAGAGGCTGGCGGCATAGTTTCCGCCGGTTTTTGCCTCCCCGGTGCCCCCTTCGGTAGCGCGTACATAATAGTCGGAGATCCAGATTTTCACCGGTGCGACCCCGCCCTTGTAATAGGCCCCTACCGGCGACAGGATGATGTAGCACAAATATTTATTAGACGGGCGCACCCCAAGCATTGGCTCAGTGGCGATCATGGTCGGGCGAATATACAGGCTGGTTCCCTCATTATGGGGAACCCAGTCGGCTTCGAAGCGAATCAGCTTGAGCAGGGCGTCGAGCAAAAAACTCTCATCAACCTCAGGCATGCACATACGCCGGGCGCTGCGATTAAAACGCGCGAAGTTGTCAGCGGGACGAAAAAGGGCAATCGTGCCATCGGCACGACGAAACGCCTTGAGCCCTTCAAAAATCTCCTGGGCGTAGTGAAAAACCATGGCGGCCGGGTCGAGCACAAAAGGTGCGTAGGGTTGAATACGGGCAGAATGCCAGCCCTTACCCGTGTCGTACTCCATCACAAACATACGATCGGTAAACTGCTTACCGAATACCAGGTTGTTTTCATCGCTGATCGGTGGATTGGGTTGATCAATCGGAAGAATCTGCAGATCCATGACTCATTTCTCCTGCTTTATAGTTTCGAAACTTGTAACTATTCAATTGCGGTCATGGATGACGAAAAGCGTCCCCTGACATAGGATCCTCGATCCGGTGCTGAACAGATACCGAAACTTTTAGCACAGCCGTCTGCTCCCCTGCAACAACATCCTTACTCTTACATTTATGAGAAAAGTCAACAGGAACGGTTGTTTGACTCTTGTCTGAGGAACTTGTGATACAGTAAGGTGACAATTGACCTATTTACAAGGAGAATCTCCATGGATCTACAACTGCAAGGACAGGCAGCACTGGTGATGGCATCGAGTCGGGGGCTGGGCAGAGCGGTGGCTACCCAATTGGCCCGCGAGGGGTGCAATGTCATGCTTACCGGCCGCGATGAGGCGACTCTTGAACAGACACGAAGCGAGATTGCCACACAGACTTCCAGCAAGGTAGCCACCTGTGTAGCTGACATGGCCAAAGCGGAAGACATCAGCACATTGGTGGCGACCACCCGTGAACAACTGGGTGGTATCAACATCCTGGTCAACAACTCCGGTGGACCGCCGGGGGGAGACTTCGATCAGCTCGACGACAGCCACTGGCAATCGGCTTTTGAATCGACCCTGCTGGCTTACGTACGCACCATTCGCGCCAGCCTGCCCGCCCTGAAAAAACATGGCGGACGGATCATCAATATTACCTCCTCATCGGTGAAACAACCGATTCCCGGACTGCTGTTGTCCAACGCTTTTCGCATGGGAATGCTGGGACTTGGTAAAAGTCTGGCCAATGAACTGGCCAGTGACAATATCCTGGTTCACACGGTGGCTCCAGGACGGGTAGCCACCGATCGCACGGTCTACCTTGATCAACTCAAAGCGGATCAACGCGGCGTTGCCATTGAACAGATTCGCGCAGAAAATCTGAAACTGATCCCCTTGGGACGCTATGGTGAAACGGACGAATTTGCCCGGGTCGTTACTTTTCTCGCTTCACCGGTTTGTTCTTATATGACCGGCGACATCATCCAGATTGATGGTGGTATGATCAAAGGTTATTAATTGATGACCGACATTGTGTTGAAATACGGTTCCATCAGCGTCCCCTGCCATCTGCCCGGTGCCCAACGACTGCAGATGAAAGAGATTGCCCAACCGCTTCTCGCAACCGAACTGGTGAGCGAAGCGTTAAATCATCCCATCGCTACGCCACCTCTGGCTGAGATTGTCAAGCCGGGGGAAGATGTTGTGATTGTTACCTCCGATATCACCCGCTACTCGGCCAGTGAGGTGTATCTACCCCTTGTGGTCGACGAGCTTAACCGCTGCGGCATCGTCGATGCGAAGATCAGCATTGTCATTGCTCTGGGGATTCATCGCCCACAGACAGACGAGGAACACCGCAAGATCCTTGGCTCTCTCTATGGACGTATTGCCGTTTACGATCATGATTGCGATGACCCGACACAACTGGTCGACCTGGGGATGACCGATGGCGGGATTCCGGTACAGATCAATCGCCGCGTGATGGCGGCAGATCGGGTGATTGTTACCGGCACCATCGGTTTTCACTATTTCGCCGGTTTCGGCGGCGGCCGCAAAGGTCTGGTGCCCGGCGTTGCCAGTCGCCAGACCTGCATGGCCAGCCATTTTGCCGTATTCAATCCGCCGGAAATTGGCGGCAAACATCCGTCCGCGGTGACCGGGATGCTTAACGGCAATCCGGTTCATCGTAATCTGCTGCAGGCCGCGCAGCGAGTCGAGCCGGACTTCATCCTCAATACCGTACTGGGGCCAAACAAAGAAATTGTTGCAGTTTTTTGTGGCGAACTGGAGCAGGCACACCTGGCCGGCTGTGATCTGGTACGCGCCCTCTACAGCGCGCCGCTTGCCGCTGCGGCCGACCTGGCAATCATCTCCTGCGGTGGAGAGCCTAAAGACATCAACTTTATCCAGGCACAAAAAGCCCTCGATTATGGCTGCCGCGCGGTCAAAGAAGGGGGCACGATTATTTTTCTTGCCGCCTGTCGCGACGGTTTCGGTTATCCGACCTTTTTCGACTGGTTCCGCTATCAGGATCTTGCTGAGTTTGAAACCGCACTGCGCGCCGACTACCAGATCAACGGCCAGACCGCCCACGCCGTGCTGGCCCGGTCCCGACGCTTCCGTATTCTGCTGATCAGCGAATTCAGCAGTGAACAAACCGCCGCCATGGGGATGAAGAAAACAGCTGACCTGCAGACCGCCCTGAAGCAGGTAAAGCCCACCCTCCCCACCGATTATTCTACGGTAATCATCCCCGATGGTGGTACTATCTTGCCGGTAATTACTCCACCGACGGCAACCTGAAGACGACAGGAAAAACAAGGCATGGCAACCCAACAAGAGGTATTAAAAAAGGTCATTGAATCAGGCTCTTTGCCAACCCTATCCACGGTAGCATCGACCCTGATCAATATCACCGGCAAGGAAGAAACCACCACCTATGACATCAGCAAACTGATTGCCCAGGATGTCTCCCTGTCGACCAAAATTCTCAAGGTGGTCAACTCCTCCTTTTATAACTTTCCCAATGAGGTGGGAACTATCCAACAGGCCGTCGCCATCCTCGGCACCAACGCCGTACGCAGCCTTGTTCTATCTTTTTCATTTCTCAACCTTGAACGGCCACGACAGGGCACCGGATTCGATTATGAACTGTTCTGGGAACAATCTATGGCAGCAGCAGTAGCAGCCAAGTTGATCATGGCCAAAGTGGCACCCGACCGGGATCCGGAAGATATATTTACCGTCGGCCTGCTGCAAAACCTTGGCAAACTGATTTTCGCCAGCGCCTATCGAAATGATTACGATGAACTCCTCGAACTGGCTGCCGGCAGCGAAAAACGCTTGCTTGAACTGGAGCTTGAGCGGATTGGCGCTACTCATGCCACGATCGGTGGCGAAGCGGCCCGGCATTGGAATTTTCCCGACAGCCTGGCTATCCCCATCAGTTATCACCATGATCCGGACAAGTATGCCGGCAACAAGTCTGAGCTGCAAACCGACATCCGGGTGGCGCACCTGGCCGCCCTGATCGCCAATATCATGTATTCCGGCAAACCGATTGTCTACCATACTCCTTTTCGTGATCGCGCTCGCAAGATGTTTAAACTGAACACCGACGCCATCGACCAGATTCTTACTCGGGTCAACACCGAAGTCGCAGCTGCTGCTCAGTATTTTGGGCTCAAAATCCAGGGCACAGCGTCTATTCCCGAATTGCTGCAACAGGCCAACATTGAACTAAGCCTGCTTAACATGAGTTATGAGCAGATCAATCGCGAACTGGTGCAAGCCAAGATGCAACTGGAAAAATTGACCAAAGAACTCGAAGGAAAAAACACCTACCTTGAAGGTATTGCCAACCTTGATGGTCTGACCGGCATCTATAACCATCGCTATTTTCAGGAATTTCTCGACAAAGAGCTGAGCCGTAGCAACCGCCTTGGCAACAAGCTCTGTCTGATTCTGACCGATATTGATAATTTTAGAAAGTTCAATGACTTCTACGGGCACCAGGCCGGGGACTATGTCCTTAAGGAGTTTGCTGAGCTGTGCAGTAGCTTGATTCGTGATTATGATTTAAGTGCCCGCTATGGCGGTGAAGAATTTGTTTTTGTCCTGCCCGAAACCGCCCTTGAAGACGCCCTGACAGTAGCAGAAAAGATCCGCACCGAAATCGAGCAACACAAATTTCACTATGATGGCGAAGATTACCGGGTCACCTCGAGTTTCGGGGTTGCAGAGTTTGATGGTAACGACAAGGGGCGGCGCATGACCAAAACAGGACTGATTGAACATGCCGACCAGGCGCTTTACAGTGCCAAGAAAAAGGGGCGGAATCGAGTCGAAACTTATGCGGAAAAGACCGGCTGGTTTGGCCGGACAAAGTAGACTTTTTTGGTTATTTATTCAATAATGCCTCAGGAAAAATGATCGAAAGGTATCCCATGCTTGACAAATCCATCATCAGCAACCTCGAAAAAATCGTCGGCAAAGAATATGTTCAAACCGACAAGACCTCGTTGATCTGCTACTCTTATGACGCCACCCAACGCAAATTTCTTCCGGCAGCGGTAGTGCATCCCGGCACTACCCAGGAAATCAGCCGAATCATGGCCCTGGCCAACCAGCACCAGATCCCTATCTATCCACGCGGAGCCGGCAGTGGCTTTACCGGCGGCAGCCTGCCGACGACGTCCAACGGCATCGTCCTTGGTCTGACTCGTCTCGATCGCATTCTTGACATCGACGAAGAAAACCTGGTGGCTACGGTAGAGCCGGGGGTTGTTACCGAAGACTTTCAAAAAGCGGTGGAAAAAGTGGGCCTGTTCTACCCGCCCGATCCAGCTTCCCTGAAGATGTCAACACTGGGCGGCAACGTCGCCGAATGTGCCGGCGGCCCGCGCTGCGTTAAATACGGCGTCACCAAGGATTACATCATCGGACTTGAGATCGTCACGCCAACCGGCGACATTATCACTACCGGTGGCCCGACCATGAAGGGAGTCGTCGGTTACGATCTGACCAAATTGATCTGTGGCAGTGAAGGCACTCTGGCAATTATCACCAAAATTATCATCAAACTATTACCGCTACCCGACGCCAAAAAAACCATGTTGGTGTTGTTTGACTCCATCGACGGTGCCGCCCAGGCGGTTTCAAGCATCATCCGCAGCAAGATCATTCCGGCGACCCTGGAATTTATGGACGGCCGCACCCTCGACTGTGTCCGTGATGCCACCAGCCTGCAAGTGCCGGACAACGCCCGCGCCGTACTGATTATTGAGGTCGATGGTGACCGTGAATTTCTCGACAAGCAGGCTCACAGAATCGCTGAGATCATCAAACCCCTGGGAGTGGTCGAGACCCGTATTGCCGAAACCCCGGCGGAAAGTGACGCCCTATGGCAGATCCGGCGCTCGGTTTCAGCCTCTCTACGCCGCGTCAACCCTGACAAATTCAACGAAGATATCTGTGTACCGCGCTCCAAAGTACCGGATATGATCCGCAAAATCGACAAGATATCCGATAAATACGGCATCCCTATCGTCAACTTTGGTCACGCCGGTGACGGCAACATCCATGTCAATATCATGATCGACAGCAAGATCCCCGGAGAGCAGGAAAAAGCCGACCTCGCCATCGCTGATGTTTTCGCCGGCACACTGGAACTCGGCGGCACCATGAGCGGCGAGCACGGGGTCGGGATCATGAAAGCCCCCTTTGTTGGAATGGAGCTGGGCAAGGCTGCCATCGACTATATGAAAACGATCAAAAGAGCCCCACCCCAACAATATCCTCAACCCGGAAAATTTTTCAGTGATGTAAAGCAGAATATAGAAGACAGACTATAGGAGACAGAAGTTAAGTCCATTCCTTCTGTATTCTTCATTCTATATTCTGTATTCCAAGGTATTCACCATGCCCAAACTCAAAACCCTTGAAGATTATCGTGACGAGATCAAGCATTGCGTTAAATGCGGTGGATGCCGTGCCCATTGTCCTGCTTTTGGTGCTGAGCACCATGAAGGACGGGTTGCGCGGGGAAAAATCGCTCTGGCGGATGCTCTGTTTGATGGTGAGGTTACTCTAGAAGAGCAGTTCCTCCTCGACATGTCCCAGTGCCTGGGCTGTGTGGTAGTTGTTATGCCAATTGCCCCAACAAAGTACATACCGAAGAGATCATCGCCGCCACGCGGCGCGAGATCGCCCGACGCAAGGGGTCCACCTTGGTTTCGGCGTAGCAACGGTACTCAAAACACCCGAAACTGATGAACCTGAAGCATAAAAGCGCATAAGTTATCGCATCTGTTATTTAAAATCCCCAGAGAGTAGTGGCTTGCGCCTGCGCTTCCTGCCCCTTACATCAGTGCCGACCGCACCCCGCCACCAGTCACCGCCAAACCTTTGCGTGAACGTTTTCCCGAGGTAATCCCCGGCAAAGAGGCGCCTGACCGTTTTGTTTTTCACCGGTTGTGGCATCAACTACATGTATCCTGAGAGCGGTGAAGCCTTGATCAAGGCACTGAAATTTCTGAGCAACGATTCTGATTCCGGGCAGGAGCAGGCCTGCTGTGGTCTCCCGGCCGTATCAGCCGGAGCTAGTGACACTAAGGGAAAGGCTGGCGTCCATCAATCTGGAAATGTTCAGCAATCACAGCTACGACACCATCGTTACCGCTTGTGCGTCCTGTCATTCAGGCTTGGGTCAGATTTATCCAGAATGGTTGATGGTGAAGGGGATACCAGAAGAAGATCCGTGACATCTTTGTCTATCTTATGGAACAGGGACTGCCGGAAAAGCTCGAGCAGTTGCCCAGGGCGGAAAACGGCTCAAAGTGACCTACCATGATCCCTGTCATCTGCGTAATCACGGCATCACCAAAGAACCGCGAGCGATCTTAAAGGCCCTGCCCCAGGTTGATTTTGTGGAATTACCATACCCGGTAAGCTACAGGGCTGGGGGGAACCTATTCCGGTGTATTTACCATGATACCAGCAAGAAGATCGGCGCAAAAAAAGCCGTCCTGGTCGAAGAAACCGGAGCCGATCTGGTAGCCACCGACTGCCCCGGCTGCATCATGCAGCTACAGGACAGCATCAACCACTCAGGCGGCAACCAACGCGCTGTGCATATCCTCGACCTGCTGGCGGAAGCGCTGGAAAAGCCAGAATATAGAATATAGGAGACAGAATTCAGAAGAAGGGCAGAACCTTCTATATTCTATATTCATATATTCTGAATTTCGCCTCCCCTATTCCGGGATCTGCTCCAGTTCCTGCCAGCGTCCGTAAGCAGCTTCCAACTTCTTTTCAACCACTTCCAACCGCTGCTGCCCGGCGGTAATCTTTTCGCTGTTGCCCTGTTGATAGAAGGTCGGATCGGCCATGGTGGCGTGTAACTCTGCCTGTTCGGTTTCCAGCGTCTCAATGGTCAGGGGCAACTCTTCCAGTTCTTTTTTTTCCTTGAAGGTCAATTTGCGTGGCCGTTCTTTACGAACGGGTGCTGCTGTTTTCGGTTTTTGATCTGCAGCAACCCGTGGCGTTGATTTCAATGCCAGCCAATCGTCATAGCCGCCAATGACTTCTTCCACCTTGCCATTGCCGGTAAACATCAGGGAGCTGGTCACCAGGTTATTGATAAAGCTGCGGTCGTGGCTGACCAGTAACACGGTACCCTGATAATCGAGAAGCAGTTCCTCCAGCAGCTCCAGGGTTTCCATGTCGAGGTCGTTTGTGGGCTCATCAAGAATCAACAGGTTGGCGGGACGGGTAAACAATTTGGCCAGCAGCAGGCGATTCTTTTCCCCGCCCGACAAGACCCGAACCGGCGTACGAGCACGCTCGGGGGTGAAGAGAAAATCCTGCAGGTAGCCGTAAATATGGCGCGGCTGGCCATTGATGATGACCTGGTCATGATCATCGGCGAGGTTCTGTTTAACGCTGCGATCGCCATCGAGCTGTTCACGCAGCTGATCAACATAGGCGATTTCCAGGTTGGTGCCCAGCCGCAGGGTACCGGCAGTCGGTTGTAACTCACCGGTCAGCAGCTTGAGCAGGGTAGTTTTGCCGCAGCCATTTGGCCCGAGCAGTCCGATGCGATCACCGCGCATAATGCGCAGATCAAGATTGTCAATCAGTGGAGGATTTTCGGGATAGGAAAAACTTAAGTCTGCCGTTTCCACCACCATGCGTCCACTGCGCTGCGCTTCGTCGATATTCAAACGCACATTCCCAATGCGATCACGGCGCCGGCGGCGCTCTTCGCGTAATTTGAGCAGATCGCGCACACGCCCCATATTGCGTGTACGGCGTGCCTTGATCCCTTTTCGAATCCATACCTCCTCTTCGGCCAACTTCTGATCAAACCGCTCCCAGGCCTTTTCTTCGGCATGCAGAACATCCTGCCGGCGCTCCAGAAAGGTGTCGTAGTCGCAGCGATAATCGTGCAACCGGCCACGATCAAGCTCAACAATCCGGGTTGCCAGACGGCGGGTAAAAGCGCGGTCGTGACTGACAAACACCAGAGTTTTTCCCAGCCGCAGAAGTAATTCTTCGAGTCTGATAATGGCCTCTATATCAAGGTGGTTGGTCGGCTCATCGAGCAGGATCAGGTCAGGTTCAAGAATCAGCGCTGCCGCCAGCAGGGTGCGGCGTTGCTGACCACCGGAAAGATCGATCGGGGGTTCATCCAGGAGCAGTTCCAGGCGTCCGGCAAGCTGGTCGATACGCACCTGCAGGGTCAACTCATCTATCCCCTGCGCCTGCCCGCATTGGTGCAGATAGTCACGCACCGTCCCCGGCCAATGGGCGGGGAAGTCCTGGGGAACGTAGGCGGTATGCACGCCCTGACGGCGCTGAATGTCCCCCGCATCAAGCGGAATATCACCATTGAGCAGACGCAGCAAGGATGATTTCCCGGCACCGTTACGTCCGAGCAGACAGATGCGATCACCCGCTTCAATCTGAAGGTTAACGCCGTCGAGAAGCTTAGGGCCACCAAAGGCCAGACTGACTTGATGCAGGGAGAGAATATTCATGGGGAGTATCTGAATCTACATGGCAAAGCGAAAGAAAAAACGGCTGGAGTGATCTACGACAATCAATCCAGCCGCAAGGAGGACTTTACTGTTGAAGCTTAAACACCATCAGAGCAGAGTGGCCGCGTTGCAAGATGTTTTTCTCCTGGAACCGCATGGCAACAAGCAATTCAAGTTCACCGTTATCATCTATATCAGCAACGATAAAATCAGCGATATAGCCTTTTTGCAGTGGGGTCCGCCAGCGCTCGTTCAGCTGCAGACTGCTGCTGTCCCATTCAAAAGCCACTAGTTGCGCATCAGTAAAGGAGCGCAATCCCTGCAACAATCGTGAACCCTGATTCTGAACGGTCAGAATTTCTCCCGAAGCCAGGGGGGTCAAACGCTGCTGTATGGCCACCGGCACACGCTGTGTCGCCTCCGATTCCGGGCGGTTATAGAAACTGATATCCGAACCACCAAAATAATCGCTGGAACGCCACAGACGGTCATTGCTGCTGTTGACCAGTTGCAAACGATCACCCGCCGATAGAGAAACATAGATGCTTTCGCCTGAGGCTGCAGTCACCGGCAACATACTGAACAGATTGACCCGCGCCGGCAGAACCAGGGCAGCTCCGCGCGATAATCGGTCGCGGTTGCGTTCAATACGAAATACCGGCGGCGAAAAGGGTTCATTACTGCGGCTCATGCGCTGACCAAGAAGCACCGCTCCTTCTCCCGGCAGATCAACCACCCGCATGAACCAGTTGACCATGGTAATCACCCGCTCAAAACGACCATTACGGAACTCGACAACCTGGCTGCGCAGATCATGATCGATGACGGCAGTGATATAAAGTTCAGCCTGACCATCATTATTCAGATCCTGCGCGTCGATACCTAACAAACGCGTACCAGCGGGAAAATCAACCGCACCAACAGCGGCAAACTGCCCAGCGGTCATACGCATAATCCGCAGCTCATTTTCCAGAGCCACAGCGATTTCCGTCCGGCCGTCACCAGTCAAATCAGCGGTCGCCAGCCCCACAGGATTTTCACCCAGGGGCGGACTGATCCAGACACCATCGGACTGTTGCTGGCGGGCAACCCCAGGCGCTTCAAGACGGGTATCACCACGCCCTAAACCTACGGTGCCAAGCAGGGAATCAACCCCCTGATTCAGCAGACTGCGCTCCGGTTCAGCAGAAGCAACCGGCTCGGTCTGACGGATGGCAGGAGTCATCGGAGCCATCACCTGCCCCGCACTGTAACGGTAACTGCCAACATCCGCACCAGCAAGTCCGCTGACGCTTAAACGATCATCCTGTAGACGAAAAGACAAACCGGGATCCTCTGTGCCAACAGGCGTATCAACCCACTCAAAATGACTCAGGTTACGTTTGAGCTCCTGTGCCAATGGTTGCGGAACAGAGGCCTCAACGTAGGCAGGAACCTGCTCGAACCGACGCACTTGAGTTCCCGCCTGAAGGGTCAATCCCGTGGTCAGCAGGTTGGTATAAGAATAGCCGGACATCACCCGGGAGACTTCGAGAAAGCCGACAACATGATCGGTACGACCAATAATATCGCGGGTTTCAGGATGAACAATGGTTTCGCCGGGAGATATGACCGAAAGGATATCACCGGGCCGCACATTCTGATTGGCATCCAGATCGACCAGCCAGGAGTCGCCCATGGCCATCAACACAACGCCGTCAGCCGGCGCAAAATCCTCCAGCAACTGCCCCGGCAACTGAGCCAGAGCAAACGTTGGAAATAAAAACAAAAACAAAGCAATACGGTACAGCAGTGTCATAAGATTAACCTGTGCTTGGCTTACGGGTTATTGGAATAGTAAATTCAGATGCATTCTGCCATTAATCCCCTGATGGAGCCAAGTAAAACCTTGAGACACCAGGTTCGAGGAAAGCCCATTATTCATTCCCGGCAACCCCCTGCAACCCCTCCAGCAATTTCAGTTGCGTCGGGGCATCACAATAGCCGGCATATCCGCCCCAGTTCAGTAACTTACTAACCAACGAGCGGGGATCATTAGCGGAATGCGTCAGACGAGTCAGAAGCTGGCGGGTACGCAAGGCGTCAAACCAATGATGAAAGGCACGCAGACGTTGCCCGTGCCCTGTGTGATTACGCTGCACCAGCGCCCAGAGGGTTGAAAAACCGCGATCTTCAAGAAAATTTTCCAGCTCCGGGGACAGCTGGTGTACCCGCAGCAGCAGGTCGCCAGCCGTAGCGTCAGGCTGCACATTTACCAAATTCAGCCATTCTTGCAATACGACAAAAGCCTGTGTATCAATAAAACGATAAGCGGGTGTCTTCCCTTGCTGATATTGGGCGACAACACGTCCGGTTCCGAAAGGCACACGAACAGAACAACGGGGCGCAGGGTGCACAACTGTCCCCTGCAACGACGCAACCCCACCAACTTTATTGAGCTGTTGAAGAAAATAAAAATCCTCACCGGCCAGCCGTCGGTTCATTCCTCCGGCGCCAATGTACCCCTGCGCCCGGCAGGCAAAGGCACTGCCGATACTCTGATAAGCATAGGGAGATCCGGCCTGTTGTAAGCCGAATTGGTAGCTGCGCAGGTAGAGTTCATAGGCGCGAATAGCCTCTTCTTCACCAAAATCGGTTCCCACCTGATGGCGAAAAGGCAGCACGGCTCCGGCTGCTCGTGCGGTGGCAAAGTGACTGTACAGTGCCGTGAGATAATCAGAATCAACCAGGGTGTCAGCGTCGAGGGAGATCAAGAAGGGCTCGTTGTTCCAGTTCAGGCGGAGCAATGCCGCATCAAAGCCGATTTTGCGCGCCAGCCCCACCCCCTGCCCGGTCGGTAGTTCCAACCCGGGACTTGCAGCGTCAATCCATGCCAGCTGCAACGGCAGGCTGGACCGGGATACCAGCCAGGTCAAGGTGTTTTCGTTATTGAGCCGCAGTGTCGACGAGGCATCAGGGCGCTGATTGACGACAACAATTACCAGGGTACGCTGTAGTAGTTCAGGATCATTAAACGCAAGAGACTGCAGGGTCGCCGGCAAAGTCTCCGCTTCAGCCAATGCGGGAATAACAATGGCAGCATCAACCCCCGACGCACGATTGCCTGCCAGTTGCCAGGGAGTCAGCACCGCCCGGTTGTTCAGATATTTTTTGAGCCAACCTTGCATTTACAGATTGATCCGGTACTGTTCTGCAACGCGACACAGTTGAGAAAAAGGATCTTTCTGAGCGTTAAGCCAGTTAATCCGGGTTCCGTGTTTTTCCATCCGCCGGAAGAAAGTTTCCTGACGCTTGGCGAACTGACCGATGGCATTGGCAAGCTGCTGAATCATGTCATGACGACGCAACTTGCCCTGGAGATAATATGCAATATAGCGATATTCGAGGCCATAGAATTCCAGCTGCTTCCAGCTCACTCCGCCGGCATGGAGATTCTCAACCTCAGTAATCATTCCCTGCTCCAGGCGCTGCTTGAGGCGCTCGGAGATCCGGCGGCGCAACACCTCACGAGGCCATTTCAAACCAAACACCAGTGGTTGCCAGACAAAGGGATCGACCGGTTCAGCGCAGGTTTCCCCCAAAGCGATTTCGTAGGCACGTACCAGGCGCTCTCGCTCATCAAGGTCGGTACGATTGTGTTGCTGTGGCTTGAGTTCCAGGAGTCCCCGACGTAACTGCTCATCACTCCAGGATGATACCTGCTCCCGCAGTCGCTGATTCACCGGCACCTCGACCAGATGATACCCTTTCAAGACCGCATCCAGATAGAGGCCGGTTCCGCCGCAAAGCAGCGGTAGCCGGTGGCGCTGATGAACAGCTTTGATCACTGCGTAACAGTCGCGCTGGTACTGAAACAGGTTGTATTCGCTGCCGGCTTCAGCAATATCAATCAGGTGGTAAGGTATCTCGCCATATTCCACCAGATCTTTACCGGTTCCCAGATCCATCCCACGGTAGACCTGTCGGGAATCGGCGGAGATGATCTCGCTGCCAAAATGGCGCGCAGCATTTACCGCCAGGGAGGTCTTGCCACCAGCAGTTGCTCCCAGAATAACCAATGCATCTATCGTATTTTTCACAATAACTCACCAACTCTTTGCGACATTTTATAGGTTACAGGGCACTGGTGGAATTGCTATAGTCCGCCTGACATCAACCACCTTTTCAGCTCCGGACTGACATGAAACCCGATTTACCTGATATTCTCACACGTGACCAGCACCCGATCTCACGCCGGCAAATCGATGAAGACTGCCTGAAAGTTCTTTATCGACTACATCGCAACGGCTTTAAAAGCTATCTGGTGGGAGGCAGTGTACGTGACCTCCTGCTCGGACGCACGCCCAAAGATTTTGATATCGCCACCGATGCCACCCCGAACCAGATTAAACGTCTGTTCCGCAACTGTTTTCTGGTTGGACGCCGGTTTCGTCTTGCCCATATCCGCTTTGCCGGCAACAAACTGATTGAGGTCGCTACCTTCCGCCGCGAGGCGACTCCGGAAGAACTTCCCGACGATCCCGACGATCATCTGCATTTTGTCCAGAACCTCTTTGGCACTCCTTGCGAAGATGCCTTCCGCCGCGATTTTACCATCAACGCCCTGTTCTATAATATCGCTGATTTCAGCGTGGTTGACCATGTCGGCGGCCTTGTCGACCTAAAGCAGCGCCAGATCCGTGTTATTGGTGATCCGCTGATCCGTTTTGTCGAAGATCCGGTACGCATGTTACGCGCTATTGAATTTGCCGCCCGCCTGGATTTCAAGCTTTGTGATAATATTGTTCCAGCTATCGAAAAACACATGAAACTGCTGGCAACTGCGGCACCGGCCAGGGTGCGCGAAGAGATCATGGCGCTGTTTCGTTACGGCATCGCGGCACCGGTACTGCATCAATGCCGCGAACTTGGCATGCTCCCTCACCTGCTCGCCGGTTATCCCGGCACCAATGAAGGAATTGCTATGCTGGCGCAGGTCGACGCTCGTACCCGCAGCGGTATAACAATCGATGAAAGCTTTGCCCTTGCCGCCCTCTATCTGCGCCTGTTTATGGACAGTTGCCCGTCAGAGCACAGCACCCCGATCACCGCCGCACTACAGTCAGCCAATGATATTCTCACTCCCCACTGCCGCTATTTCAGTATCGCTGCCGGCATCCGTATCCAGGCACGTGATCTGCTCATCAGCTGCTTTCGGTTGATGCGCGGTCGCGGCCGGCGCGGCGAACAAAAGTTCCTGCGCCACCCTGCCACCGCTACGGCCCTGGAACTCTTCACCCTGTGGACGAAAGTGCGCCCCGATCTCCTTCCACTACTGCAGGAGTGGAACACCGTCACCAATACCCCCGGCAGACCAGTCGATACTCCTGTTCGCCGCAAACGCCGACGGCGGAAAAAAAACGCAACAAAAAACCAACCCTGACAGGCTCCCGGCGATAACTATTCAGCCTCGCCCATGCACAAAAGGTTTGCGGATCCTGTGCTGAACAGATACCACTATCGTTATATTTATTCCCTACTGGCAGCATCAATGTCAAACCCCATGGTAGTCGATAAACTTACTCGACTACGATTTTTTTGGTTGCGTTAGAACAACTTCGATGATAGCTTGCACATGAGTATAACTTAACCTCTTGCCCTGATATCTTGACTCTATTCACAAAGGTCCGAATCATGAAGCTGAACAGCATCCAGTCTAAATTGGGGGGCGCGCTCATACTTATTCTACTTATTATTCTCGGTATCAGTTTCACCCTGTCGGCCCTTCAAACCCGAGCTATCCTGAGCTCTCAGGAAACCGAGGCCCTGGACACACTTCATGACACCATCCTTGAGCAAGCCGAGAATGTTTTTACCAGCCTGGAAATCGGCACCAAGGGATCCCTTGAGCGGGGAGAAATGGATGTTTTTGATGAACTGGTGACAGGTCTCGGTCAGGTGCCGGGTGTTATTGAGGTCGGCCTGACCAATGCTCAGGGCGTGACCGTTTATTCAAGCCTTCCGGAAAAACTCGGCAACCGCCAGCCAATCATTAACATTACCCGTACCGATCAGAATTACAGCCTGAAGCAGGAACGGTCTGACAACTACTTCATGGCCCACGGCCACATGTACGAACCAGACTGCATGGGATGCCACCCCACTGAGACCGTCGGCACTCTTTCCGGGGTTCTGTATGTTGATTACAGTCTGGACAAACTCAATCAGGAAAAAATGGTGCTGGCAGCCATTGGCACGGCAGGCAACCAGAAAAGTCTGATCAACAGCATCATTATGGGGTTGACCTGCTTAATTGTTATCTGGCTGGCCCTGTTTTTTATGCTGCGCAGCATGATCGTTGCCCCCCTGATCAAAGTCAAAGGCCTGTTAACGGATATCAGCCATGGACACCTCGATGTCCGCCTGGGTTTGACCCAGAATGATGAACTCGGTGAAACAGCTCGCACTCTTGATACCCTGGCAGACAGCCTGCAAGCTGAGGTTGTCCAGCCCTTACAGCAACTAGCCGGCGGCGACCTGACCTTTACCATCACCCCACACGACGAGCAGGACAGCCTGCGCAATGCGATTAAAACACTCGGAGAGGATCTCAACCAGATGATCGCAGAACTGCAAGCAGCCGGGCAGGAAATTGATACCGGCAGTGCCCAGGTCAGTGAATCGGCGCAGATGCTATCCGACGGAGCATCAAAATCAGCTGCATCGGTTGAGCAGATCAGCAGTTCGATGAATCAGATCGGCAGTCAGACCAACGCCAGTGCAGAAAATGCTCAGCAGGCCAGTCACCTCGCAACCTCGGCACGCGATGCCGCCCATGCCGGCAGTGAGCGGATGACCGAGATGATTTCCGCCATGTCCGAAATCAGCAACGCGAGCCACAGCATCAGTAAAATCATCAAGGTGATTGACGAAATTGCCTTTCAAACCAACCTTCTCGCCCTTAACGCTGCTGTTGAAGCCGCGCGCGCCGGCCAGCACGGCAAGGGTTTTGCCGTTGTCGCCGAAGAAGTCCGTAACCTGGCCGCCCGCAGCGCCAAAGCCGCAGCGGAAACAGCTGAATTGATTGAAGGTTCAGTCGCGAAAACCGCCAACGGATCCCAGATTGCTGAAAGAACCGCTACAGCTTTAAATGAAATTGTCGCATCAATTAGCAAAACGACAGATTTGATCGGTGAAATTGCAGTTGCCAGTCAGGAACAAGCCCAGGGAATCGGCCAGATCAATTCGGGTCTGCAACAGATTGATCAGGTCATCCAGCAAAATACGGCAACCGCTGAAGAGAGTGCCGCCACCAGTGAAGAACTTGCCAGTCAGGCATCGCAGCTTCAGCATCAACTCAGCAGCTTCCGGCTAAACAATTCAGCCACATCTTCAGCTGCGGTGATGCCGGCCACACAACAATCTGCCAGAGGATCTGCCGGCTGGGGACAGCCCCAACTGCACGCCTCCAGCAAACCCGCACAGGGATCAGTGTTGAGGTGGAGTGATAAGTTGAACACCGGCATTGACCTGATGGACAGACAACATCAGCGCCTTGTTGAACTGATCAATCAGCTGTTTCAAGCGATGAAAGACGGTGGTGACCGGATGCTGGTCGGCCAGGTTGTGGATGAGCTCGTTGACTACACCGTCACCCATTTCCGGGCGGAAGAAAATCTCATGAAAAAGCACAACTATCCCGATTTTGAAGCGCACTGCCTGATCCATAAGAACTTCATCGACCAGGTTGCAGGCTATGCCACCAAGATCAAAACAGGAGACAGAATGCCCCCTGCTGATGTATACAAATTTTTGAAAGATTGGTTGGTTGGCCATATAGAGGGCCAGGATAGGGATGGATATGGAATGTACATTTCTAATAAGTAGAGCCAGGGAGCGATCAGCCAAAAGGTTTTTTACATGACCTGACAGCACCCTTGATGACCAGAGTATCAGAATAAACATTAATTTTCTTTATTTTTAACCGCTTATTGACTATTGTTGGGCACTGTTACCTTCTGTCTTTTTAACATGTAATTCTATTGAGGATTCGCCATGAGTATGCACCTCGACGACGACCAGATTGAAATCATTCAAGAGTTTGTAACGGAAAGTCGTGACATGATCGAGCAGCTCGAACCAGCGATCATCGAACTGGGGCAGAACAGCGATCCTGAAACCATGAATGCCATCTTCCGTCTTTTTCATTCAATGAAAGGCAGTGCCGGCTTTCTTGAATTTGACCACCTGACCCGGGTCGCACATGCGGCCGAAAGTCTGCTGGATCTGATCCGCAATAATGAAATGGAGCTGATACCGGAACACGTCACCCTTTTCTGCGCCGCCTGCGACTTCTCTAAAGATGCCCTCGATGCCGTCGAGACCAGTTTCAGCGATGACGCGATGAGCGCAGATGCCGATAAGATTTCGCAAGATCTCCATCAGGCCATCGAAGGCCCTGCTGCCGGCATAGATGAAACGGAAAGAGTTGATGCCGACACCCTCCAGCCTCCTGTTTCAGACGAGCCCGATTTGGTTTTTCCTGAAATGGAAATTACCGAGGAAATGCGTAACAGCTTTGTGCAGGAAAGTAACGAGTTACTGCAAAACGCCGAACAGGGCTTGCTTGCATGGGGAGAGCATCCTGAAGATTCTGATTCCATTGGCGATATTTTTCGCAATATCCACAGTTTTAAAGGGAACTGTGGTTTTTTTGGCTTTGGCCACCTGGAAAAACTCAGTCATCAGATGGAAAACGTCCTGGATCGGGTCAAGTCCGGCTCCAGACTTGCGGTAGATAACCCAACCGAACAGCTCCTGGCAAGTCTGGATCTGCTTCAGCAGGGGTTGAATCATATTGCCGACGGCAAAGAGGATTTCATTGAGGATCTTGACTCTCACCTTGAAGACCTCAAAAACCTCATGACACCTTTGTTGGGAGATCTGCTGGCGGAAGAAGGGGTCGATAAACTGGCCATTTCCTCTGCGGTGGAAATTCAGAAAAAACCTGTCGGCGAAATCCTCATGCAACAGGGGAGCGCTTCAGCGGAGCAGGTTGCCAAGGCTCTTAAACGTCAGAACGAATCAGGCGAGGAGGCCAAAGCCAAAGCCAAACCCGTATCTCGATCAAAGGTACCGGCCAAACGTCAGGATATTCGGGTTGAGTTGGGCAAGCTCGATAATCTGATTAACCTGATCGGCGAAATGGTTATTGCTGAAAACATGCTGATCCATAACCCCGATCTCAAGGGGCTGGAGCTGGAAAACTTCGGCAAGGCTGCACAACACATGTCAAAACTGGTGCGGGAACTGCAGGAAATGGCTATGTCGATCCGCATGATTCCCGTTTCCGGGCTATTCCGGCGGATGATCCGCCTGGTTCATGATATCTCGGTAAAAGCCGGTAAAAAAGTCGATCTGCAGCTGATTGGCGAAGAAACGGAAATCGATAAAACCGTCATCGAAACCATTACCGATCCCCTCGTTCACCTGTTACGCAACTCCCTCGATCATGGCCTTGAAACTCCCGCTGAACGAACAGCCAACGGTAAAGCGGATAAAGGTACCATTAAACTGTCAGCGCGCCATGAAGAGGGCGAGGTTTGGGTCACCATTGAAGATGATGGCCGCGGCCTGAACCGCGATAAAATCCTTGAAAAAGCCATCAGCAAAGGACTGATTGAGGGGGATGGCTCCGACCTGACAGAGAAACAGATTAACAATATGATTTTTGCTCCGGGTTTTTCTACCGCCGCCCAGGTTACCGACATCTCCGGTCGCGGAGTCGGCATGGACGTGGTAAAAAGAAACCTTGAAAAAATTAAAGGCAAGATCGATATCACCAGTAAATTTGGCCAGGGCACCCGCATCAACCTGCGCATTCCCCTGACCCTGGCAATCATCGATGGGATGATGGTACGGGTTGGTACTACCACCTGCATTGTCCCAACCTTATCGATCCTGGAGGCATACCGCCCAGAGATGGAGCAGATCACAGTGACCCCTGACGGCGACGAGCTGGCACGCGTCAGGGAACACTTCTTTCCGATTGTCCGCCTGCATCAGATTCTGGATAAAAAACCCGATTCAGAACAACTCTGCGAAGGGATTCTAATTGTCCTTGAATATCAGGAGAGTCGCTTCTGTCTATTTATCGATGAAATCCTTGGTCAACAGCAGACAGTCATCAAAGGACTGTCAGACTTTATCGGCAATGTCCCCGGGGTCTCCGGCTGCACCATTCTCGGCGATGGAGGTGTCAGTCTGATACTTGATGTCGGCACCCTGGTCGAATCATTTGATAACAAAAAAGTACTGGCTGATGCAGCAGCAATCCATAAAGGAGGCAAATAAATGGCAGAGGATCTCTCCCTGAATGGTTCAGGTAATGAAGACACCCAAAAAGATAAATACCTCACCTTTCACTTGGCCGGGGAAAATTATGGTATAGAAATCTGTTACGTCATCGAAATCATCGGCATCCAGTCGATCACTGAAGTACCCGATATGCCTGACTTTATCCGCGGCGTTATCAATCTGCGCGGCAAAGTCATCCCGGTCATGGACGTACGCGCCCGCTTCGCCCTGCCGGCGCGCGACTATGATGACCGCACCTGTATTATTGTCATCAATGTTGACTCAACTGAGGTCGGCCTGGTGGTAGACGAGGTCAGCGAGGTTGCCGACATCCCGGAAAACAACGTAGAACCGGCGCCACGCACCAGCAAAAACAGCGAAAGCAGCTATATCCAGGGAATGGGAAAAATGAACAAACGCGTCATTATTCTACTGGACGTTCACAAACTGCTGTTCAGTGGCGAGATGCAGTGCTTGACTCAAACCGACAACGACGAAGAGTAAACGGTTAAGCCATGGATAGCAACAGGGTCATACAAGCTCCCCAGTACTCCAATACCATGTCGATCTCCGACCAGGAATTTGCCAAGTTGCGCAACCTGATCCATGAGCGCTTTGGTATCAACCTGACCGATCAAAAGCGCTCGCTACTGGTAGGCCGCCTGCAAAAACTGATGCGCAACCTTGATCTGCCGACCTTTTCCGCCTATTTTGACTATCTGGTGGACGACAAGACAGAAAAATCTCTGGGTGAGCTGGTTGATCTGATTTCGACCAATCACACCTACTTTAATCGTGAAAAAGACCACTTTGACTATTTCTCCGAAACCGCATTACCGGCGATCATTAACAAAATCAGGCAGCAGAATCACAAGGAGTTGCGGATCTGGTGTGCCGGATGTTCCAGTGGCGAAGAGCCCTACACCCTGCTGATGTTGATGATGGAATATTTGGGTTCTGACTATAGCAAATGGGACGCCGGCATCCTGGCGACTGATATTTCTGATCGCGCTTTAAGCATTGCCCGTCGTGGAGTCTATGCTGCAGATCGAGTCAAACAAGTGCCGGAAAACCTGCGCCGCAAATATTTCACCCCCGCCGGTGCCGACAATATGGCGGTGATCGATAAAATCAAGAAAGAAGCGACGTTCAGACGCTTTAACCTGATGAACACCAGCTTTCCTTTTAAAAAGCCTTTTCACATGATCTTCTGCCGCAATGTCATGATCTATTTTGACCAGCCAACCCGTGAAGCCCTGGTCCAGCGCTACCATCAGTGTACCGAGACTGGCGGGTATCTTTTCATCGGCCATTCAGAAACCCTGGGACGCAGTCAGACCCTTTACAATTATCTGAAACCGGCACTCTACCAGAAGGGAACCCTGTAAATGAAACGCAACATCCGGGTGCTGATTGTTGATGACTCCGCCCTGGTTCGCAATATTCTCAGCCAGGGACTTTCCCTCGACCCGGCGATTGAGGTTGTCGGTACAGCCTCAGACCCCTATATTGCGCGTGATCGCATCCTTGAGCTTGAACCTGATGTGCTGACCCTCGATGTCGAAATGCCGCGCATGGACGGTGTCGCTTTTTTGCGAAAATTGATGCCGCAGTATCCGCTCCCCGTGGTCATGGTCAGCTCCCTGACCCAGCGCGGCAAACAAATCACCATGGAAGCCCTGGATGCCGGCGCTGTCGATTTTGTTGCCAAACCGACAAGCAACGTCACTGCCGGACTCAATTCCATGCTCATGGAACTGCGTACCAAGGTCAAGATTGCCGCCGGTGCCAACGTTTCCCATTGGAAAGGCAAACGTGTCGACCCAGCGGCAACTGGGACTGCAGGCAAATCTACCGCCCTGGCTGAATCGACTGACAAGGTCATTGCCATCGGCGCCTCAACCGGAGGAACCGAAGCGATTCGCCGGGTACTCGAAGGGTTGCCGGCAACGACTCCGGGAACCGTTATCGTCCAGCATATGCCGAGCGGTTTCACCAAAATGTTCGCTGATCGTCTCAATCAAATCTGCCCGATGCAAGTCAAGGAGGCCGAACATGGCGATCGCGTCCGTACCGGCCTGGTACTGATTGCTCCCGGCGGGGTGCAATTTGAAGTCGTGCGCAGCGGCGGGTTTTACGTGGTACGCCTGGGTGGCCCGGAAAAGGTCAGTGGCCATTGCCCTTCCGTTGATGTCATGATGCATTCTGTAGCTAAACATGTCGGCGCCAATGCGATCAGCGCCATGCTCACCGGCATGGGTTCAGACGGTGCCAATGGGATGTTGGCTATGCAGCAGTCTGGGGGCCGCGGTATCGCCCAGGATGAAGCTACATCAGTTGTTTTTGGTATGCCCAGAGTGGCCTATGAAAAGGGGGGCGCTGAAAAACTCGTACCCCTCGATCAGATCGCACCTTCCCTGTTGAAGCTGCTTGTGGAGAAATAATCAAATGGGGCAAATCATTTTAGGCGTCGGCGACTACGGCGCATCAAATAATCCGCAGGATGACATCAAGACCTTTGCCCTGGGCTCCTGTGTTTCGGTCATTTTTCTCGATCCGCAAACCCGCTCTATCGGTATGGCTCACATCGCCCTGCCCGACTCAACGATCAATAAAGCAAAGGCAATAGAAAAACCCGGCTATTTTGCCGACACGGCAATTCCTGCGCTACTGGCGCAAATGGCGAAACTAGGATGCGACAAGCGCGGCAAAGGGATCAAAGTCAAGCTCTGTGGTGGCGCCAACGTCATGGATACTAACGACACCTTCCAGATCGGCAAGCGCAACGCACTGGCCATCAAAAAAATCCTCTGGTCATATGGCATGGGGGCAATCGCAGAGGATCTCGGTGGCAACTACAGCCGCACCGTATCGATCTCTGTTGAGGCAGGTCAGATTACGTTAAGTTCACCCGGCAAGCCAAACTGGCAACTTTAGGAGGAACATCATGGTGAAAAAAATCGCTCCGGACGAGCTGCAGAAAATTGTTGCGTCGGTACCCATGATCTCTGCCAGTGCCAGTCGTCTTCTGCAGATTACCGCACAGGCCGACCACGAACTGATGGACGTTGTTACCCTGGTAAAAACCGATGCCAACCTGACTGCCCGGATTCTCAAAGTGGTCAACTCCGCCGCCTATGGTCTGGTCAACCGCATCACCTCCGTCGATCGTGCCGTATCCTACCTGGGCCAACAGGTTATTGTCAGTATTGCTATCGAAAGCTGCGCAGGGGAACTTTTTTCCAAAGAACTTTCCGGCTATGAAGCAGTAGGCGGCGACCTGTGGAAGCACGATCTGCGTGCCGCTATTGCCGCCCGTGAAGTGGTCATTCAGTCGGGTGCAGATCTCAGCCCCGATCTGGCCTTTACCGCCGGTCTGCTGCACGATATCGGCAAAGCATTGATCTCCGACTATCTGCGCGGCAGTGCGCCGGAAGCGGTTGAGCTGATCAGCAGCCACGACAGTCTCGATTATCTCGCTGCAGAGGAACAACTTGTTGGTGTCGATCATACTGTTGCCGGCGAAGCCCTTGCCAGAGCCTGGCAGTTACCGCCGGAACTGGTCACGGTGATCCGTCATCACCATCATCCGGCAATGGCTGAAGAAGCCTGGCGGCCCCTCGTCTATGCGGTTCATCTGGGTGATAGTATTGCCATGATAGGTGGTTTTGGAACCGGTTCTGACAGTATGCGTTACAAACTTGATCCACACTATGCCGACTACTTCCAAATCAATGCAAATATTCTTGCGAATGTTATGCTGGTGGTTGATACCGAGTTTAACAAACTGTCAGAGTCCTTGTCTGACCAGGGAGAAAAAAGCTGATGAAACGAATTATTATTGCCGATGACTCCGCGACAGCGCGGATGTTCATTAAGCGCTGCCTGCAGATTATCGGTCTGGGTGACGCCGAATTCGTTGAAGTTGAAGACGGAAAACAGGCTTTAGAAGCAGCCAAAGAGCAACCGGCAGATCTGTTGTTGACCGATCTCAATATGCCTGTGATGGACGGTCAGACTTTGGTCAAGTGGGTGAAAGCCAGTCCCAAACTTTGCGACATGCCGGTGGTGGTTATCACCAGCGCCGGAAACCCTGCTAAAGAAGCGCAACTGCTGGAGCTCGGCGCTCATCGGGTGATCAATAAACCGGTCTCTCCACCGGTAATGATGGATGCCCTCGCAGACTTTCTTGACTGATTACACACTTTAAATATTGAGGAGCGTTGGCATGATAGAGCACAACCCATTCCACCCGGCCATGATTGAAGCGGTCAAACAGACCTTGGAAAACATGGTCTTTATGGAGATTCTGGAAGAACGTGGTGCGCCCACAGACATTCCGCCGGAGGATCTGGTCTGGAGCAGTCTACTGATCAATGATCCGATTCAGGGGGAAATTCGTTTGGCTGTCCCGGCGACACTTCTTAAAAAAATAACCAGTAATGTTTTTGGCATCGACGAAGAAGAGGTCACCACGTCACAGGCCTATGACATCCTCAATGAATTGCTGAACACTATTGCCGGCCTCTTCGTGACCAAACTGCTACCCGAAACCCAGCAATACCACATCGGCCTGCCCAGCCTCGAAGCAGGCCCCCTGCCGGAGATCGACGAGCATACGGTGGTCTGGCATCTCATCAACAGCGAGGACGAGCCATTGAAAATTCAAGCAGCCGGAGCATCGCTGGTTGCCCTGAGCAAAGACAATAACGGATAAAACTTACTCAACAACATTAAACACATCATCCAAGGAGCTTACCAATGGGGAAAACTGTTCTGATTGTCGACGATTCAAACACCATGCGTAAAATTGTTTCACGGGCACTGCGCCAGGCCGGCATCGATTTTAGCACCATCCTCGAAGCGGGGGACGGGCAGGAAGCCCTCGACGTATTGAGTGCCAACGCCGTTGACGTTGTCCTCAGCGATATCAACATGCCCAACATGAACGGGCTGGAATTTCTGAAAGCAAAAGCAGAAATACCCGCCATCAAAGACATTCCGGTCGTCATGATTTCCACTGAAACCGGTGCTGATATTATTAATGAAGCCAAGTCCTACGGTGCCAAGGGAGCCATCAAAAAGCCGTTCACTCCCGAACTGATCAACGAAACTCTCGGTGCCCTGCTATAAATATCTGATGTCCTGTCCATCGTTAAGACACAACAGTGCCGAGGAGGTGCAAGTGGAACACGCACAACACATTATTGATGCCACCCAGGATATTTTCTCCAGCATGATTATGCTTGAAGTCACTGCAGGAGAGCCGTTTGTTCGCAATAATGACAAATTGATCAACAGCATTTCGGGAATTATTGGCCTTGCCGGACCCACCAAAGGGATGCTCGCTATCCATATGGCCAATGCTGCTGCCCTGGCAGTAACTTCAGCTTTTCTGGGTATGGAAGTGGAAGAGATCGACGATGATGTCCGTGACGCAATCGGTGAACTGGCTAACATGCTCGCCGGTAACATGAAATCGGTTTTGGATCCTGGAGGCAGCGACATCAAACTGTCGATGCCGTCAGCAGTCTATGGAGAAGACTATTCTGTTGACTGCCTGGCCGGAGCACAATCCGTTACCGTCCCCTTTACTTTTGACGGTTTAGGTTTTCTGGTCGAGCTGCAGCTACGCACAGATGGTTAATCTCTCATGAATCGCCAAAAAACCTACTCATTCAGGACGCCAGCGTGGATTTTTCTAAAATAATCGCAGAAACGACCGAAGAGATCTTCAACTGCATGATCTTTATCGATATCGCCGCCCAGCCACCGCTTGAATCGGGCAAACAGGCGATGGGCTGTCATGTATCGGCCATGATCGGCCTGACCGGTGGTATTTCAGCCATGCTGGGGATTCACTGCCCGAGCACTGTCGGCCTGGCGGTGGCCGGTGCCATGTTGGGCATGGAACTGGAAGAGGTTGATGCCGACGTTAAAGACGCTCTTGGTGAGATTGCCAATATGTTAGCCGGCGGCATCAAAGAACGGTTAAGTTCAGAGGATATCGACCTGGAGTTGGCCATTCCGACGGCAGTGGCCGGGACGTCCTACGTCATCTCTGCTCCTAAAGGCAGTCAGCGGGTTGTCGTACCTTTTATTATTGAGCAGGGCCGGTTTTTTGTTGAGATAAAATATCAGCTCAACTAGCCCTGCGCCTGTCATCTTCGCTGCGCGAGGTTATTTTGAAGCAAAGGGCACTCATAGATGTAGTCTGTAAAGCCGGCATGCAAACCCTGGCCGGTGAAATCGGTGCCCTGCTGGGACAGATGTTAAGCTGTTCCGACATCAAGCTGCGTACCTGCTCCAAAGAACAGTTGTTCAGCAATCCGGCGCGTGAAAAAACGGCGCTAACGCGCATTTCGGTCAGCGGCGATCGTGAAGGCAACTGTTTTCTGCTGAACCGCATCTCTTCTGCTGCCGTTCTCGCCGGCACCTTGATCATGCTCCCTGAGGACATGATCGAAGAAAACGCCAAATCCGGTAAACTGGATGGCGAACTCACCGATGCTTTCGGTGAAGTTGCCAACATTATTGCCGGTGTCATGACCCAGGCATTTGTTGACAAATACTCAAAAACCTTACGTTTTGTTAAAAAAACTGTTGAAGAGCTGATTCCCACCAAAATTGATATGGAAAGCGACGCACCCTTTCCTCCCGGGGATTATTATATCGCCAGCTGTGAACTGACCATCGACGAAACCGACCTGGGTGTCTTCGAATTTGTCGTTCCATTACCCATATTTGATCTGGAAGAAATCGCTCCGGCACCCACCGAACCCGCCGCACAGGCAGAATTACATGAAGCAGCCAGCGTTCCTACTGCTTCCCCAGCTGCGGCTGCAGAGCCGACAGCACAAACGCCATCAACACCAGCACCAGAAACTCCCCCTGCTCCCCCTGCCGTCAAAAAACCCAAATTTGTTGATGCTAAAAAACTTGTCGATGTCGTCTTTAACACCACCATTGGCCAGATCGGCGAAGAGATTGGTGCCCTGCTCGGGCAGCCCCTCAAATGCAGCGACACTCAACTGGTCATGACAACCAAAGAGGAACTCTTTTCTACTCATTGCCTGGAAAAGTCGATCCTGACCCAGATGAAGGTCAGCGGAGAGAAACAAGGGGCAGGATATTTACTGACCCAGGTTCCCGATGCCATCGCTATGGGTGGCACCCTGATCATGCTTCCGGATGAACAGATCGCCGAACAGATGGGAAAAGGGGACTTTGACGGGGAAGTTTCCGATGCTTATGGAGAGATCGCCAACATTTTGGCCGGCAGCTTAACCCAGGTCTTCCTCGATCGCTACCCGAAGCAACTGCGTTTTGTCCGCACCGAAAGTCAGACCATTGTTCCAACCAAGATCGACCCGGCCTCTGATGAACCTTTTGCCGAAGATAATTACTATCTGGCATCATTTGCCATTGCCATGGATGGCTATGAACTCCATCGCCTGTTTCTCCTCTTTCCGGCGGAGGTTTTTGATCTGGATGCTCCGGCGGAGGTCACCGCTGAACATACTGAGCAAGCCGGTGCAACCGCAGTCTCTACTGCCTCTACAACGGAGAACTGGGGAGAACCTGAAGCAACTAAAAGTGCTGTTCAGAGCGCGAAAGGCGACGCATCAGCTGCTGCGTCTGTCAAATCGGCTGCTGCCCCAGCAGCTGCAACGCCTGACACTGCACCAGCGGGGCCGCCAATCGTACTGATATTAAGCGATCAACAAAACGCCGCTGAACCCTTCGTTGAACTTCTCAGCTCAGCATCATACGACTGCCGGGTGTTAAGCTTTCAGGATGATATCAAGGGACTGCTGCAACAGCATCCGGTTCTTGGAATTTTTCTGATTATGGCCCAGGTGGGAGAAAAGGGATTCGCCGCAGCGATCAAACTTCAATCAGCGGGTCGCGCCCTGCCACCGCTGATTTTTGCCGGCGATCAATGGACCCGTTCAGCTGTCCTGCGGGCCGTTAAATATGGCGCCAAAGATATTCTGGTAATCCCGGCCAGCACTGATGAGATCCAGGACAAGGTGACCCAGCACTTCCAAAAAGCCAGCTAGACTGGTAGATTCTTCTTCTTGATTTTTTCGATCAGGGTGGTTCGTTTAAGGTTTAACAAGCGCGCCGCCTCCTTTTTATTACCTCCACTGCGGGAGATCGCCTCGAGTATCAGTCGATCCTCAAAATCACTGATCAGCGCATTAAAATCCACACCATCGTCACCCCAGTGAATATCCGCTGGGCTCGCCATGGGATGATCAGCACCAGAAGATATTCCCGTTTCATCTGTTGAAGACGCGACCGAGAGACGCTCAATCACTGCAGCGGCATCGTCACAGCGGTATTTTTCCGGCAACTCTTTCAACGTAATCCGCCTGCCACGATGCAGTATCACCAGACGCTGAACCAGATTTTCAAGTTCGCGCACATTGCCGGGCCAATCGAAAACCATCAGACTTTGCAGCGCTTGCGGATCAAAGGAAGTGCGTCGATCACTTTTACGCCGGGTAAAACGCTCAATAAAACGCTCGATCAACAAAGAAATATCGGTTCTACGCTCGCGCAAAGGAGGGGCGATAATCGGAATAACAGCGAGGCGATAGTACAGATCCTCGCGGAAACGTCCCGACGCGACCAGATTGTCGAGATTCTGATGGGTGGCAGCAATCACCCGCACATCGACCTTGGTCGGTCGCACCCCTCCGACCTGTTCCACTTCGCGCTCCTGCAACACGCGCAGCAATTTGGCCTGCAGAGTCGATTTCATGTCGCCGATCTCGTCGAGGAACAAAGTGCCCCCATCAGCATGCTGGATTCGACCGATTTTCGACTGCATAGCACCGGTAAAAGCCCCTTTGACATACCCGAACAGTTCACTTTCCAGTAATTCATCGGGGATAGCAGCGCAATTTACCGGCACAAAGTGCCCGGTCTTACGCGGGCTGTTATCATGAACAGCGCGCGCAATCAGTTCTTTTCCGGTGCCGCTCTCCCCCTGAATGAGAACCGTACTACTGCCTTCTTCAGCAACACAGGCAATCAGATCGAACAATTCACGCATCTGTGGCGAACTGCCGAACATTCCGCCAAAATCTTCATTTATTGCCATGTCCTGGTATCCCATTCTGTGGTTACAACATCATTCAACATGATACTGTTAGCGACTATACCAACCCGTAACACAACGTAACTATTCAGCTTCGTCCTGGAACCGGGTTGGGAATCGACGCTTTGCGCCAGCCAGGGTTGCTTGACCTTCACCGCTCATGACGGCAGACACCCTTGTTACAGAACCCCAACCCGGTGCTGAACAGACACAACGGAACAATCATTAGTCGCATCTGGCCGGTTAACCAACCCCCATAAGTAATTTAATATAATGATTTATTGATAATGTGTCAATATTTAGACACATTTTTGAAAAACTCAAGCAGAGTCAACTTAATGTTTAAATCTCGTTGGATTTTTGACATCGATCTGTTGATGGGATGAGGATATGGATTGTTTCCTCACTGCGCTGCAGGATTTAACTCCTGCAGCGCAGCGTTACGCCGGGCTGGTGACATGTCAGCAAGCTCTGCTGCAGCCTGATAAAATGGACGCAAATCGCCGGCATGGCGATCGAGCAGAGAAAAAAATGCCGGCACGTAAGTGTGATAGGTTGCCACTGCTGCAAAGTGAGAGTTGTTCAGGGGGCGATTGACCCAACCATCAAAACGCTCATCTCCACCCCATTGTTGCTTTAAAGCGACATAACGACGGCGAAATTCCTTTACCAGCTGTTCCTTGGTTGCACGTTGGGAGGACTCTGCAATATCGCTGAGATACAGTGTTTCAAGCTCCTGACGAGTCAGTAGCACAAGATCGATAAATTCCTGCTGACGCGACCGATACTGCCGATAAGCGCTCATCTCGCCCTGCTGCTGACGAAGTGTCAGCCAGCGTTCAACACCAACTAATTCCACCGTCCGGGCAAACGATTCGTTAAAGGTACCATCGTCTTTGATGTACAGCTGCTGATGAGCCAACTCATGAAAAATCAACCCGGCCAGATGTGCTTCCGGGTAATAAATAAAGGTATTGAGTACCGGGTCATCAAACCAGTTCAACGTGGAGTAAGCAGGAACGCCATAGGCATGAACATCGAGCCCCTGTTCCTCCAGGCGTCGGGCAAAGTGCTGTGCCCTGCCCTCATCAAAATAGCCCCGATAAGGTACGCAACCCGCCACCGGGAAGCACCAGGTAAGCGGGTCAACTGACAGAGGTGGGGCGGCAACAACATTCCAGACAGCGTAAGCACGCCCGAGGTCAGCATAGGTACGGTAACTGTTATTATCAGGCAACAGCAGCTCAGCACTGGCAAAATCACGGATCGACTGTACCAGTTCCAGACGTTGTTTCAAATCAGCAGGGGTCTGCTCAGCGCCGACCAGCTCCTGAATATCACGACGTTGAGCCAGCAGCTGCCATTGACCTAAAGCCGCCTGGCGGTAATAGTTGATTTCCGCACAGCCGGCCAGAACCAAACAAAAAAACACGACAAGACACCACATTGGCCACTCATGGCCAGCGGCTGCCTTCTCTAAGTGCCTTCGTTCGGTTTTTTTAAGCATTGCCTGCAGGTACCCACCAAACGACAAATTTACATCATCAACAATAAACTCAACGCCATCACCACCATACCGGCGACCAGCCCGATCAGACTGTCATGCCCTTTGCCATAAGCCCTGCTGGCAGGCAGCAGTTCGTCAAGGCTGATATACACCATCGTGCCGGCAACGCCACTGAAGAGGAAGCCCATCACTTCCGGTGGCACAGCACCATCACTGCCACCCAAAAACATCACAATACCGAAGTAGGCAATAATCGCCCCCAGCGGCTCGGCCAGACCACTGAGAACCGAATACCAGAAGGCTTTAAGGCGGCTGCCGGTCGCATAATAGATGGGTACCGAGACGCTGATACCTTCCGGAATATTATGCAACGCAACAGCAATCGCGATGGCAACACCCAGAGCAGGATCCTCAAGAGCAGCGAGAAAAGTCGCAATCCCTTCAGGAAAGTTGTGAATGGTAATGGCCAGGGCGGTAAACAGCCCCATTCGCAATAGTTTTTTGTTCTCCAACCCATGTTCGCGGATAAAAGCGGTAGGATCGGCCTCTTTTCTGACAGCGCGGGTTTCGTCCTCGGTGTGAACTTCGTGAGGGTTTCCAGCCGCCGGAATCAGGGCATCGATCAAACCGATCATCAGCATGCCGGCGAAAAATCCACCCGTATTGATCCAGTGCCCCCAATAATCGCCGTAGGCCTCGGTAAGGACGTCTGCTCCTTTAACGAAAATCTCAACAAAGGCCACATAGAGCATGACCCCGGCCGAAAAACCGGTGGCGATAGAAAGGAAGCGAAAATCGGTACGTTTGGCAAAAAATGCAATCAGGCTACCGACGCCGGTGGCCAGACCGGCAAAAACCGTCAAACCAAACGCAAACCAGAAATTTTCCATCAACTAATCCTTTTAAGCAAATAAGACCTGCTCAACAAGGCCCATGCCTTTATGTTGAACAGGTTGAACGACTATTAAGCTCTGTTAAAAAAAACTCAGGAGCATCCGTGTCCCCATCAGCAAGAGGAAAATGGCAAAGATTTTTTTCAGACGGGCGACGGGCAAAGCATGGGCAAGCCGGACCCCGAAAGGCGCAGTAAAATAACTCACAACGGCAACACCAAGAAGTGCCGGCAAATAGATAAAACCCAGACTGCCCGCCGGCAAACCGCTAACAAAAAAACCATTAAGCAAATATCCCATGGTGCCGGCAACGGCAATGGGCAAGCCGACCGCCGCCGAAGTGCCCACTGCAGTATGAATGGGTTGGTTACACCAACCCATAAATGGCACCGTCATGGTCCCACCACCGATACCCACCAGACTGGAAATTCCGCCGATGACGCCACCAACACCAAACATCCCGGCTTTTCCCGGCAAACCCCGTGAGGGGCTTGGAACGATGTTCAGCAGCATCTGAACGGCTACATAATAGATAAAACAAGCAAAAAAAACGCTTAAAAACTTACTACTGAGTTGCGCCGCCACCCAGGTTCCCATAAAGGTTCCCAGTAGAATACCTGGAGCCAACCCCTTGACTGCCAACCAGTTGACAGAGCCGCGGGCATGATGGGCACGAAAGCTGGAAATAGAAGTGACAATAATAGTCGCCAGGGAGGTTCCCAGGGCCAGATGAAGAATATAGGTATCCGGGAACTGTTGGGCCACAAAAGTGAATGTGAGCAACGGCACAATCACAATCCCGCCACCAATACCCAGCAGCCCTGCCAGCACCCCAACCACAGCGCCGGTCAGCGCGTAAATCAACCAGAACATCATATGTTTGCCTTTAATCTATTGGATGTTTTGTTGCTGACATTGCCGTGAGTATTTGTTCGTGACAGAAGATCCGGCAATGTAAAAAATTCAGGTAACTATTCAGCTGCCGCCCACGACGCAGGGTCTTCGGACCCTATGCTGTACAGATACAAATTCAGTCAGTCACACGCAATATTTTTTTACGTGCAACATAGATAACCCGATCATTGTCTAAAAATGGCAGAAAACGTAACTTTTGATTGAGAAAATCTTTAACCCGGCTTTTATCCCCCGGCAGATTAACGAAAATCCTCGCTTCAATAGCATCGCCTGCAACCGGTTCTACCCACACCCTGTGTTCCTCGCCGAGAGTCAATAGTGGATCAAACTCCTGCTCGGCAGAGAGTGACACTGAAACGGTCTGCTCCAGGTTTATCAGCTGCACCTGACTGCCACTACGAACCGGCAAAATCGTTTCGTCGCCATTAAGCAACTCACCGACCCGCTGCGGTCCGGTCAAATAGATCCCCTGTAGTTGCAGGAAGGTTTCGCCACTGATGCGTAGCCCGTTGACCATCACTAGATCCACCTGACAGGTTTCAACAATAAGCCGCTGATCGTCCACTATAGACCTCCTGCCACGGAATTCTGTGCCGTAAACTGCCCCTTGTTAGTTGCAAAGCGCGCGGCTTCCTCCACCGAAACCCTCTTGGCGCTGACCAGTTTCAGCAATGCCTGATCCATCAACTGCATACCATCCTTGCTGCCGGTCTGGATAATCGAGGGAATCTGGAAGGTTTTCCCCTCACGGATCAGGTTGGCTGCCGCCGCATTGACCTTAAGTATCTCCAGTGCTGCACAGCGTTTACCATCCAGAGTGCGGAGCAGTTGCTGAGCGACCACACCACGCAATGACTCCGCCAGCATGGTGCGGATCTGTTCCTGCTGGGTGGTGGGGAAAACATTAACCAGACGATCGACGGTTTTCGCCGCACTACTGGTATGCAGAGTACCAAACACTAAATGACCAGTCTCCGCTGCCGTCACCGCCAGTTCGATGGTCTCAAGATCACGCATCTCACCGACCAGAATAATATCCGGATCTTCTCGCAGGGCCGCCTTCAGTGCTGTAGCAAAACTGTTGGTATGAACTCCCACTTCACGCTGATTGATGAGACTTCTCTGGCCGTGGTGGACAAATTCGATAGGATCCTCAACCGTGAGAATATGTTCATTGCGATGACGATTGATATGATCGATCATCGCTGCCAGGGTGGTTGACTTACCGCTACCGGTCGGCCCGGTCACCAGCACCAGCCCTTTTTTGAAATCACAGAAATCGAGCACACCCTGGGGCAATCCCAATTGTTCTACTGTCAGAATCTCCGCCGGAATAATCCGGAAGACAGCACTGACCCCAAGTCGTCCCATAAAAATATTGGCGCGAAAGCGCGCCTTGATCGAAGCGGCTTCATAGGCAAAATCAAGGTCATGACGCTCCTCAAAGATCTGACGCTGAGCGTCACTCATGATTTCGTAGAGCAGCGCACGGTTCTGATCACCGTTAAGGATTTGATTGATCGCCGGGCGTAATTGCCCCGACACACGGATCAACGGAGGATTACCGGGCGACATGTGCAAGTCGGAACCGCCTTGCTGTTGCAGTATCTGAAACAGCTTTTCGATTTTTGCCATAGCTGTACCTCTATTATTCAAACTTAACGTCAAGAACGGATCCTATCAGGAAATCAACAACAAATAACAGCTTGCCATACACAATTTTTATTTTTATTGCATAAAAATCGCTTCAAAACCCTTCCAGTCAGAAATTTTTCAGAAATCATCGTTAGAATAGGTGCCATATATTGTTCTGCTGTCATCACAGGAGCCTGTTATGTCGCCAAAAGTTGCATTGTTGTTCGAGGACAACCCCTTTTATCGCGATCTGATGACAGAGATATTGACGGAAAAAGAATTCGAGGTCACCACTTTTGCCAATCCAACCAGCTATGTTGCTGATAAAAACCGCTGCGAAAACTGCGGCAACAACGCCTGCGCCGATGCATTGATCACCGACAACCAGATGCCCGAAATGACTGGGCTTGAGTTAATTCAGTGGATTACTGATCGCGGCTGCAAACTGGCAAACCGTCCCAAAGCGATTATTTCCGGAAACTGGTCTAGTGAGGACTATGAAAAGGCGCAACATCTTGGCTGCAAAATATTTCAGAAACCGACCTCCATTGACAAGATTTATCAATGGCTGGATGGCGAGTCATCATCCGGAAGTCAGTCGACATAACAACGGAGGGGCCATGAAAAAATTATTTATCTTCTGTCTAATGGGACTTTTCAGCTTGCTGATGATACCTGCTGGTGCGCTGGCCAATCCGCTTTCACAGGATGCCGTGGCTGCGGCAGAACACTTTGCTGAGGTAATCGACAGCGGCAATAGCAATGTCGCCTACAATCAGGCATCGCCGTTGCTGCGACTGGCGCAGGAGGAGCAGGAGTTTAAAGACGACATTGAGCGGACGCATAGATTGTTGGGGCCGGTTCAACAGCGGAAACTGAGGGCCATACGCTCCATCGGTATCTATCCACGGTTTCCCGATGGCGACTATCTGATCGTGCAGTTTGAAGCGCGCACTCAATACAAAAACAAGGCCGCTGAAGTTATCTTGCTGCGCCACCAGGATGGTGTCTGGCTGGTAGCGGACTACAGCATCCGCTGACTGTCGAACTTCCCGGCAAGATCAAAAGTGTTGCAG
>JAGYPB010000018.1 GCA_018399135.1 Deltaproteobacteria bacterium | reverse complement strand
GAGTCTGATCCCCTTTTCCCGGGCTCTGGCTGATGACTTCATCAGTTATCACCAGTTTCCCCTTTTGTCTGGTTTTGAAACACCTTTTGAGCTGACCCGCTGGGGTGGCAAGTCGCGCCGCAGTCTTGATGAAGAAATGGTCTACCAGGGGCAGACATCGCTGCGGGTTGAGCTGGTTTCCGGTTGGTATCCAGGTGTTTTTCTCAATTTTTTCCCTGCTGACTGGCGTGGTTATGCGGCTCTGCAGATGTATGTTCATCACCCCTTATCAGAGCCGTTAGAATTGTATTTACGGATTCATGACCAGCACCATCGCGATTTCGACAATCGTCATCGTGACAGATTTAATGAGACGCTGTTGCTCGAGCCTGGCTGGAATCGCATTCGCGTGATGCTTGCTGATGTCGAGAACGCGCCGCGCGGACGTGAGTTGGATCTGCGCCGTGTTGCCGGCGTCGGACTCTTTGCCGTATCCCTTGAAGATCCCCAGATCATCAATATTGATAGTGTGCGCCTCTTAAAGCAGGAAGAACTGCTTGAGGGTAATTGACAAGAAGCGGTGGTGCACTTAGAATCCTGACTTTCTCGCCCAGTGGTTGTCGTATGAAAGTTCTCCTGGTGTCTCCTGTCTTTGTGTGAGACAAATCTTACAATGCTATAAAGAGGTCGTTTTATGAAGGTTCTGATTACTGACGAAATTTCCGCCAATGGTTTGCTGCCGTTGACCAATGACCCGCGCATGACTATCGATAAAAAAGTCGGTATGGATATAGCTGAGCTGCATGCTTGTATTGGCGATTATGATGCGATTATTACCCGCAGTGGGACCCTGGTTGATGAGGCTCTGCTGAGTCATGCCCATCGATTGAAAGTTGTTGCCCGTGCCGGGGTTGGCATCGATAACGTTGATGTCGATGCCGCCAGTCGTCGCGGGATCATTGTTGTTAACGCGCCCTACGGCAATGTCAATTCGGCAGCCGAACACACTATGGCGATTTTACTGGCCAAGTGCCGCAATGTGGGTATTGCCAATATCAGTTTGAAAAATGGCGAGTGGAAGCGTGCACCCTTTACCGGCCATGAACTCAAAGGTAAAACCGTCGGTATTATCGGCCTCGGCAAGGTTGGCGGGCGGGTGGCTTTGCGTTGTCGCGCATTTGAATCTGAGGTGCTGACCTACGATCCTTATATTTCTGAAAAACGCGCAGAAGATTTCGGTGTCAAGTTGACCTCGCTGGAGGATGTGATCCGCTTTTCAGATATTATCAGTGTTCATACCCCGTTGAACGAGGAAACTCGCAATATGATCAACGCTGAGCACTTTGCCGGCATGCAGGATGGTGTTTTTATTGTGAATTGTGCTCGCGGTGGGATTATCAACGAAGCGGCCATGCTCGCTGCTCTTGAATCGGGCAAATGTGCCGGTGCTGCCTTCGATGTGTTCAGCGAAGAACCACCACGCAGTGAGGTGCTGAAACAGTTGATTGCCCATCCCAATATGCTGGTAACGCCACATCTTGGAGCGAATACCTTCGAGGCGCAAAAAAATGTTGCTGTCGATGTCAGCAAAGAGATTGTCAACTACATCGACGGTCATCCCTTAAGTAACGCCGTCAATATCCCCCGTTTTGACCCGGATCTCATGGATCATATGAAGCCATTTATGGAGTTAGTGACAATTCTGGGTGAGTTTATGTCCCAACTGGCACCGGCCAATCCGGGTAAAATGACTTTTACCTATAATGGCAAGATTGCTCGCTATGATTGCGACCCTCTGACTATTTGTGGCCTGGCGGCGATGCTCAATTTCAGCACCGAGCAGGATGTCAATATGGTCAATGCCGGCCTGGTGGCAAAAACCCGGGGCATTGCGGTTGAGTCAGTTCGTTCCACCGAAACCGATTCTTTTTCCAGTCTCATCACTATTGATCTGGAGAGCCCGGAAGGTAAGCGCCGTATCGCCGGAACCCTGTTTGAGGGTACGCCTAAAATTGTCAAGCTGCGCAATTTCCCCATCGATTTTCGTCCTGAAGAGCACATGCTGGTGATCAATTATCAGGACCGGCCAGGGTTGATCGGCAAGATCGGTACCATTCTCGGTGAACATCATGTCAATATCGGTAATATGAGCCTTGGGCGGCTGGAAAAAGCCGGCGAGGCGATGGTGGTATTCTCTGTTGATTCACAGGTTGATGCGGAGACTCTGGCCAAGGTCGGAGCGGCGGTTGATGCCAGGTTTATCAAGGCAGTGCGGCTGGGAGTAAGATAATAACCAACTTCTTCAGCTATGACCTTGCACCGATCCGGTGCTGAATAGATAGGATAATAAGGTATCAGATTGTCAGTGGCAGGTCGGTTTTAGCCATAATGCCGACCCGTTCTGCTTTCTCGATCAGGCAGGAAACTGCCGCCAGCCCGTCTTTACCTAAATTGATAGAATAATCATTAACGTACAGATCAATGTGCCGGCGGATGACTGTCTCGTCAAGTTCCTGGGCATGCTGACGGATATAGCTGGAGGCTTCCTGTGGGTAATTTCGGGCGTATTCGATGCTGCGTCGCAACGCCTGATCTACCTGTCTGATCCGCTCTTTCCCCAGGCTTCTTTTTGCCAGAATCCCCCCTAAAGGAATAGGATAGCCGGTTTCTTCCTCCCACCACTGCCCTAAATCGAGCAATTGCTGCAAGCCGTACTGCTGGTAGGTGAAACGTGATTCGTGGATAATCACTCCGGCTGCAGCTCGCCCCTGGCGAACGGCATCAATAATCTGATCAAAAGGAAGAATCAACAGCTTGTCGGTTCCCCCTGAATAGAGTTGCAGCAGCAGATTGGCGGTCGTCAGCTCTCCCGGGATGGCAATGGTTTTGTCCCTTAGTTGTTCGAGGCTGGTAGCCCCGTCGGTAACAATCAAGGGCCCGCAGCCGCGCCCCAATGCCGCACCACTGCGTAGCAGCACGTAGCGATCGCGCAGATGACCAAAGGCATGAAAGGAAATCTTGGTCAGATCCAGAGCCCCCTGTAGTGCTAACTGGTTAAGGGTTTCGACATCTTCCAGGCGTTCAGTAAAGGTCAGGCCATCACAAGGGATCAAACCATGAACCAGGGCGTGAAAGATGTAGGTATCGTTGGGGCAGGGAGAATAGCCGAGGCTTAAGGTTGTCATGGCAAAAATCCTTCAGGGGGTCAGCAAGTTGCGCTGTAACAGCATCAGAACCGCCTCTTGCGCAACCCTCACGCCCAGGGGGATGTCCCATAGCTCATCGGCGCGGGTGCCAGTCGGGTTGAAATTCCGCGTAATTCTAATAGCGGGCAGGAAAATTCGCGCATACCTGCGCTGCTGCCGCTCCCTCCATGTTTTCACAGATAGCGGCGGCTGGATGCTGGGTTGCCGGCTTAATTCCGGGTGCCACTGCAGTTATTGATTGTAACAAATGGGCCGCAATGCGCCTTGGGGGAGCAACCGGGCTGCTCTTTTGTATAGCGGAGACTCAAGATCATAGGACTGTTGAAAGATTGGAGCAAGGCGGGCTTGCTGCGGAATCTTTCAGCCGTTCCAGCGGGATAAAACCGCTGTCTGTCGTGACCCCGCAGTCGCCGTAAATCTCGCTGCTGGCCAGAGCCAGATCGCCAGGATCAAGGTTGCTGTCAGGATAGCTGCCACCCCCGCAGCCACAGAGGATTACTGCCTCAGGTCGCTGTTGGCTAACATCCGGGTTAATTGCATCGCCATCAGCATGGCACCGATGCCACCGTGACCAACCACTACCCCGGGCACCGTAAAGATGGCCGTGCAATAACTCCCTGCCGCCGCACAGCAGATTTTTACCGGGACTCAATTGTTGACGCAGAAGAGCTGTTTCCGCCGGGTTGCAGCGATGATCAATATCATGGCTACGGCCTTATTGAACCAGCCGTGGCGGATCAGATCGCGGCGCAGTTCAGTTCCCTGGTGACGTACCATTCCCTGGTACCAGAAACGTTCCTGATTAACCGACAGGTTGTCCTGGGTGTCGAGGCGTTTTGGAGCTGTCAACCAGGTTTTTGCGAAAGATCTCATCCGGTTCGCTGACAATCGATCTGATTTTTTCTGCGAGGGGATCTTCCAACAGTTCAGCCACCGTTGCAATCATATCGCGGATTTTCAACCCCTGTCGATATTCCCACAGATCACCGTCAAAAACGTATTCGCACTCGGTGACGAAATCACTCCAGTCCAATAACAGAGAACCGAATTCGACATCCGGCAAACTGTGCTGTGGAAGTTTGCTCTTGATCAGTTCAGCAATCTGCTCTTGTCTTTGCGTGTGAGAAAAAAGACAGCCCTTCTTCAACTTCATACATGTCGAGCATTTCAGTTATCTCGTCACAGTAGAGAGAAGCATCGAGTTCAGCGGTGCCAAGTTTTTAAGTTCAGGGGAAAGCAGCTCGCGTGGCAGACCAAGCAGGGAGAGGTGGTGATGGTCGTAGTCGGTGGGTAGCAGCAGGTCGTCACGGTAGGAATCTGATTGTGGACAAAGAAATTGCACAGGCGCAGGTGATTATCGGTAAAAACTCAATACTTTTTCCTCTGAACAGAAAAGCTCGAGGCCCCTTACGATTGTTGGCCAGGCCAAAACCGACAAAACCATCATGGATCATGCGGCTCAAATAGGGAGTAATGGTTTGCAGAATCATGTTGGTTGGCAGATAGGGGGAATAATAAACTGCGGGCTCCGGACGCGATTCCTCGGTACTTGAGCGTTGGCTTATTGCTTGTTCAGGGTAGAAATTCCAGAATAAAAAAGCTTCATCAGATAGAAAGCGGCTAAATTGCACAAAAATATCGGCCGAGTCGGTGGGCGAGACCAGGGCAGTAAAACGGTATGCGTTGTCGCAATCGTCGAGCAGAGATAAATCGTAACCTTCGCGGATCGATGAAAATACCTGTTTGGCTTTTTTGCGGGTTGCAGGCCGACCGGGTGCTGGTAGTTTGTTGGCAAGGGAGATCCTGTTGTTGTCTTGTTTGTTGAAAAACCGGTATGGTGGTTACTCAAAAATAATTCAGTTATAAACTTAAGTAGATGTTTTCGTGGCATAAGTCAACCTTTATGCGGTATTGCGTAATTCCTTTTCTAATGATTAGTTCCTTGATATGAGGACTTTTTAAATGATATAAATGCCTTAATCACAGAGAATCCTAACAAGGAGTACCACATGCTCAGCTCACAGTCATCTCTGGTCATGTATGATGAGGAATACCCAGAGAAGATCATATCTCTGATTGATCGTCTGTTACGGGAGTCAAATGCCAAGGTGATTTTCCTGGTCGACAAGGATGGCCATGATTGCTGCCACCGGCGAAACGGAAAATCTCGATACCACCAGCCTTGCCTCTCTGACAGCGGGAAATATCGCAGCGACCGGTGGGCTCGCCAAACTGATTGGCGAAAAGGAATTCTCGATCCTGTTTCATGAAGGGAGAGAAGGATAATATTCACCTTTCTATTGTCGGCGGGCGGGTCATCCTGGTGGTCATCTTCGATCATCGCAGCTCCCTGGGTCTGGTACGTCTGGGGTTAAAAAAGCCAGTATTGATTTGGCAGTGATTCTCGAAGATCTGGTACGCAAGGCTCAGGATCAACATTCCGAGTTTCAGGCAAAGTCCGTTTGCTGAAATTACTGACGATGATATCGACAACCTTTTTAACTGATCGAATTCGGCAGATGTCTTTCATTAATTATGCATCACGGAAATCAACTGCAAGATTGTCTATTACGGCCCCGGCTTGTGCGGCAAGACAACAAACCTGCAGTATATCTACACAAATGAGGGTTCCAAGGGCAAGATGATCTCTGGCCACTGAAACCGAGCGCACCCTGTTTTTTGATTTCTTGCCCTTGGCATTAGAGAAATTCGCGGTTTTTAAAACCCGTTTCCATCTCTATACTGTTCCCGGTCAGGTTTTTTTGACGACGTCGCGCAAATTGATTCTTAAAGGGTTGACGGTGTGGTTTTTGTTGCTGACTTCGCAGGAAGAGCGCTTCGACGCCAACCTGGAGGCTTTTGAAAACCTGTGGACAACCTCGAAGAGCAAGGGTTTGATATCGAAAAATCCCTTTTGTCATTCAGTACAATAAGCGCGACCTGCCAATGCCTGTGGATCTCGAGAGCTGAGTAACGTCTTGAATCCACGCAAGGTTCCTGAATTTGAAGCCTGCGCACAAGTGGTGAGGGGGTGTTTGAAACCCTCAAGGCAGTGGCCAAACTGGTGTTGAACGACCTTCAAAAAAGGAGCTGAGCAGGTCCGAAAAATGGCTTGACATGGGGTAGTATCTCCTATATTCCCAACCCGCACCAATTATTCCCTCTTAGCTCAGTTGGCAGAGCATCTGACTGTTAATCAGATTGTCGCTGGTTCGAGCCCAGCAGAGGGAGCCATTAAAATCAGCCCCTTGCAGCAAATTGCTACAAGGGGCTTTTGGGTTTTATGGTTATTCTCCCGGTGTTGTCCCAGATCCATAGCAATGTTTTGCCATAGGAACCATCTTCGTTCATTTTACAGAGCTGTCGATCCCCTCGTTCGAATTAGTTTATCACGTGCCGCTTTTATTCCCTCAAAAATTGGTTCAGCAACGGCATCGGGGAATGAATCAGGGAGTTGCGCGCTGACTTCAGCGATGACCTGATCCATGCGGTCAAGAATTTCGGCGATGATTTTCTCCATTTCGTCTGTTGGAAAACGGCATGCCTTTGCCGTGGAAAGCCAGTGGCGATAGAGTATGGCGTTCCAATCATAGTGTCGGTTCTTTCCGGTGAGTGCCATTGCCATCTTTAGTCGACGCTGTTCTAGTTGTTTTTTGGCCACCAAGGGAAAGGCGGAGATGACATCGTATAGTGGGGTCAGTTTGAAACCACCTCCCGGCAGCAAAAACATGCTGAAATTCTTGGCATGGCCGTCAATGGCAGCCAGGAGCCAGAAGACCAGGTTTGCCGTCAAGAACAGGCACCGGTCGGCAAAGCTCTCCGTAGAACCGAGCAGCAGATCCATGATCTGCAAAAAGCCGGATCCACCATCCTCTTCATATTTAAGCGCTGGAGGGATGTTGAGTGCCTGACACATATCTTCCTGCGGTAGCCGGATCAGCCACGATTTGTCCGTAGCCCAGCGCCGGTCGAATCGCTTGACGACCAGGGCTTTTGTCCCTGCGAAGGAGAGTATTTCTGTATCGGCAACGGGAAGGTCAAAGGCTTTCAGGATCATATGGCAAAGCCACTCATTTTCCACACTATCGGAGAGGTCGATGCCGCTGTGTTCGATATGCCCGATCGGTAGCTTGAAAATATGGCTGGTCGGTGTAGCTCCCAGTGGCCGATGCCATCGCCCTGAAAGGTTAAGCAGGGCGGTTTTTTCTTGAGCCCCGGCGATTGAAATACGAAAATCTTTGTCATCGCTCATGCCCAGCGGCATGGTTCGGTAGTTTCTCAGGGTTGCGGCGATCTCTATATCGCTTAAGGGTTCCGCCTCTATTTTTTGGACATCGGCTTTGACGGCGGCAGGGAGGAGTTGCAATGCGCCGACACAGTCTCTGCCGATATGCCACAGCAGATCAAAACCTTTGTTTGTCGCTGCCCGGAAGTTTTTTTGAATGCGGTTTCTGATCGGCAAGCTATCGGGGAGTAAGTTGTCGAAGTAATTCTCGACCCTGTCGCCGGTGTAAACCTGTTCGGCCAAAGGCATCGAAAGGGACAGTGGGCGACCTGAACTGCTTGCAATCCAGGATTGGGCATAGCTGAATTCCAGTCTGCCGTTTGCTGTACGGGTCAGGGTGCCGACCCGCTCCCCATTCATGTAGGCGAATAACTCTGCCTTTAGAGGTTTGCGGCCCATTTACCAGTTGTCTCCTTCGTTTTTGACATCGGTTTTGCTTCGAGGCTGTATGACCATTTCCAGTTCTAATGCGGCCAACAGGCGAAATATGGTGTCAAGCTGCGTTCCACCGCTGCCCTGCTCAACCTTCGACACGGTGGGCTGATCTATGTCAACCAGTCTTCCTGTGGCTGTTTGGTTTAGTCCTTTTTGCTTACGCGCTTCCCGTAAGACTGACCCTAAGCTTTCAGGAGATATGGCTTTGCGAATCATTGGGTCTCCGATCATTATCTTCAGATATAGCTGTAAATATATAAATTGAAAATATATAGATTAGTCTATAAATGAGATTTATAGTTTATTTGCCATAAAGTCTGTTGTCAATTGTATTTAATACTGAATTTTTTGTAATAATTCTGCACTGTCATTGCGCTGGGTCGGGGTTCCCTATGGCAAGGGTGTTTGTCGCCATGGATGGCTACAACAAGCGGTCATATTTAATAACCTCTTCTCAGCGCCCGGTTTCTTCAGGTGTGGGAACTAAATATTCCAGGGGCTTACGGCTTAACGCTGTGATACTCTGTTTTTTTATGCGCAAGGGGTTCGAATTTTTGTAAACTCGAGACGTGAAATTTTTTTGAAAATGCTGGAGGTGCTGTGATGAGTGATTTGATGAGTAAGAATAATACTCTGGGTCAAGAGGGTTCAGTTTCCCCCCGTGCTGCTATTCGCATGGTTCTGCATCCCGTAGAAAAAGATTTGGGCGGTTTTGTGGTCAGACGGCTGTTGCCGACCGACGAGATGAAATCGGTAGGTCCTGTGATCTTTTTTGATCATTTTGGCCCGGCCCGGTTCCCTCCTGGTGGGGGAATGGATGTGCGCCCCCATCCCCATATCGGCCTGGCAACCATTACCTATTTATTCGATGGTGAGATTTTGCACCGTGACAGCCTGGGCAATGTCCAGCCGATTCGTCCTGCCGAGATCAACTGGATGACGGCAGGACGTGGTATTTCTCATTCGGAGCGCACGCCGCCGGGATTGCGTGAGTCCGGGCATTCATTGCACGGGCTGCAGCTGTGGGTTGCTCTGCCGGAAGATTCAGAGCAGGGTGAACCGGACTTTGTCCACTATGCTGCTGAGCAGATTCCAGTTGTCCGGCAAGAAGGGGTGAGTCTGAGACTGATCGTCGGTGAAGCCTGGGGCATGGTTTCGCCGGTAAAAGCTGCGTCACCAACCCTTTATGCCGATGTCCAGATCAGTAAAGGAGCTGCTTTACAACTGCCTGATCAGGTGGAAGAGCGTGCCGTTTATGTGGTGGATGGTGAAGTGCACGTACAGGGAAAGGCGATCCCGCGCCACAGCATGGCGGTACTCGATGCTATCGCAGGGGTTGAATTGACGGCAACCGTAGATAGTCGGCTGATCGTTGTCGGCGGGAAACCCTTGGGCAAACGCACTGTCTGGTGGAACCTGGTATCTTCCCGCAAGGAGCTGATCGAACAGGCCAAGGACGATTGGCGCGGTGGACGTTTTCCTCAGGTGCCGGGTGAAACCGAAAAGATTCCCGTGCCCGATCACGAATGATCACCTGTTAAGTTGTTGTAGACCCCGGGTTCCTGTAGTATCTGTCGCATGGATTAATGCCTGTCGGGTCATTGTGGAACTATATTCGGCAAGCCTGTTTCATCATGTTTTTTGCGGAGGAGAGACGGTATGGCAACCCGGGTGGAGCGCAACCAGGAACGCAAAAGTAGACGCCTTAAAGTTCGCTTCGGAGTCGATGAATTCTCTAAAATTGCTTTTCTCGGCAATTTGTCGGTAGCGGGGGCCTGGATCATTACCGGTCAGCCGGAACGGGTCGGCACCATGTTGCGCATATGTATATACCTGCCTGACGGTGAGGAGGTGTTGGTACGCGGTCGGGTGCAGTGGGCCAAGAAGATTCCGCCGAACCTGATCCGTCTTAGTAAAAACGCCGGTATGGGAGTCAAATTTACTCGCTTTGAATCCGGTCTTTCCCTTTTTTCAGATTACCTGCCGACGTTGCGTTACTAATGACCGGCCTTTTACCATGATCAATTCGAACATCTACCTTCCCGTCATTACTCCTGATCTGGTTCTAGTTCTGCCTGCTAACAGCGATTGGAAGGTTCACTCGGTTTCCGAGCGGCTATCAACAATCCTTGGTCGTTCTGTCAGCCAATTGCGGGGGTGTCCGGTCTCTGGCGTTTTTCCTGATGCTGCACCGTCTCTGGCAGATCTGGCGACGGAGGTTGTCGAGGGGGGACAGGATCTCTTCGCTATCAGGATACGACTTGTGCCCCAGCAGGCAGATGTGCTGGCAGATATCCAGCTTGCTGGGTTAACGGACGATTATCAGAGCCGGCAGGTTCAGGTGGTTTTACGTTCGGCGGGTGATGTGCCGGAAGCGGAGGATTTTCACCAGCTGGTTGGAACCAGTGTTGTCATGCGTGAGGTGTTCCGCAAGATTCGCCTCTACGCAGCGTCTGATGCGACAGTGATCATTACCGGTGAGACGGGAGCCGGTAAGGAACTGGTCGCCCATGCCCTGCATCTGGAAAGTCGGCGGCATGACAAGGTGTTTGCTGCGCTGAACTGTACCGCTATCAGTGAACAGTTACTGGAATCGGAACTTTTTGGCCACGAGCGTGGTGCTTTTACCGGCGCGGTGCGGGAGCATCGTGGTTACTTCGAGCGTGCTGACGGCGGCACTCTTTTTCTTGATGAACTCGGTGATATGCCGCTGTCCACCCAGAGCAAGCTTTTGCGGGTATTAGAAGATGGACAGGTGGTGCGGGTTGGCAGTGAAGTGCCGCGCAAGGTCGATGTCAGGGTTGTGGGCGCGACCAATGTCGCGTTGGAACAGGCTGTGGTTAAAAAAGAATTTCGGGCGGATTTGTACCACCGTCTGGCGGTGTTGCGGATTCATCTGCCGCCTTTGCGGGATCGTGCAGAAGATATCCCGCTGTTGGCCGAACGTTTTCTGGTGCAGTTCAGCCACCAATACGGCAAGCTGGCACGGCGTCTGACCCTCGAGGCCGTTCGCCTGTTACAGTCCTATCTATGGCCGGGCAACGTTCGTGAGTTGCGTAATGTCATTGAACGGGTGGTGGTAGAATCCGAGACCGAAGCGATCGGGGCGCGGGCTTTTGCTGAATGGATCCGCGAGCGGCGCCAGTTTGCCGCCGATCTGCCCGTCGCACGGCCGGCTTCTTCGTTCGCCTCCCCTCCGCCGGTGGCGCTACCCTGGTCAGGTCGGGTTGACACGCCACCGCACGAGTCAGTAGTGCCTGGCGGCAGGGGACAAAGAAAGGATTTAAGCGAAGAAGTGATTCGTCGTGCCTATGCCGCTGCCGATGGTAATCTTTCTGCAACAGCGCGTCACCTCGGCATCCATCGTGCCACCCTTTATCGCCATCTACAGCAGCTTGGTCTTAAGCGCGCCGAACTCCTGGATTGAATCTGGAAAAAGCCCTTACCAAAGCAAAAATACGCAATACACGAACACAATCAAAACAACATACCGCTTCAACTAAAAAACCCCGCCATGAGAACTTATCAAATCACATCCTTTCCGGGTGCGACGTTGCAGGTGTCGCACTGCTGAGTGCCGCGACGGTTGGTGCGACGTCGCAGGTTGATTTCTTCCCTTGTAGTAATTCATAACATATTGAAAACATACGGATTTGATTTTTTCAAAAAGTTGGCATCCGATTTGTATTAAGAGAACAGCAAAACAGAAATGCCGACGGAAAAATTCTGCGGCACGGAATGATAAGCAACTAACAAAAAAGACACTTAAAAGGGAGGAAGCCATGTTGAAATTTCATATGATGAACCCGTTTGAAAGTATGCAGCGTGAAGTCGAGCATCTGCTGCGTGGATTTGATCTGGATCCCATTGTTCGGCGTGAGCACGGCCGGATTCACTTTGCGGTTCGGGAGCAGGATGAAAAGTATCTGGTTGAAGCGGCACTGCCTGGAGTTGATGCGGAAAAACTGGATATTAACGTGATCGACCGTCAACTGCTGATCAAGGGAGATTTTGCCCCAGTCGATTTGCCGGAGAATGCGCGTGTTCATCGTCAGGAGCGCCAGAGCGGGTCCTTTGAGCAGAGCCTGATGCTGACCAATAAGCTTGATACCGACAATATCGCAGCTGAATATACAGACGGCATGCTAACCATCAGTATTCCCAAGGTGAAAGAATCCTTGCCCAGGCGCATTGAGATCAAGGCTCATTGATGGAGAGATATTCAGGTCCGGTTGCTTGGTTGACGATGGGACATTGGCTATAAAACAATTCTGATTCTAAAAAAATGCGAGGTATTGATATGAACGACAAGCAGATGGCAACCCAACAAGCAAAACAAGCTCATTCGGTCGGGCAGGCTGCACCAGTGGTCTGGGGTACACCCGCAGTAGATATTTACGAGACCGACAATGAGCTGGTGTTGTTAGCAGATATGCCCGGGGTCAATGATCAAGGGCTGCAACTGGAAGTTTCCCGTGGGGTGTTAACTCTAGAGGCCGAGCGTGAAGGTAGCGACAATGGTAACAAGCATGGCTACTACCGGCAGTTCAAGCTCTCCGATCGGATCGATGCGGACGCCGGTCAGGCGCAACTTAAAAATGGAGTTCTCACCCTGCGGTTAGCAAAGATCGAGGCGGCAAAGCCTAAGAAGATTGCCGTGAAGACTCTCCACTAGAAGGAGCATGGTGGGGGGAGACGTTTATCGCCGGGGTCGTCAATGGCCCCGGTTTTTTTATGCAAGTTTCCGGCAGGATGGCAAGCCCGCTGGTATACTCTGACAATAGGATAAACACTGCCTGACTCAGGAGGAAGAGATGATGGATATGAACAAAACAACCCAGAAAGTCCAGGAGGCCTTGCAGGCTGCACAGGCTTTAGCCTTGCGCTATGGCCACGCGGAAATCGACGGGGAACATGTGCTTCTTTCCCTGTGTGAACAGCAGGATGGACTGGCTCCGCGACTGCTGCAGAAGATGCATATCGCCGTGGAGGATGTTGTCAGCGGTTTGCGTCACGATATCGAAGCGCGTCCACGGGTCAGCGGTGGCGGGGCCGATAGCGGCAAGCTTTATGCCAGTCGGCGCTTGAGTCAGCTGTTGCTGCAGGCGGAGACAGAAGCCAAGCAGCTCAAGGATGATTACATCAGCGTTGAGCATATTCTGCTGGCCGCCACTGGTGAAGGGGAACGCACCGCAGCCGGCCGTTTGCTGAAAAAGCTTAAAGTCGATCGCAACGCCCTGCTTCAGGCCCTGACGGGGATTCGTGGTAATCAGCGCGTCACCAGTCAGGATCCGGAAAACACCTATGAGGCGTTGGCCAAGTTTGGCCGCGACCTGGTCGAAGAGGCCAAAAAAGGAAAACTTGATCCAGTGATCGGTCGCGATGAGGAAATCCGCCGGGTCATTCGCGTGCTGTCGCGCAAGACCAAGAACAATCCGGTATTGATCGGTGAGCCCGGGGTTGGCAAGACGGCCATTGTCGAAGGGCTGGCGCATCGCATTGTGCGGGGTGATGTACCCGAAGGATTGAAAAATAAAACTGTCTACTCTTTGGATATGGGCGCTCTGGTTGCCGGTGCCAAGTACCGCGGTGAGTTTGAGGAACGACTGAAAGCGGTACTCAAAGAGGTGCAGGAGAGCCAGGGACGGATTCTATTATTCATTGACGAACTCCACACCATCGTTGGTGCCGGTAAGAGCGAGGGTGCCATGGACGCCGGCAACATGCTCAAACCACTGCTGGCACGGGGTGAACTCCACTGTATCGGTGCCACCACCCTGGATGAATATCGCCAGCACCTGGAAAAAGATCCGGCGTTGGAGCGTCGCTTTCAGCCGGTGATGGTCGATCAACCCAATGTCGAGACGACCATCAGTATTCTGCGCGGACTGAAAGAGCGCTATGAAGTCTATCATGGTGTGCGTATCCAGGATAATGCCCTGGTCGCAGCGGCAGAACTCAGTCATCGTTATATTGCTGATCGCTTTCTGCCTGACAAGGCCATCGATCTGGTGGATGAAGCCTGTGCCACCATTCGCACTGAAATCGATTCGATGCCGGCTGAACTTGATGCCATTACTCGACGGCTGATGCAGCTGGAAATCGAAGAGGCGGCGCTCAAAAAAGAGAAGGATACGGCCAGCCGTGAGCGGCTCGATGTTTTGCAGAAAGAATTGGCCGAACTTAAAGAACAGGAAAAGGTTTTTTCCGCGCAATGGCAGCTCGAAAAAGGGGGCATTAAAGGAATTCAGAATTTGCGTGAGGAAATTGAGCAAGTGCGTCTGGATATTGCTTCAGCCGAGCGCCGTTATGATCTCAATCGTGCTGCTGAGCTTAAACACGGCACCTTGCCGGAGCTGGAAAAAAGATTGCAGCTGGAGGAAGAAAAGCTGGCCGGGGGAGATCAGCAGAACAAGATGCTGCGCGAGGAGGTGACCGAAGACGAGATTGCCGAAATCGTCGCACGCTGGACCGGAATTCCTGTTACTCGTCTGATCGAGAGTGAGCGAGATAAACTGTTGCGTCTTGACGAGATCCTCCACGAGCGGGTTATTGGTCAGAACGAAGCGGTCGAACGGGTTGCTGATGCAGTGATCCGTGCCCGCGCCGGGGTGAAAGATCCGCGCCGACCTATCGGTTCTTTTATCTTTCTGGGGCCGACCGGGGTCGGCAAGACGGAGCTCGCCCGCACCCTGGCTGCGGCCCTGTTCGACAGTGAAGATAATATGGTGCGCATCGACATGTCAGAATATATGGAAAAGCACGCGGTCAGCCGCTTGCTTGGTGCTCCTCCCGGCTATGTTGGCTACGAGGAAGGGGGACAACTGACCGAAGCGGTACGGCGCAAACCCTACTCGGTGGTACTTTTTGATGAAATTGAAAAAGCCCATCCGGACGTCTTTAATGTTCTGTTGCAGATTCTCGATGACGGGCGCGCCACCGATTCCAAAGGGCGCACGGTCAGTTTTAAAAATACTGTCATTATTATGACCTCGAACATTGCGTCACATTATCTGCTGGAAGGGATTGTCGATGGTGAAATTCCCCCGGCAGTTCAGGCGCAGGTTGAACAGGAGTTGCGACGTAGTTTCCGTCCTGAGTTCCTTAACCGCATTGACGACATCATCATCTTCAAACCCCTGGCTCTTGATGAAATCAGGCAGATCGTTTATCTAATGGTTGAGGATTTGCGCAAGCGCTTACAGGAACAGCGCCTGGAACTGGAATTGACGGAAGTGGCGGCTGATCATATTGCCACCAGCGGCTATGATCCGGTCTATGGCGCCCGCCCCCTCAAGCGTTATCTCCAGCATCAGCTGGAAACCCGCATCGGTCGCGCATTGATCCGTGGCGATATGGCGGGGGGTGGAAAGGTGGTTGTTGATTTTAATGCTGGAGTTCTCGATGTCAGGGTTGAACCCGGACAATAAAAAAAGCATGACAACCTATCGAAAAAACTTGCCAAATTCGGGATGCAGGATATAATAAATACAAAATAGGTAATAATTAGTGATTCGTAAACCGTTAAGGAGGGCATCATGCGTATCGATATACTCTGTAAACCAGATAAGCCCGAAAGCTGCCAAGGAACCATGGATAATGTTCGCCAGGCCTTGGATCAACTAGGGATCAAGGCGGAGGTTCACCAGTACAGCGATTCACGTAAAATGATCGACAACCGAATTTATGTGGTGCCGGCATTGATGATTGATGATCAGGTTCGTATCGCCGGACGCGTGCCGAAGGTTGAAGAAATTATCAATTTTATTGTTGAGCGACCGCGTTATCTGAAAGAAGCTGCCGAAGTGGCATAAGCGCTTCATCGACATAACGTCAACCAGGCTCCTGCAGATCCCCCTGCAGGAGCCTTTACTTTTTTGGGTGTTCGCGCTACCGTAATTCTTCATTATGAAGGAGCCATAATAATGATGGCGTCGCAAAAACTCACCAACTGCTGCGTTGCTGCGCTTATTTCACTGCTTTGACGTACGTAAGTACGCCTCATTGCTCAATAATCGCGCGCTTTGTATTTGGCGCTTTTTGCTTAGCCATCTAAATTGACACTTTGAGAAAGCATCAATAATGCCCAAAGTCCTACTTGTTGACGATGTTGATCTGTTTCTAGAGCTCGAACGTTCATATCTTGAGGGGTGCGGTTATGACCTGCTGACCGCATCTTCAGGGGAAGAAGCTCTCAACCGCCTTGATAAGGTGGCTCCCGATATATTGCTCCTTGATTTCTACATGCCGGGAATTAATGGTGATGACGTATGTCGCACCATTCGTCGCAATCCCCGCTGGCACAAATTACCGGTACTTATGGTAACGGCTGCCGGCAAGACCGATGAAGTGCAGCAGTGCCTTGATGCCGGTTGTGATGATTATGTCACCAAACCGGTGAATAAGATGGAGTTGCGTGAAAAGGTCGCCCGCCTTTTAGGTGAAGTCAAGCGTCGCACCGCTGAGCGGGTGGTGGTGGATATGCCGATTGAATTGCGAGACGGTGTCAAGGTTCATCAGGCACGAACCGAAGATTTGTCAGTGACCGGCGCGCGTATCTGTTCATCCGTTGCATTGGAAGAGAACTCCACTATCAGGCTTTCCTTCGCCTTGCCGGAAGGAGAAACCCTGTCGCTCTACGGACGTGTCAAACGTACAGCTGACAGCACGGCTGATAAAAAAGGAGTTTACTTTCTCTACCCCGATCAGCACAGTAAGCAGACCCTCGATCGGCTTGTGCGCTTCAAAAAGGTCGAGGCGTTACGTCAGGAGGGTGTCGATGCCAATATGTGCCAGCGTTTGGAGGTGCTGGAAAATGAGTGTTCGCGCTTGCGACGCGAGCAGAATGAATCGATGCAGCGCATCGGCGAACTGGAACAGGAAAATCTTGATTTTGCCAATCAACTGGTCAAGGTGGAGCAGGTTAATAACAATCTGACCAATCTTTATCTGGCCTCATCACGGCTGCATTCCACCCTTGATCGCGAAGAGACCCTCGATATTATTAAAGAAGTTGTGATTAATTTTGTCGGTGCAGAAAAATTTGCGGTACTGCTTTATAACAAAGGCAGTAAGGAACTTATTTTTGAAACAGGTGAGGGATTTGAAGAGACGGGAAACTTCCCGGTGATCAGAACGACCGATGGGGTTTTTGGTGAGGTGACTGCCAGTGGCGAAAATTATTTCTGCAGTGGTTCGATGACCGCCGGTTCTGATGATTTGTTGGCACCGATTGTTGCCATTCCGCTGAAAACCCAGCAGCATTTGATCGGCGTGCTGGCAGTTTATCGGTTATTCATTCAGAAAGAACAACTTGAGTCTATCGATTATCAGCTTTTTTCCATGCTTGGCGAACATGCTGCCACCGCTCTGTTTTCCTCTTCTCTCTATGCCAAATCGGAACGCAAACGTCAGACCTATGAAGGGTTTGTTGATCTGCTTACCAAGTAGCTTCAGACCGTCGTTAAAGAAAAATGGGGACTGCGACTACGCGATGCTTCGCGCAGAATGACGGTGGGGTTCTGTCTATGTCGTGTCATTTTGCGCGAAGTTGCAGGATCCCCTGCTCTACCGCCAGTAGCGCCATTTCTTCCCCTTCCTGGGGATCGAGCTGATCAACGGGTTTTTGCCGATCTGTTCTGTTTGTGGCCATTTGCAGCATCCGGGCAAAGGGATCATCAGTGCTTCGATCATCATTTCTCCCCTCTACCCGTAGCAGTAAGTGTTGCCCTGGCTCCTGTTGCAGGCGCGTGACTGTTTTTGCCAGGGGTTCTCCTCCCAGGGTTTCCAGATCGGCTGGATCATAATGGAAGAAATGCAGGTAAACTGAAGGATTAAGTTGCCAGGTCGCTTTTGCAAAAGCGGCCGGGTGTCTGTTGCGGCGAGGGTTGGCAGTCGTCACCGAGGTGAATTTCCCGCGTACAGATAGTGAAAATGCAGTAGATCCTCAATGAGGGGGATCAGTTGGTAATGCTTGTGGCCCGACACTGTTCGCGACAGAGTCGCGCTGTAAGGGGAGGATGTTATCCGGCGACCAGTCTTCAGTGTCGATAAGTTGTGATCTTGTGAGTTTTGGCGGTTATTAACCATGCGTAAAACTGTTGTAATAAAGCCGCAGGAAGGCTGTTGAACAGATCACAGAGTGACAGAAAAAACCCTACCGCCCGTCCGCGGTTGTAAAAATATCGGTGGCAGCAGCAAGCAGCCGACTTTGTTCGATCTGGTCGATCGGGTAACTGGTGGTTGCTTCAACAAGGTACGGCGGCGTGTTCTGGGCACGCAGACCGGATTTATCACTGTGCTGATGAAGGTCGGTTCCCGGCAACACCGCCAGTGGGAAGATATCGACCTGATTGGGTTGCTGTTCCAGGGCAAAATCAAGACTGCGGCAGAAGCCCTGGTGGTTGTCACCAGGCAGTCCATAGATCAGGTCGAGTCCAAAAATGATGCCGGCAAGGTTAAGCTGGTGCAGCACCTTGCGCATCTGGCCCGGGTTGATGTGGCGCTGCAAGGGCTTGAGAACCTCCGGTCGCGCCGACTGCAGTCCGATCTGTACTGAACAGGAGAGCTGTGCCAGTAAATCGATGGTGTGGCTGTCGAGGAGATCGGCCTTGGCTTCAATGTGATAGTGAGTCTGGGGAGCGACGTCAAGGAGCAGCTGCAGGAGTTGATGACCGCGCTGAGTGGGTGCATTGAACGTAGAATCGAGAATCCAGATCTGACCCACGTCGGATGCGGCGAACAGTTCCAGCTCCTGGCGCAATCGTTCGAAAGGAAGAGGGCGGACACCCCGGTGTCCTTTGGCATCGTAGCAGAAGGAACAGTTAAAGTGGCAGCCCCGGGCGACTTCCCACAGGACACCGCAGCCCGGTGAGAGGGGTAGAACCCCGGTCAGCCAGGGTGATGGCAGGTTGGCCAGGTCAGGGCAGGTGGCAGTGGCAGGAGTTGTGGCAGGAGTTGTGGTTGGCGCAGCGGCGCTGATAAAGCCGTCTATTCCCGCCATCAGGCACCCACGATTCAAACAATCCAATAGCGCAGCAAAGGATAGTTCTCCTTCTCCGCGAATGATCCCATCAAGAAATCCATCACTGATCAGCTGCGCACAGTTAGCGGCTGTTTCCGGGCCACCGGCCAGCAGAAAGAGTTGCGGCTGCAGGCGCCTCAGGCACCGTGCCAATTCCAGTAGCGTATCACGGTTCCACAGGGACAGGGAAAAGGCGATAACGTCGGGTTGTTTGTCCAGCAGTTGCCGGCAGACCCGATCGATGTCGACGGGGGGGTACAGATTGACAATCTCCGTTTGTTGTTTAAGTTCGCTGGGCAGGGCAGCACTGAGACAGGCAGCGGCCAGTGGAACGGCCTGGGTCGACTGGCGGACATGTTGAGCAATAATCAGGGTACGCATGGACTTTGAGCCGTCTCGCAGATAAAGCGCAAAAAAGTTAACTTTTGAGTCGTACCTTGATCCGGGGTTTTCCTTCATGGATGTCTACGTCGAATTCGACTGGCTTGTTGCCGTAGCGGTTACGAATCTTTTCGCGCTGGTTATCGAGAAAAGAAGCAATCTTGTCCGGGCCTGGCCCCTCTCCATCAAGGCCACAATTTTTGCGTGCCTGAAGCATCTGCTGATGCAACCGTTCGGCTTCACCGGATGCCGATGTTCCCACGGATTGTTGAGTGGTCGTTGAAGGGCGTTGCCGTTTGGTGGTGTGGCGATGGTATTTGCCTTCGTCCATCAGACGCAAAATACGATCCCAGTATTGGCAATAGGACATGAAACGCGAGGCGAGACCATGATAGCGGAACTGCAGATCGGTCCAGACAATGTGGCGATTGGTAAAATGGCGCACCTTACGCGCGAGAGCTTTGCGGTCGGCGACAGGTTCACGCCGTTCAATACCGGCGAAATACTGCTCGTAGCGGATTTCCAGCTCCTTTAACAGGTGCTGCATCGCGTCAAGTTCTTGAGCTATTGTACGGCGATCATCCATGCTGTTATCCCTCCACAGAGGTTGACTATACGTCAGCATAAATGAATTGTAAATATTGTGCGCATCTTTCTGCCACAGCAGTCGGGATGGAGCTTGACTTGTGGTTAAGCCTTTCGGGATAATCTTACGTTTATTAAAAATACCTGTCAGGGGGATAAATAGAGTCTTTTTCATTTCCTGCAATCTTAAGGGAGTATTTATGAATAGTGATTTGGCAGCAGTTATTCTCGCCGCTGGTAAAGGCACACGGATGCGTTCGACAAAACCGAAGGTGTTACATCCCTTATGTGGGCGGCCGATGCTTTATTATCCGTTGGAGTCGGCCCGAAAAGCGGGTTTTAGTCAGCTAAAGGTGGTTGTCGGGCATGGCGCGGATCAGGTTAAAAAGGCTTTTGAGAATCAATCGATTGACTGGATTGAACAGACCAGCCAGCTCGGCACCGGCCACGCTCTGATGTGTGCTGCTGAGTCGCTGCGTGGTTATTCCGGGCCGCTGTTACTGCTGTGTGGTGATGTTCCCCTGCTGAAACCCGAGACGGTACAGAGGCTTTACGATTATCATCGTCAGGAGGAGGCAGCAGTGACGATACTCAGCGCGCGCATGGCTGATCCTTACGGTTACGGCAGAATCATCCGTGACGGCGAGCAGATCCTGGGCATCGTTGAAGAAAGGGATGCCGATGAGGATCAGCGTCTGGTGACAGAAATCAACTCAGGCACCTATCTTTTTGATGCCGCTTTTGTTGTCTCTGCTCTGGAGGGGCTGACCAGGAACAATACCCAGGGGGAATATTATCTGACCGATGTGGTGGCGGCAGCGACGGCTGCCGCTAAAACAACCCGCGCTTTGTGCGTTGAGGATGCAACCGAGGTCATGGGGATCAATGATCGTCGGCAGTTGGCCGAGGCTGAGGTGTTGATGCGCTGGAAGATCAATGCCGACCTGTTGTACGCCGGGGTGACCATGATTGACCCGACCACCGTCTATATCGATGACGGCGTCGAGCTTGGCAATGACACCCTGATTCACCCCAACGTCCACCTTCACGGTAATACCTCGATTGGCAGCAACTGCATCATCGAGACGGGCGTGGTCGTTGCCGATTCACACATCGCCGCCGGCAGCCATCTTAAAGCGGGCTCGGTCATCGAAGGCTCGGAAGTCGGCCCTGGTTGCATTATTGGCCCCATGGCTCATCTGCGTCCCGGTACGCAACTGGCTGGTCGCAACAAGGTCGGCAACTTTGTCGAAACCAAGAAGGCAATTCTTGGTGAAGGTTCCCAGGCCAGCCACCTGAGCTATATCGGTGATGCCGAGGTTGGCCGTCATGTCAATTTTGGTTGCGGTACCATTACCTGCAACTACGATGGTGTCAACAAGCACAAAACTACCATTGAAGATGATGTTTTTATTGGCAGCGATACCCAGTTTATTGCGCCGGTACACATCGGGCGTAACAGTCTGATTGCTGCCGGCTCAACCATCACAAAAGATGTGCCTGCCGATGCTTTGGCTCTGTCACGTGTCGAACAGAAAAATATTGCCGGTTGGCGTCTGCGCAAGCAGAAGAAATCCTGAATAACGAGAGGGAATATTTATGTGTGGGATTGTTGGATATATCGGTTCACAGCAGGCCTCGCCAATTATTTTAGATGGATTGCGCCGGCTTGAATATCGCGGTTATGATTCGGCCGGTATCTGTACCCTGGAAGAGGGCGTTGCCCAGATCCGGCGGGCACAGGGCAAGCTTATGAACCTTGAGACTATTCTCCATGAACATCCGGCCCGCGGAACCCGTGGTATTGGTCATACCCGCTGGGCAACCCACGGTCGTCCCTCAGAGATCAACGCTCATCCTCACCGTGCCGCCAATATTGTTCTGGTTCACAACGGTATTATTGAAAACTATATCAGCCTTAAGGCTCGTCTGCAGGAACTCGGGCACGAGTTCAGCTCCGAAACTGATACGGAGATCATTGCCCATCTGGTAGAAGAACATTATCGCGACAGCGGTGATTTTGAACAGGCGGTGCGGCAGGCTCTGGCCGAAGTCAAGGGCGCCTATGCGGTAGCGATTCTCTGTACTGACGAACCGGATAAGTTGATTGCCGCCAAGCTCGGCTCTCCCCTGGTGGTTGGGCAGGGAGAGGGAGAATATTTTGTGGCCTCCGATATCCCGGCGATGCTCTCTCATACCCGCGAGATGATTTTTCTCGAAGATGGCGAGATGGTTGTTTTCACCCCGATGGCCCTGCGTTTTACCGATCTTGCCGGGAATCCGCTGGTCAAGCAGAGTAAAACCATCACCTGGAGCCCGACCATGGCGGAAAAGGGGGGTTATCGCCATTTCATGCTCAAGGAAATCTATGAGCAACCACGGGCCCTGGCCGATACCATTGCCGGTCGTGCCCTGGTCGAAGAGGGGGATGTTTACCTTGAGGATCTCGGCCTTGATGAAGAGCAATTGGCCGGGCTGGAGAAGATCTTCATTATTGCCTGCGGTACCTCCTGGCATGCCGGACTGGTGGGAAAATTCTATCTCGAAAAGGTTGCCCGGATACCGGTGGAAATCGATATTGCCAGTGAGTTCCGCTACCGTGACCCGATCATCCCGGCCAACAGCCTGACCATTCTCATCAGTCAGAGCGGCGAAACTGCCGATACCCTGGCAGCCCTGCGTGAAGCCCATGGTAAGGGGGGTAAAACCCTGTGTATCTGTAATGTTGTCGATTCTTCTATCGCCCGTGAGAGCGACGGCATTATCTATACCCACGCCGGCCCGGAAATCGGGGTGGCCTCAACCAAGGCCTTTACGACCCAGCTGGTGGCCCTGTATCTGCTGGCTATAAAACTCGGCAGGATCCGTCATACCTTAAGCGCAGCCGATGGTCAGGCGCGTCTGGCTGAGTTGCTGGAACTGCCGCGCAAGCTTGAAGAAACCCTTGAGATGGATGGTTATATTGAAGAACTGGCGCGCGAGTTTGTGGGTGCGCGAGATGTTCTCTATCTGGGGCGTGGCAATCTGTATCCTATCGCTCTTGAAGGGGCTCTCAAACTCAAGGAAATCTCCTACATCCACGCCGAAGGCTATCCTGCCGGGGAGATGAAACATGGCCCCATTGCCCTGATTGATGAAGACCTGCCGGTCGTGGTGCTGGTGCCGCGCAATTCCACCTACGACAAGGTTGTCTCCAATATGGAGGAAGTCTGCGCCCGTGGTGGTCAGGTGATTGCCGTAGTCAGCGGTGATGACGAAGAATTGCTCGACAAGGTCGCGGCCCTGATTTCCGTCCCCGTAGTCGATGAAGACCTGCTTCCTGTTATTACGTCAGTTCCCATGCAGCTGCTTGCCTATTATATTGCCGTACTCAAAGGAACCGACGTAGATCAACCCAGAAATCTGGCTAAGTCAGTCACGGTAGAGTAAGAGGTCGTTTTGTCTTTTTCGTTTCCCGGTAAGATCCGCGCGGCCATTTTCTGGCTGCTCGAGCGTCTCAAAATCAGCGACAATACCTTTTTGATTATCCTCGCGGTGATCATCGGTATGCTCGGTGGTTTTGGTAATTATGTGTTCCGCATGACCATCGAGCTGGTGCACTGGCTGGTGGTTGAGCAGACCTTTGAGTTGTTTCATATTTCTACCGATGAGTGGTCTCTGCAGCGGGTATTGGTGATGTTCATGCCTGCCATCGGTGGGTTGTTGCTGATTCCTTTGTGGATTCTCTTTCCCAAGGATCTCAAGGGGGGGTTTTCTTCTTTTCTCGTCAATGTCAATCTGCGCGGCGCCAAATTGTCGTTCAGGCCGTTGTTTACCAAGGGGCTGGCATCAGCCATCACTTTGGGAACCGGCGGCAGTGCCGGTCAGGAAGGTCCGATCGCGGTGATTGGTGGCACCATCGGGAGCCAGTTTGGCAAATCTTTCCGTATGAGCACGGATCGGATCAAGGTGCTGGTCGCCTGCGGGGCGGCGGCCGGGGTGGCGGCCACCTTCAATGCGCCGATTGCCGGAGTGTTTTTTGCCACGGAAATTGTGTTGCTATCCTCTTACGGGTTGGCCAGTTTTACCTCGATTGTTATTGCCAGCGGAATGGCAACCGTCGTTTCGCGGGCGCTGCTCGGCGACATTTCGGAAATTGTCGCTCCACCCTATGTCATGGGGAGCCTGTGGGAGCTTGGCTTCTATGTGCTGCTTGGCATTCTCATTGGCGTTCTGGCGGCTGGTTTTATTGCTCTGCATTACCGTATCAAGGATCGTATCGAGGCGCTCAAGCTGCCGCGTTTGAGCAAGCCTTTTCTCGGCGGTCTGGCTGTCGGCGTCATCGGTATCGGCCTGCCCCAGGTGTTCGGGAACGGTTATGAGTTTATCAGTGAGGTGTTAATCGGTCAGCACAGCTGGTATCTGCTTGGCCTGCTGGTGATTGCTAAAATGGTGGCTACCTCCATTACGTTGGGTTCGGGCATGCCCGGTGGTCTGTTTGCCCCCTGTCTGTTTTTAGGTGCGGTCTTTGGCGGCGCTTATGGACATCTGATTGAGATTCTTTTCCCCAACAGCTACATGTCCCCCGGCGCCTATGCCCTGGTCGGTATGGGGGCGTTTTTGGCTGCCGCTACCCATGCGCCGATGACGGCGATCTTCATGTTGTTCGAGATTACTGATAGTTATGAGGTTATCGTACCGATCATGTTGACCTGTGTCATTGGTACCTCCATTGCCCGACGCTTCCAGAAAGACAGCCTCGAGACGTTTGAACTCACGCGAGCCGGTATCGATCTGGAGGCCGGTAAAGAGCGTAACATCATGAAGGCGATTCAGGTCAGTGAGGTCATGCGCTATCCGGTTGAAACCATTTCAGAGCGGATGACACTAGGGGATTTTGCCCGTTTTGTCGAAAAAACCTCCCACAGTAATTTCCCTCTGGTGGATGACGCGGGTGAATTAACCGGCATTATTTCTGTGCAGGACTTTATGGGAGTGGTGTTCGAGAAGGAACTGATGGATCTGGTTGTGGTCAAAGAACTGGCGACCACCGATGTGATTACCGTCCATGCCGATGAAAGTCTCGACGATGCCATGCGCAAGATCGGTTACCGCAATATCGAACAGTTACCGGTGGTTGATCGCAAAACCCATCGCAAGATCTACGGTATTGTCTCACGCCGTGACATGATTTCCGCCTACAACCGGGTACTGATGAATCACAGTCTCGGGGAAGAAAAAGTATGACCGACGAACTACTGGAAGCCCTCAACGAACCGCAGCAGCAGGCGGTGCTCTATGATGGCACTGCGCTGTTGATGCTTGCCGGCGCCGGCTCGGGCAAGACCCGCGCCCTGACCCATCGCGTCGCCCATCTGATCCGTCAGCGCGGGGTGCCGGCGTGGCGGATCATGGCGGTAACCTTCACTAACAAGGCGGCAGCAGAGATGCGCGAGCGCCTGGTGGCGCTTCTTGGACAGGATAAGCTCCCCTGGGTGGCGACCTTTCATGCCAGCTGTGTACGGATTCTGCGTCAGGAAATCGAGCACTTAGGTTATAACCGCGATTTTACCATCTATGACGATCAGGATCAGCTACGCCTGCTGCGCGAACTGCTCAAACAGCGCAAGATCCCGGAAAAAGAACTCAAGCCCCGTGCCCTGGCAGCTTTTATCGATCATGCTAAAAATCGTGGATTGACGCCGCAGGCGTGTGCTCAGCAACAGATTGACGATCCCGATTTGATCGAGCTCTATCGTCTTTATCAGCTGCGCATGAAACAGGGCAACGCCCTGGATTTTGGTGATTTGCTGCTGGTGACCGTGCAGTTATTTGAAGAAATTGCCGATGTCCGCAGACGCTGGCAAGACCGTTTTGCCCATCTGCTCATCGATGAATTTCAGGATACCAATCGGGTGCAGTATCGGCTGATGCAGCTGTTGACCGGGCCGCAGACCCATCTGTGTGTGGTGGGGGATGATGACCAGTCAATCTATCGCTGGCGCGGTGCGGAAGTTTCCAACATCCTTGGTTTTGACCGGGATTATGCCGGTGCACGGATTATCCGTCTGGAACAGAATTATCGTTCGACACGGACAATCCTTGATGCCGCCACCGCGGTGGTGGAGAAGAACAGCGATCGCCGCGCCAAGAATCTCTGGACTGACAACCCGTCCGGAGATGTCATCCATCTCGAGACCTCCGCCGATGATCTGGATGAGGCCCGCTTTATCGCAACCGAGATCAGCCGTTTGCAACGCCAGGGGGAGGCATTACGCGATATCGCTGTGTTTTATCGCACCAATGCCCAGTCGCGGGTACTTGAAGAAGCCCTGCGCGGCCAGCGGATCCCCTACGCCATGTTTGGCGGGGTGAAGTTCTATGCCCGTCAGGAAATCAAGGATGCTTTGTGCTACCTGCGAACCCTGGTCAACCCCGCTGATGGCATGGCGGCGCGACGTATCATCAACACCCCGGCGCGCGGGATTGGTGCGGCTACCATTGAGCGGATTGCCGAGCTGGAAACGGAAGCCGGTGGTTTCATGGCAGCCTGTCATCTGGCGCTGGAGCGTAACCGTCTCGGTGCTGCAGCGTCGCGGCGGGTCAGGGGTTTTGTTGAATTGATGGAGGATTTTACCCGGCGTCTGGCGCGTTTACCCTTACCGCAACTGATGGCGGAAATCCTGCAGGATACCAGCTACACCCCGGCCTTACAGGAAGAAACTCAGCAGGCCCTGACCGCCGATGGCCGGCAGGAGGCCAAAGGGCGGCTGGACAACCTCGAGCAGTTGCTGGCGGGGATGGAAGAACACATCTCCAACGATGGCAGTCTGCAGGAATATCTAGAGCAGGTCGCTTTGATGACCGACCTGGACCAGCATGATTCTTCCATTGAGCGGGTGACTCTGATGACCTTGCATTCAGCCAAAGGGTTAGAGTATCCCCTGGTGTTTATCACCGGCATGGAGGAGGGGCTGTTTCCTCATTCCCGTTCCGGGAACGGGAATGCTGACCTTGATGAAGAACGCCGGCTCTGTTATGTCGGTATGACCCGTGCGATGCGCAAGCTCTATCTGTCCCATGCCCGGCGCCGCCGGATGTACGGTACCTGGCAGTTCAATCCCCCCAGTCGTTTTCTTGCAGATATCCCCGTGGCCCTTCTCACCGGATACCGCGCACCCTCAACATTTCCTGTATCTACCAGCGCTGCACCAGCGTCACAACATCCGACGCACAACCTGGCCGGTCTGGTTGATCTGGTCGCAGCAGAAGAGATGGATCAGTCAGCAGAAGTCTACATCCCGCAGCAGAAGGGACGACCTGCTCCTTCAACATCGTCGGCAGATCCTCCCGCTGATACAGGTGGCTTGCGTTTGGGTGCACGGGTGCGTCATCTCAAGTTTGGTTCCGGCGTTGTCCGTCGTCTCGAAGGTAGTGGCGATAAACAAAAAGTGACCATTTATTTTAATTCGGTGGGTACCAAGAAGTTGTTGCTCAAATTTGCCGGTCTGATGCCGGGTTGAAAAAAGAGAGTTGATGCTCGTAAATCATTCCTCCTATACCTTGCTGCTGGTTGATGACAACCCGGTCAATCTGCAGTTGATCACGCAGATTATTGAGCTTGATCTACCTGACGTGCGGGTGTTGACCGCCGGCAACGCCAGTGAAGGACTGACTCTGGCAGCGCAGTCTCAGGTTGACGGGGCCTTTATCGACGTGCAGATGCCGGGAATGGATGGTCTGGAGATGTGTCGGCAGTTGCGACTGCATCCCGCTACTGCCCGCATCCCCCTGGTGTTAATGACCGCTCACATCGCTTCACCACGACTGCGCGCTGAAGGTCTTGAGGTCGGTGCTCACGATTTTATTACCAAACCGATCAGTAATGTCGAAATGCTGGCGCGGATCAAGGTGATGCTGAGGCTGTGTGAAAATGAACGCTTACAGGTAACCAGTACAACGCAATTGCAGCAGCAGCTCGAGGGGCATTCAGCCCAGGTGCGCTGGCTTAGTGGCCTGTTGATCTCTGGTGACGGCTCTCTGGCTGCTGCCGATGAACAGTGGTTGCGGCAGTTGACTGCAGATCTGTCCTTGACGGGCTGCAAGGATGATCGACAGTTCTATGAAGCACTGGTAAGTGAGTTACCTCTGCCCTGGCGCCGCACTCTGCTGAAATTGTCCTTGCTGGAATGTATCCCGTTGCCCCTGGCTGGAGCGTTGAGTGAAATTGCCGATATAGCAGCCGGTCTTGATTATCTTCAGCGCCACCAGTTGTCTCTGGTGCAGAACGAAGGCAAGGATGATTGTCTACTGTTTCATCCTCAGGTCAAAGAGTTGCTGCGCCGCAAGGCAATGCAGGTACTCAGTGATACGGAGCGGATCGAGGTTTATCGTATTGCCGCCGACTGGTATAAGGAGCGCAGGCAGATCTTGCCATTACTGGCCTGTTTGATGGGTGGTGGTCAGTATGCGGAGCTATCGCAATTGCTCAGCCGGTGCGGGCTGGAAATTTTCCACGAGGACAATGCCTGTACGTCACTGCAGATACTGGATCAGATTGTTGATGACAGGGTTGCAGAGTGCGGTTGGCAGTCGTTGGTACGCGGTATCATGCGTCTGGAAAATCTGGCTGACGATGCCGCTCTCTGGCTGGAGCTGGCTTATCAGCTGTTTTTAAGCAATAACGATGCGCGGGGGATGGCTCTTGCCCGGTCCTGGCAGGTGCTGCAGGCTATTTATGTTGATGGCAACTGGAACGATTGGCATACGCGCCATGGCGATTTTGCGCAATTGGCCGACAAGGTGATGCCGACGTTGGCGGTTGACGAACAGCTGGCTGTTGCTTTTGCCCTTGGCCTGAGCCGGATGTGTTTTGCCGGTGAGTTGGAAACAACCCAACAGCTGCTCGACCGTGCTCTTGCCCAGGCCCAGCAGTCCGGGTCAGGTTCAGCCCTGATCCGCTTACGGTTATTACGCGTACGGCTGGCTCTGCATCAAGGACGCATCCTGGTTGCCCGCACCGTTTTTGAACAAGCCTATGGTGCTTCGGTTGAGAAACACAGTATCTTCGAGCGGGTGATGATTCATCAGGCCGCTTGCGACCTGCTTCTGGCCGATGGTGCTCTTTCGGCATTGCATCAGCAACAGGCAACCTTGAGCAGTGAATGTTCATTGCAGCTGCAGGGCCGCACCCTGATCGACCCCCTTAATGGGTATTACACGGCCAGTCTGCTGGTCGCCCGGGATCAGCAGGGACTGGCTGAGCAAATTATTGAAACGGCACTGAACTCTCCGCGAGGAGGAAACAGCGATCATCTGCGCAGTCTGCTGTTGCAACTACGTGGCTGGATCAAGGCACAGAGCGGCAATGACGATGCCGCAATTGATGACCTGGAAAAAGGACTGGAGCTGCGTGAGCAAGCGGGTAGCCCGGTGTGTCGGCTGGAAAACCTGCTTCTTGCCGCTATCACCTGCGCTACCCTTGATCAGCTGCCTCGTGCCCATAGGTTATTTCGTATCGCACTGGAAAGGTCACATCGGCTTTCCGAGGAACGTTTACGTACAGGACTTCATGCCTGGATGGCTGTGGTCAGCCAACGCCTCGGACAGGAGCCGGAAGCTCATGAACATCTGCGTTCTTTTTTTGATCTGTTGCGGCGGCAGCGAACCCTTTTTTTCTGGGGATTATCGCCCGCTCTGCTCAAGGATTTGTTGTCTTTGGTCACCACCTCGCTGGAGTGTGAGTTACTGTTACCGCTGTTGGAAAAGTATCTGCAGCTTGATGTTGACAGTAAAAGGCAAGTCCTGGCACGACTTCAGGTGCGTACCTTGGGAGGGTTTACTGTGCAAAAGGGTCAGGAGTGTTTTAATTTACTCCAGGTGGGTCAGTCATCGCGTCTGATCCTGGCCCTGTTGCTCCTTGCTCCGCGGCATACCTTGAGTATTGAGGTGCTGATGGGGCAGTTGTGGCCTGACAGCCCACCGGTCAAGGCACGCAACAGTTTTGATGCGGCACATTCGCGCTTGCGGAAGGCCCTTGAAGATCAGTTTGGCAACGATGTTCGCTACCAGTATCTGGTGCTGGAAAAAGGGATGTTATCTCTACATCATGTCAGGTTTGATGCTCAGATCTTTGCGCAACAGATGGAACATGTTCGCTATCATCTGCAACGGGAGCAATACTGGCAGGCTGAACAGCTGCTGTGGCGGATGGAGCGGTTGTGGCAGGGTGAGTTTTTGAGCGGCTATGATCTTGGTGCTGATCTGCCTCGTTATCGCGATCAGTACAATCAGCTCCGTCTCGAGCAACTGCAAGCCCTGGCCGGTCTGTTGGTGCGCCGCAACGAATATCAGCAGGCTGCCGTAATGTTGCGAACCGGCCTGTTGCTCGATCCGACTGCTGATGCGCTGCTTCGGCAGCTGCTCGCTATCTATCGCCGGAAGACGGACACGCGGGCCGCAGAGCAGCTGCTCAAGGAATATCACGCAGCACTGTTCCACGAAGGATATGCAACAGAAGAGATCGATGAGCTGATTGAAGCCTTTGGGGCTCATTGGCTCAGGACCAGCATCAATCACCATAGGGAGAGTGAAAATAATGAGTCACTGTGATAGTTGTCAGGACAGCAGTTGTTCGGTTAAACAGCCGGGCAACCCCCAGGATCAGCAACAACAAATGCAAAACGCGCTGGCGTTGCGCATGTGTACGGTAAAACAGAAAATTGTCGTTATGTCAGGTAAGGGTGGGGTAGGAAAAAGCACCACAGCAGTGAATCTGGCGCTGGCGCTGGCCCAGGCTGGAAAAAAAGTCGGACTGCTCGATATCGATCTGCACGGGCCGAGCTTGCCAATCATGTTCGGGGTACGCGGTGAGCGTCCGGTAATGGACGAAGAAGGGATTCATCCTCTTGAAGTGCACGGTGTCAAATTGATGTCGTTGGGGCTGTTGTTACCCGGTGACGGCAGTGCCACCATTATGCGCGGGCCGATGAAGCACGGTGCTATTCAGCAGTTGCTGGCTGATGTGGTGTGGGGAGATCTTGATTTTCTTCTCCTTGACTGTCCGCCCGGCACCGGCGATGAGCCCTTAAGTGCGGTGCAGTTGCTGGGCAATAAGAGCGCCGCTGTGGTAGTGACCACCCCTCAGGATGTGGCGCTGACCGATGTGGAAAAATCCTTGAGTTTCTGTCGTGAACTGAAACTACCGGTGGTGGGGCTGGTGGAGAATATGAGTGGTTTTATCTGCCCCCACTGTGGTGAGTCGTCCCCTATTTTTAAACAGGGGGGTGCAGCCGGCCTGGCGGATAAAACCGGCGTTACCCTGCTTGCTCAGGTACCTCTCGACCCCGAGGTGGTGATTGCCGGTGATGCCGGTGAGCCGCATATCATCAGTCATCCTGATGCGGCAGGGAGTAAAGCTCTGGCCAAGGTTGCTGCAGCAGTGATCAAATTCACTACGGATGCGGCTTGATGTCGTCATGGTCAGAGTGCTATTTTGCCGAGTTTGCAAAGGTGTTTTTGTGCCAGTGAATAAGAAGTCAGTCCTCCCTGGGAGTTTTTGTCGGGGATCCCTGCTGTGACAGTCTGGATTCCCGCCTGTGCGGGAATGACGATCAAAACCGTTTTTTATGACCAACCCAACCAGAGAGGTTTTATGAAGATTAGTGAACAGGATGTTGCTTACGTCGCCGGCCTGGCGCGACTGTCCCTGACCCCGGAGGAACTGAAGACCATGACCGGGAAGATGGATGCGATGTTGGGTTATGTCGATAAACTTAATGAGCTTGATACCGATGCTATTGTGCCGACCGCCCATGCGGTACCTATGGCCAATGCGTTTCGTGGCGATCAGGTGATCCCCTCTAGCGGGAGTGCGGCAGCTCTGGCCAATGCACCGCAAGGGACGGATGGGTGTTTCCAGGTGCCACGGGTTATTGAATAAGCGGACAGGGTCGAAGGAGAACAAAAATTTATGTCAGAGTCACAGTTTACCATCAGCAGCTTGGGTAAGGAGCTGCAGGCGCAACGCACAACCGCTGTTGCGGCGACCCGGCAGTGTGTTGAGCGCATCAACAATACTGATAACCAGCTCAATGCTTTTATCACCCGCTGCGACGACAGCGCTTTTCAGGATGCGACGGCAGCTGATGCCCGGCTGAGTGCCGGCAGCGCCGCCACCTTGACCGGAATCCCGCTGGGATTGAAGGATATCTTCAGCACCAAGGGGGTGCGTACGACCTGTGGATCAAAGATTCTCGACAACTATGTGCCGGTTTATGATGCCACGGTAGTGGAACGCCTGCGTGCGCAGGGCGCGGTGATTGTCGGCAAGCTCAATATGGATGAATTTGCCATGGGCAGTTCAAACGAGACCAGCGCCGCCGGGGTGTGCCGCAATCCCTGGGATAAAAACCATGTACCCGGTGGATCTTCCGGTGGCAGTGCCGTTGCTGTTGCTGCCGGCCAGGTAGTAGCTGCCCTGGGAACCGATACCGGCGGATCCATCCGTCAGCCGGCGGCCCATTGCGGGGTGGTTGGACTTAAGCCGACCTACGGGCGGGTGTCGCGTTACGGTGTCATTGCCTTTGCTTCCTCCCTTGACCAGGTCGGCCCGATTACCCGCACGGTTGATGATTGCGCCCTGTTGCTGGAAGCTATTGCCGGTTACGACCCACGTGATTCAACCTCCGTTGATTGTCCGGTGCCCGACTATCAGGCGCACCTGCGAGACGGTGTCACCGGCAAAAAAATCGGTCTGCCGCGCGAGTATTTTATTGAAGGGCTGGATCCCGAGGTGAAACGGGCGGTTGATGATGCGATCGAGGTCTATCGTCGGCTGGGTGCCGAACTGGTGCCGGTCAGTCTGCCCCATACCGATTACTCAGTCGCCTGTTACTATCTGATTGCAACGGCCGAGGCCTCAAGTAATCTTGCCCGTTACGATGGCGTCCGTTTTGGTGTGCGTCACAGTAGCGGTGGTGGCCTGATTGATATGTATCAGCAGACCCGCAGCGCCGGCTTCGGTGCCGAGGTCAAGCGCCGTATCATGCTCGGCACCTACGCTCTTTCATCAGGGTACTACGATGCCTACTATCTCAAAGCGCAGAAAGTTCGTACTCTGATCCGTCAGGATTTTCATAATGTTTTTGAACAGGTTGATCTGTTGCTGACGCCGGTGGCGCCAACAGCGGCATTTAAAATCGGCGAAAAAACAGACGATCCGCTGCAGATGTATTTGTCCGACATCTTCACCATTCCCGCCAACCTTGCCGGTACCTGCGCCATGAGCCTTCCCTGTGGCTTTGACGCTGCCGGGATGCCCATCGGTCTGCAGTTGATCGGCAAGCCTTTTGGTGAAGGGGAGATGTTGCAGACGGCCTGGGCTTTTGAGCAGGCCACCGACTGGCATACCCGCCAGCCGGTATTGTAAGCCGCTGTGCTGATTTTAGGTGTCAACCGCTAAACACAACAGGGGAACCTGATGAATACTCGCTACGAAACCGTTATCGGTCTGGAAGTTCATGTCCAGTTGACCACCGCCACCAAGATCTTCTGTGGCTGTTCCACCGCCTTTGGCCAGGCACCTAACAGTCAGACCTGTCCGGTCTGTCTCGGCTTGCCGGGCGCGCTCCCGGTTCTTAATCGGGAAGTGGTTAACGCCGCCATCAAAGCCGGTCTGGCCACCAACTGTCGGATCGCCCCGTATTCCATCTTTGCCCGGAAAAACTATTTTTATCCCGATCTGCCAAAGGGCTATCAGATATCCCAGTTTGAACTGCCGATCTGCGAGCATGGCTGGCTTGATATCGGTGGTGAGGAGTTCGCTGCCAAACGCGTTGGTATTACCCGCATCCACATGGAAGAGGATGCCGGCAAGTTGCTTCATGGCTCCAGCGCCGGTTCACTGGTCGATCTGAATCGCGCCTGTACTCCTTTACTCGAAGTGGTGTCGGAGCCGGATATGCGCAGTGCGGCCGAGGCTATTGCCTATCTGAAACAGCTCCATCAGATCGTCGTTTACTTAGGGGTGTGTGATGGTAACATGGAGGAAGGATCGTTTCGCTGTGATGCCAACGTCTCGGTCCGTCCTGTCGGTCAGGTCGAGTTGGGCACCCGCGCAGAACTGAAAAACCTCAACTCCTTCCGCTTTATCAAACAGGCCATCGATTTCGAAGTGGAACGCCAGATCGAATTGATCGAGGACGGCGGCAAGGTGATTCAGGAGACGCGGCTGTTTGATCCCGATGCCGGGGTGACCCGCTCCATGCGCGGCAAGGAACAGGCCCACGATTATCGCTATTTTCCCGACCCCGATCTGCTCCCGCTGGAGGTTTCCGACGTCTGGATTGACGAGGTTCGCGCCGCCCTGCCGGAACTGCCGGGGCAGAAACGTCAGCGTTACGAAGAGGCCCTGGGGCTGCCTGCTTACGATGCTGCGGTGCTGGCGGCGGAACGTCCTGTGGCCGAGTATTTCGACGCACTGGTCGTGCTGCACAAGAATCCGAAACTTTGCTCCAATTGGGTGATGGGGGAGGTGCTCGGTGCCGTCAAGGAAAACGATGTCGCTATTGTCGACTGTCCGGTGACGCCCACATTGCTGGCCGGAATTCTCAAGCGCATTGAGGATAACACCATCTCCGGCAAGATGGCCAAAACGGTCTTCACTACCATCTGGCAAAGCGGCAAAAGCGCCGACGAAGTGATCGCTGAAAAAGGGCTGAAGCAGGTCAGTGATAGCGGCGCCCTTGATGCCATTATTGATGAGGTGATTGCTGCCAACCCAACGGAAGTAGCGGAATACCAGGGGGGCAAGGACAAGCTGATGGGATTTTTTGTCGGCCAGGTGATGAAGGCGAGCAAGGGCAAGGCAAATCCGGGACTGGTGAATCAATTGTTGAAAGAACGTTTGTCGGCTTAAGGGAAAGGAACCATCATGACCAGTTGTCATATCGATCCCAGTATCATCCGTCCCATCCGTTTTGTTGCCGGCAAGTGCCAGATGCTCGATCAGCGGCTGTTACCGGGGCAGGAAGTGTGGCTTGACTACGACAGTGATGAAGACGTTGCCGAGGCGATTCGCACGATGGTCGTGCGTGGCGCGCCGGCCATCGGTATTGCTGCTGCTATTGGTGCCTGGTTTGCGGCGCGGGATATCGAAAGCGAATCGAGCCAGGAGTTCTATGCTGAATTTCAACAGCGCTGTGCTCATCTTGCCGCCAGTCGGCCAACGGCAGTGAATCTGTCGTGGGCACTGGAGCGGATGCAGCGTTTTGCTGAGGCCAATCTTGATCGCAGCGTCTTTGAGTTGAAAATCGGTCTTGAGTATGAAGCTCTTGCCATCACTCAGGAAGATGAGCAGATCAACCGCAAGATTGGACGCCACGGTGCGCCGTTAATTCCTGATCAGGCCCGCGTACTGACCCACTGTAACGCCGGGGCCCTGGCTACCGGCGGCTATGGTACCGCCCTCGGTGTGATTCGTGCTGCAGTCGCGGCGGGGAACAAGCTCACGGTGATTGCCGATGAAACCCGCCCTTTTCTACAGGGTTCCCGTTTGACCGCCTGGGAGTTGCAGCGCGATGGCATTCCCGTGACCCTGATCTGCGACAATATGGCCGGCTATCTGATGCAGCAAGGGGAGATCGACTGTGTGATCGTCGGCGCCGATCGGATTGCCGCCAATGGTGATGTCGCCAACAAGATCGGCACTTATACGGTGGCGGTACTGGCACGAGAACACAATATCCCTTTTTATGTGGCAGCACCGCGTTCAACTATTGATCTGCGCCTGACTGACGGCAGCCTGATTCCGATTGAAGAGCGTGATGCCCGCGAAGTGACTCATATCGGTAATAGAGCCCTGGCACCCGAAGGGATTGCCGTGCGCAACCCGGCTTTCGACGTGACACCGGCGCGACTGATCACGGCCATCATCACTGAAAGCGGCGTCGTTAGCGGCAATTACAAAAGCGGCTTACAGCAACTCTTCTAACGTTTAAAACCAAAGGAGCAACAGGCATGAGCGTCGATCAGCACGACATTGCTACCGGTCTGCACAGGCTGGACCGCACCGCGTCCGAGCTGATCGACTGGTGTTCGAACCTGCCTTTGTGTGATGGGGAACGCCTGGCCACCAACCTGCGCCTGCTCGATGGGCACTTGGCGGATCGTGACTTGTTGGCGGCTACGCTTGCTGACACACTACAGACAGCTGATCCGGATGCCGCGCTGAATAACCTCGAACGCCTTTTTGATATTCTTGAGCCCGAGGTCCTGCTGAAAATCGTCGCTGATCCGCATCGGCGTTTGCAGCTGTTGACCCTGCTCGGCGGTTCTCCCTTCCTTACCGCTATCCTGTGTCGTCATCACCAGTATTTCACTTACCTTCTGGTTGACGGCGCCATCGATAGCTGTCGTAGCGAAGCTGGTATGCTGGTAGATCTGGGTGAGCTGATTGCTGATGATGTCGATTTTTCTCAACTCAAAGCGGGTTTGCGGCGTTACAAGGCCAGGCAGGTGTTGCGCATCGCCGCTCGTGATCTGTGCGGTCTGGCAACGCTGGAAGAGGTGATGGCCGAACTATCCGATCTGGCGGCAGCAGCGTTGCAGCGCGCTTACGACGTCTGCCGTCTGCAATTGCAGGCGGAGTACGGTCAGCCGTTGCAGCAGAATAATGATGGAGAAAGCACGGAAGCGGGTATGGCCATTCTTGGGATGGGCAAATTCGGTGGGCGCGAGCTGAATTTTTCTTCTGATATCGACCTGATCTATTGTTATTCATCTACCCGCGGAGAAACCAGCGGTGGCCGGCGCGGCGAGCAGATCAGTCTGCATCGTTATTTTGTCAAACTGGCGGAAATGATCACCCGCGCCCTGCACCAGGTGACCGAAGATGGTTTCGTTTTTCGTGTCGATACCCGTTTGCGCCCCGAAGGAAACAGCGGTGATTTGGCCGTCTCCCTTGATGGTGCCGAGATTTACTATGAATCCTGGGGACAGAGCTGGGAGCGTGCAGCAATGCTCAAGGCGCGGTCGGTGGCCGGCTCTATCGCGGTTGGCAATGAATTGCTTAAGCGCCTCAAGCCTTTTATCTTCAGGCGTCACCTTGATTTCGGCATGATCGAAGATATCAAGGTGATGAAGCAGAAGATCAACGCCAGCCTCGACCGCCAGCAGCATGAGCAGCTTAATCTCAAGCTGGGTCAGGGTGGCATTCGTGAAATCGAATTTTTTGTCCAGGCGCTGCAGCTGGTCAATGCCGGTTCGCGCCCGCAACTGCAGCAGCGCAACTCCCTTAAAACCATTCAATTGTTAGCGCAGGAGGAGATGATCAGCACAACAGACGCACAACGTCTGACGGATGCTTATCGTTTTTTGCGCACTGTTGAGCACCGGATCCAGATGGTGCAGGAACAGCAGACCCATTCGTTGCCTGAGACTGAACGTGCCATGACCGTTCTGGCGCGGCGCTGTGGTTGTGCCGATGCTGTGGCTTTCAGGACAGAACTAGACCGTCACCGTCAGGCGGTGCACGGGATTTTCCGTGAGCTGTTTCATTCGGCCGATGCTGATATCGCCCCGATACGTCCAGAGGTCGGAGTTATTCTGGCAAATGATTCTGATCCTGATCTGGTCAAGGATCTCCTTGAAGAAAAGGGATTTGCCAACCCCGATGCGGCTTTTGAGACATTGAACCTGCTGCGTGGTGACAGCCCCTCACGGCGGATGACGCGTCGTTCACGCCGCTGTCTGGAAAAGCTGGCACCCTTGCTGCTTGGAGAAATTCTCGATTGTGCCAACCCTGATCAGGCCCTGAACAACCTTGATGCTTTTCTCGACAGTATTCGAGCGCGCAGCTATTTTTTCTCGCTTCTGGTTGAAAATCCAGCCATTGCCAAGTTGCTGGTGACGCTGTTCGGTTCCAGTCAGCTGTTGTCGCGGATATTTATTCAGCGTCCCGAATTGCTCGATACCCTGGTGCTCGATTCCCATGGCACACAAAGCAAAACTCGTGAACAGATGGAAGAAGAACTAGGCGAACAATTAGCGCAGGAAGAAGGTTTTGAATGGCGCCTCGATGTTCTGCGTCGTTTCCGTAACGAAGAATTTTTGCGTATTGCCCTGAATGATCTTCATGGTCGTATTGAGCAGGAAGATATCGCCCGGCAGTTATCTCTTTTAGCTGAGGTGTGCCTTGAACATGCCGCGCGGCTTGCGCACCAGGAGCTGGTTGTCCGTTTTGGAGCGCCTTTTGGTGGGAACCCTGACGATTCAAGCCAGGAAACAGCGTTTTCCGTTATTGGCATGGGCAAGCTCGGGGGGCATGAACTGAATTATCATTCCGACCTCGACATTATTTTTATTTACCATGATGAAGGGCAGACGCAAGCGGTTAAGGCAACGGATCCTGAGCGTTTTCGTTCTATCAGCAACCATGAATATTTCGCCAAGCTGGCGCAGCGCATCATCACGATCCTCACGCTGGTGACGCGCGAGGGATTTGTTTATAAGATTGACACGCGTCTGCGTCCATCCGGTAACCAGGGACCGTTGGTTACCAGTTTAAGTGCCTTTAAACGCTATCATCAGGAGTCTGCCCAGCCATGGGAGCGCCAAGCCATGACCAAGGCCAGAGCCGTGACCGGCTCAGCTGATTTTATCCAGCGGGTACAAGACACGATTAATGAATTGACTTTTGACCGACCGCTCCCTGAAAATCTGCAGTCTGAAATTTACCGTTTACGCCGGCGGATGGAAAAGGAAATTGCCCGCGAAAGTGACGAGTTGCTGAATATTAAAACTGGTCGGGGCGGTATGGTTGATGTTGAGTTTATTGCACAATTTCTTCAATTGCGGCATGCTGGCGATGTTGCTGCGTTAAGGATCCAGAACACCATTAAATTGCTGGAAGTTTTTGCTGCCGAAGGTCTGTTGCCCCAGGTCGATGCCGATGGCCTGATATGTGGCTACAAATTTTTGCGGCAACTGGAAAACAAGTTACGGTTGTTGTATGACCAGTCGATCAACGAACTGTCGATGCGCGGCAAGGACTTTCGCAAAGTTGCCAAAAGCCTTGGTTATGGGGGCGCAGGAGTAAAGCCGGAGCAGGCTTTCATGGATGATTATCGGCGGATCACCGAAGACATCCGACAGCGTATGGAGCTTTACCTTAACCCCCTGGGGACATCGTAGAAAGCAAGGAAACGGATATATGCGTAAGAATATTCTTATTATTGACGATGACCGCGACTTAAAAGATTTTCTGCAACAAGCCCTCTCGGCAGCCGGTTTTCATGTTGAAACCGTTGATCGTGGCGCGCTGGGACTGCGCAAGTTGCTCAGCGAAGACTTTGATCTGGTGTTGGTTGATATCAATATGCCCGAAATTTCCGGTCCGAATATTTGTCAGGCACTGCGTAAACATGAAAAAACCCGCGACTTGCCGGTGGTGATGATTACCACTACCTTCCACAGCCCTGAACAGATCAAAGCGGCTAAAGAGGAATATGGTGTCGATGATTTTCTTTTCAAACCTTTCACCGGTATCGACCTGCAACAACTGCTCGAACGGGTCTTCAACGCAGCCCAAAAAAACGAATCCCTTAAAAGCAAGGTGCTGCCGATCTCTGATTTCACCATTCCGACCCAGTTGCATCGTCTCTATGTAGAGAAAGTGACAGGGCTGTTGCATCTGCATCATGGTGAGGCCAAAAAGGTTATCTACATTAAAGGCGGCTACCCGGTGTTTTCCCGCTCCAATGTGCTTGGCGAATGTCTGGGGAGGATGCTGGTCAGGGAAGGAATGATCACCCAGGTTGACTGTGACCAGTCAGTGGAAATCAGCAAAAAAAGTGGCCGTCTGCAGGGGACAGTCCTGATTCAGATGGGTCTGTTGACTCCGCAGGATCTCAAAACAGTGCTGGAGAGGCAGGTCACTGAAAAATTGCTGTCGACTTTTGCCTGGCGTAACGGCACCCTTTATTTTGAGCCGGGTAAAAATTTCAAAAAAGGGGTAACCCAGATTCGCCTGTCTCCGGCTTCTTTGATACTGCAGGGAATTAACCGTTATTGGACGATCAAGCAGATTGACGAATTTCTCTATCCCTTTGCTTCCGACTACCTGTGCCAGAGCACCAATCCAAAATATCGTTTTCAGGATATCGATCTGGGCAACCGTGGCATGAAGGTTTTAAAAAGCTGTCAGGGGCAGAAACGTTTGCAGGATATTCTTGAACAACATCCCCTGGCCCGACGTGAAGTGCAGAAACTTATTGCTGCCCTGCTGATCTCTGAGATGCTTGAGCGTCATGCCACTCCGCAGCAAGGGGATGCCGAAGATCATGTTGACGCAGATATCGCCATGATCGACGAAAAACTGCGGCGTAAGATCCTCAATGATTACCAACGGATTATGGATGCCAACTATTTTGATGCACTGGCAGTTGATCGCAGTAGTGACTCGGGAACGATCCGCCGTGCTTACTATAAGTTGGCCAAGGAATACCATCCTGATCGCTATCTTGGTAGTGACCTGTCACGCGAGATGAGTATCAAGGTTAATGAAATGTTTCAGTATATTACCCAGGCCTACACGGTGCTCAGTGACCCGGTAACCCGTACAGACTACCTTGATGAATTGATCAACGGCCCTAAAAAGAAAATCGACATCAACCAGGTGATCGAGGCCGAGAGCGCGTATCAGGAGGGGATAGCGCTGCTCCGGGTCAGACGTTTTTCTACTGCGGCCAACATGTTGAAAAAGGCCGTCGAATTAAGTCCTGAAGAGCCGGAATATATGAACAATTTCGCTTGGGCACTGTTCAAGTCGGCCCCTGAAAAAAGTGACATACGTAACCAGGCCATGGAGATTCTGCTGGCAGCACGAGAACTCAACCCTGGTTCTTATCAAACCCATCTGTATCTTGGTTATGTCTATCAGGCCCAGGGCCAGGAGCGCCAGTCCGTGAAATCCTTTGAAATGGCTGTGCAGGCTAATCCCGATTGTACCGAAGCATTGCGGGAGTTGCGTCTGATGAACCTGCGGCGCGAACAAAGTACTCAGCATAAGGGGTTGTTTTCAGGTTTTGGCAAAAAAGGCAAGTAGCTTAGCCCAGCAGGTGCCGGCGGTCGACATTCCCCATGGCGCTCAGCAAACTGTGGCGAATCTGCGGGATCTCACTACTCAACTCGCGGATCAGGCGTTTCATCCGTTGCCGTTGCTGTAGTAGCTCCTGTTCCCCTGCCATCGGGCAGGCGCAGGAAATTATCGGAAAATCACACAGAGCGCTGTAGTCACTGATCAGCGCTTCTTCCACGTAAACCAGTGGGCGAATGACTGTCTGTACACCATTATCAGCCGGCATCTTCGGACTCATTCCCGCCAGTTTTCCTGCATAAAACTGATTGAGCAGCAGGGTTTCGATAAAATCATCGAGATGATGGCCCAACGCCACCTTGTTGCAGTCAAGGCGCTGTGCCGCTCTGTAGAGAAAGCCGCGTCGCAACCGTGCGCAGAAGGCGCAGTAGGATGAACCGGGACGAAGCTTCTCGTCAATGATCGCATAACTTGTGGTTTTTTCTGAATGATAGGTGAAATGGTGGTGCTGCAGATAGTCGGCGAGCAGATCGTTACGGTAATCTGGAAAGCCCGGGTCAAAATTCACCGCAATCAGCTCAAACCTCACTGGTGCCCGCCGGCGCAGATCTTCAAGGATGTGCAGCAACGTCCATGAGTCTTTGCCTCCGGATATTGCCACGGCAATCCGGTCGCCATCGTCAATCAGGTTGAAATCACCAATCGCCTTGCCGCAGCTGCGTCTGATGCGGTTGTGAAGTTTCTCTCTGGTCTTGTCCATCACTTACGTCCGTTGGCTTATGGCGGATGCATGAAAAATCTTGGTTCGGAATTTGCTTATGAACAGGGGTGAACTAGTCGATGAGACAGATAGTTGACACCCGTTTTTTCCGACCAAGAGGTTGCCATGAGTATTGAATCCCTGAATTCTGCCGCCTTGTTTCCCCCCATGTCATTGTCGACGTCGGCATCCGCAATGAAAAATAATCCCTATGGTAATGAATTTTCAGCGCTGCTGGAACGGGCAACGCAGGGTGAATCGGGCGCGCCACCAACCGCAGAACAGGCATTGATTCAGCTCCAAGTGACCCAGTTTCAGATGATGCAGGGGTTGTTTTCCAGTATCGATGATGATGAAGAAAAAAATCAGTCGCTGTTCGATTTTGCTGCGACCCCTCCCTTCAGTCTACTCGATAACCGTAAAGGTCAATTTATTGACAAATATCGCCAGAATGTGCCGCCGTTGCACCAGCAGTCAGAGCCGGTTGGCCGTGACCAGATTGAAGGGATCATCGACCGTGTCGCCCGGAAGGTTCAGCTGGCACCGCAATTGATCCATGCCGTTGTCGCGGTCGAAAGTGCTTACAATTCAACAGCGGTATCACCGGTCGGAGCACAAGGGCTGATGCAGTTGATGCCTGCCACTGCAGCTGATCTTGGGGTAAAAGACAGTTTTGATCCAGCCGAAAATATCGACGGCGGGAGCCGCTATTTAAGCCATTTGCTCGAAAAGTATGATGGCGATCTTGACCACGCCCTGGCTGCTTACAACTGGGGGCAGGGGAACGTTGATCGTCACGGCCTGGAAAAGATGCCGGAGGAAACGCGCAATTATCTGGCAAAGGTCAAGCAGTTGCTGCAGGGCTCAAGCATTGTATGACCGTCCGCGTTCGCGGTAGGGGCGAAAATCCATCGGCTTGCCCTCAGCCAGGTTGAGCCAGCCCTTGGCGACGCGATAGATCATCCAGATATAGTTGGCAAACAGAATCACGTAGCCGATTAACAGCAGATAGGTGATAATCCCTATCCCCGTCCATAGCATGCCGTACCAGAAAGTGCGGATCTGCCAGCGAAAGTGCGACTCCAGCCAGGTTCCCCGAACATCATCACGCTTGATGTAGTTGAAAACAATGGCTACAAACAAGGTCACCCCAACGAAAAATGACGCGGTCTGCAGGGCGTAAATGACCGTGGTCATGGTTTTTAATGGCCGCAGGGACTCGTTGTCTGAAGAACCGGGCTGCTCCGGCGAGATGATGATTGGTTCGCTTTGGGTCATAGTCTGCCTTTATAGCGTTATACGCTGATCGATTTCCTCATCCATCCACTCGCCACCAAGGGCGCGGATCAGGCTGATGCGATGACTGATCCACTGGCGCTTATTGCTCAATTGCTGGCTACGAACTTCGAGTTGTGCCATTTCGCTGCGCAGTAATTCCAAACTGTCAGTCAACCCAAGAAGATAGCTTTCAGTCCTGATTTTCAAGAGGTTATTGTTCAATAATTGCTGTTGTTCAAGGAAATTGTCACGCCTTGAACTACCCTGTTCGGCAATCAGCGCCGATTCTACCTCTTCTATCGCGGTAAGAATTTTCAGCTGACTGGCGAGTTGTTTTTCATCGCGGATGGCCTGTTGCAGGTCACTGGCGGCTTTCAAGCGACCGCCGTCGATCAGGGGTTGGGTCAGCCCGAGTGCCAGGCTCCAGAACGTGCCGGTGACATCTCCGCTGGACAGGCGGGTAATTGAGCGGCCGATATTGGCGGTCAAATCAAGGCGCGGCAAGCGATCTGCCACGGCGGCAGCTAGCTCGCGATCGGCCGCTTCAAGCTCCAGCAGGGCGGCGGAGACATCGGGACGGCGATTGAGCAGAGTGGCGGGCAGGCCGATATCGATGACATCTGTCAACGTCGGGAGCTGGCGGCGTTCAATCAGCACGCTGCCCGGAGGTTGGCCGAGGAGCAGGGCAATGGCGTTGCTGGTCTGGTTCAGGGTCGTTTCAAAGAGGGGGATCTGGACTTCCATCTGTGCCAGGTTCTGCTGCGCCTGATAGAGTTCGGTTGCTGCAGCTAAACCAGATTGGTAGCGCTCGGCGATAATTCGTACCAGTTCCTGATTGTGGTGGAGTCGTCGTTCGAGCAGGTCGAGTTGCGCGCGTTGTTCCACACCGATAAAGTAGAGTTCGGCCAGGCGTGAACTCAGACTCAGTAACAGCGTGCGAATCTCATCCTCGCCGGCAAGAAAGCGCAGCTCAGCTGCCGCCGCCCGGTGGCGCAATCGCTGCCACAGGTCAAGTTCATAGGCTGCAGCGACCGTCAATCGCCCGGCACTGGTCTGGTTCTCTGAACCCGTCTGATTAACTGTTTGTTCACGACGAACACTGGCGTTCAGGTTCAACGATGGAAAAAGCCCGGCCTGCGCCGTGCGTTGCCGCGCTTCGAGCTGGTCGAGACGTAAAAAAGCCTGACGCAGAGTGAGATTGTCGGTAAACAGCCGGGCTTGCAGTTCGTTCAGCTGCGGATCGCCAAAATCAAGCCACCAGCGTTCAGTTACCGTCACGCCATCTGCTGCCACGATGCTGGAATAGGTGTTAGGGACAGTCAGTTCCGCTTTTGGTGGTACCAGCGATTGACAAGCCATCAACATTAAACTGACGATAATAATGGTTACCTGTCTCATCAAATAACTCCCTGAAAGGGCACAATATAGCACATTTGAAAAACTCACGTCCGGCAGAAAAATTAACCGGACTAACTGTTCAGCAGGACGGTTAGAATTTGACAGAAATGAGTGAATTGGCGTATACAGGCGACTCTTTTGATGTTAATGCCGGCCCGTTGAACATTTATTGGGTCAAAATGACTATTCCATATCAAGCGAGTGCAATCGATGATGAATCTTAAACCGGAAGTTGTTGCCCAGATAGAGCGTGTTTTAAGTTCTGTTGAAATGTTGTTGCCCAGAGCGTCCAAAGCGGTGGACTGGAAGACTTGCTATGCCGCCAACTGGCGCCGTCACTCTTTTTCCGGCTACCTTGAGCCGGTGAAGGTCACTGACAACACCCGCCTCGACCAATTGTTGGGTGTCGACGAGCAGAAAACCATCATGGTCAATAACACGCGTCAGTTTCTCAAAGGCTACCCTGCCAACAACGCGCTGCTCTGGGGTTCGCGTGGTACCGGCAAATCGTCAATTGTCAAAGCCTTGCTCAACGAGTTTGGTGCAGAAGGGTTGCGCGTCATCCAGGTGGAAAAGGAAGACCTGATCTACATCGCCGAGATCTTTGCTGCTATCGAAGATCAGCCCTATCGCTACATCATGCTCTGCGATGATCTGACCTTTGAAACCGGCGAACTCTCCTACAAAATGCTCAAAAGCGCTCTCGACGGTTCGGTCTATTCAGCGCCGGAAAATGTCCTCATCTACGTTACCTCCAACCGTCGCTATCTGCTGCCCGAATACGATGGCGATCATCTTGGCGGCAAATATGTCAAAGGGGAGTTGCAGCAGAGTGAAATTCAGGAGGAAAAAAGCTCCCTGTCCGACCGATTTGGCCTCTGGGTCGCTTTCCATGTTTTTTCCCAGGATCGTTACCTTGAAGCCGTTCAGCTGTGCTTCAAACAATGGAGCGAAAAGCTCGGCAAGCCGATTCCCTGGACCGAAGATGCGGAACGCACTGCGATCAAATGGAGCCACGACAAAACCAAACGCTGTGGCCGCACCGCCTTTCAGTTTTCCAAGAACTGGGTGGGAAAATATCTGTTGAAGGATTAGGGTGGGGAGATGGGAAATGGATGGATGGGAAATGGGACGGAAATGGGGGACAATATAGAATGTCCCCTGCCTCGTCCTGCCTCCTCCTTGCCTTCTTGCCTCTCCTGCTCTCTCCTCTACCCTTTATGCCATGCTATAGCCCTGCTTCTCTGAATAGTTCAGGACATTTCGTTATCGGATACACCAAAGAGTCTGTGCGACGCTGGATGTCTTTACCGCCATAGATCACGCTGCTCGTGACCTGCCAGCGATCTCCGACGGCAATCATAAATGATTTCAGTCCTTTGAAATAATCGGGATTTACTGTTGCTCCGGCCTTTATCTCGATAGCAGAGAGTTTTCTGCCGTTCTCGGCAATCAGATCGACTTCATTTCCATTGCTGTCACGGTAAAAGAAAAGGTTGCTGCGTTTTCCCTGATTGTAGCGATGCTTGAGCGCCTCGATAATCACCAGGTTTTCAAACAAATGACCGCGCAGGGGGTCGCGACTCATCTGATTCTCATCCTCCAGCCCAAGCAGGTAACTGGCCAAACCGACATCGTAAAAATAGAGTTTTGGCGATTTTACCAGCCGCTTCGAGATGTTAGCGTGCCAAGGTGGCAACAGAAAAACGATGTAGCTTGCCTCCAGCAACGTCAACCAGGAGCGCACCGTTGTATGCGACGCGCCGACATCATTGCCAAGACTTTGCATATTCAGCAATTGACCGGTTCTACCGGCACAAATCCGCACAAAGCGCTCGAATTGCATCAGATCTTTAATCGCCCCAAGTTGGCGTAAATCGCGCTCTACGTAGGTTTCAAAATAGTTTCCCATGGCTTGCGTCGGGTTCAGTCCCTGATCATAAATACGGGGATAGAAACCTGATAGCAGCATTCGATCTACTGAATCCGGCAAGTGCTGACCCTTTATTTCCTCAATAGACAGCGGAAGGAGTTTTAAAAGAGCCGTTCTCCCAGCCAGAGATTGACTCACTGTATTCATCACCTCAAACTGCTGACTGCCAGTCAGGATGAATTGTCCAGGGCGACGTTCTTCATCGACGATGGTCTGGATGTATGAAAGGAGTTCCGGCGCCCGTTGAATTTCATCAAGAATGACACCATCAGCATGGGCTGCTAAAAATCCTCGCGGATCATCTACCGCAAATAGACGAACATCCGGGGCTTCGAGGTTCACGTAGTGAAGGTTCGGAAAAACCTTGCGCGACAAGGTCGTCTTGCCGCTCTGGCGAGGGCCGGTGATCGTCACCACTGGATACTGGAGTGCGAGTTTTTTGAGGACAGGTTCAAGGGTTCGTTTAATCATGATGAAAGTTTAGCTTTTATTATGCAGATTGCAAGTAAAAAAGCGATATTGCATGGATTGTGATAAGGAGGTTGAATGGGGGACAATATAGAATGTCCCCTTGACCACTTCACCCCTGGTCCACATTGACAAGCCGATGAAGACGTTGTACGCTTTTCCTATCGATACCATAAAAGGAGAATGTTGATGCAGGCAACCATTTCCGAAAAATATCAGGTGGTTATCCCCAAGGCCATCAGGGAACATTATGCCTTGAAGCCAAAACAAAAATTGACCTTTATAGAAAAGGATAGATTGTTGATTCTGGTACCGGAATCCTCCTTGGAAGATTTACGTGGCATTGCTTCAGGTGTGGATATCAGCAACATTCGTGATAAGTCGGATCGTTTTTAATGTGGGTCGTAGATTCCTGTGGTTGGCTGGAATGGTTTTCTGACGGGCTTCTAGCCGATAAATTTTATCCATATTTGTCTGAGCATGAGCGCCTTATTGTACCCACTATCGTACTTTACGAAGTTTATAAATTTCTAAAGCGCACTGTTGGTGAAGAAAAAGCTCTGCAAGCTGTTGGCTTCATGAAGAAGTCTCAGGTGGTTTCCTTTGACGAAAATCTTGCCTTGGCGGCTGCTGACATCTCCCTGGCAGAAGGACTGGCGATGGCCGACGCGATGATTTTAACGGTAGCTCGTCATTGTGACTCTACTTTAGTTACATCAGATTCCGATTTGCAGGGTCGAGCCGATGTTTACTTCATTCCAAAGTTGAATGAATGAAAAGTAGCGGGAGAAGACGAACTATTCAACAATTAAACAACATCCCCTTGTTCTTCCCTTTCGGTGGTCAAGGCCCGGAGGTTTTCTGCAAAAGAGAACGGTATCACCATCAGAAAAATCGACGCTGCGGCCATCCGTCATAGGCCCCTCAGCGCTTGCGCGCAGGGCGACCAGGTTGAAAATGTTGATTTGCTGACTATAGCCGTCACCTAGATTTTCGCCGGAAGAACGCGCCATAACCGACTATTTCACGTCGCCCCACGCCAGTGGAGGCGTTTTTGCATCCTTTTGACGCCTATCAAAAGGATGGCGTCTGGCGGGACGCGACCCACCGGTGGTGGGGTTGGTTTAACAATCAGATCATCCTTTAATCGGTATTATGTCCCCCGAATAAGGTCCTCGACCCACCCATCAGAAAAACCTTGGACCCCCACTTGACTGTACTTAGTCAGGCGTTTTGTACATGAGCGGGTAGCGTTTCAAGATAACGCCGGTACAATGACTCCGGGGCAACATCAAAACCACAATCCCATGCCAGGGTTGGCCATGAATCAAGATAGAATTTCGCAAAGGAAGCGGGATCCCTAAGGGATTCAGCTTGTTGATATCGGAAGATGATGTCCTCAAGATCAACCTCACCAGCTTCGCCCGTACTGAACTCCAGATACAACTTAAATCCACCCCGATACTCCGCGCTCTTCAAATAGACTGCTTCTGTCATATGACCTCCTAAACCAGAGGATCAATCTTGCAAAATTCGCCGGTATCCCAGATATGCAGCAACTCATCCCTGTGGGTTTCAGCCCACTCATGAACGAGTCCTCGAACTTTTGCCGGCAATGACCCTGCTACAATATTCAGTTCCCGAATACTAACCGATGCTCGATGTTCATTATAACGCACATGAAAATGCGGTGGGTCATGTTCATCAAAATACATCGAAATAATAATGCCGAGAAACCTGGAAATCTCAGGCAGACAACCC
>JAGYPB010000017.1 GCA_018399135.1 Deltaproteobacteria bacterium | reverse complement strand
ACGGTCCCTGGAAAGTCAAGACGTCGGCAAAGTCAACCATCAGCAGGAAAGAGCCCGTCTTAACTTACGCAGTTTCGAAATGGCCGCGCAGCAGGCGCGCATGGATCATGGGGTGCGTTCTGAAGAGTTTCGTCAGGCCCAGGCTGTATTAGAACAACAACAAGAGAGTTTTCAGCAAACAGATGCCGAGCTGGAACGCCAGTATGCTGAAATTCGTGAGCAAATTGCCGAACTCAACCGTGAGAATGACCGTTATCAGATTAAAATGGTAACGGTTAATGGACAGGAAAAGACCATGGGCCTGGCTGAAGTTGTGCGTGCCTATCCCGCTAATCAGCTTTCCCTGTTTGAGCGTATCGGCGTTTATCTGGATCGCTGGCAAGAGTTTCTCCTCGACGATCCGCGTGAGGCCAACAGTGAGGGTGGTGTCTTTCCAGCCATCTTTGGTACCGTTGTGATGACCCTGATCATGGTCGTATTTGTCGTGCCGTTCGGGGTGCTGGCGGCGCTTTACCTGCGCGAATATGCCAAGGCCGGACCATTGGTCAGCGTTATTCGTATCGCTGTTAACAACCTGGCCGGGGTTCCCAGTATTGTCTATGGGGTGTTTGGACTCGGGTTCTTCTGTTATCTGGTAGGTGGTACCGTCGATCAGTTGTTTTTCAGTGAAAAACTTCCTAACCCGACCTTTGGTACCGGCGGTATTCTCTGGGCCAGTCTGACCCTGGCCCTGTTGACCCTGCCGGTAGTTATCGTTGCTACTGAAGAAGCCCTGGCGGCAGTTCCCGGCTCGATGCGTGAAGGTTCTTATGCTTCCGGCGCGAGTAAATGGCAGACCATTCAACGTATTGTATTACCAAGGGCGATGCCTGGAATCATGACCGGAATGATTCTCGCTATGGCGCGAGGTGCCGGTGAGGTAGCTCCTTTGATGTTGGTAGGTGCTGTAAAATTGGCACCGGAATTGCCGATTGACAGTATTGCTCCTTTTGTTCATCTGGAGCGCAGCTTTATGCACCTGGGTTTCCATATTTACGACCTGGGGTTTCAGAGTCAGAACAGTGAAGCAGCAATCCCCATGGTCTTTACAACAACTTTACTGCTCATTCTGATCATTACCTTGCTCAACGTCGGAGCCATCTGGTTGCGTAACCGGTTGCGGCGCAAGTTCGTGGTCAGTGCAGTTTAACTTATTTTAAGATGAGGCAGCCTTGATGGTAACAACAGAAACAACGCGACTAACTGACGGTGGCAGCGGTGACGCAGCTGATCCGACCTATACCGAGCGCAAAAATAGCGGACGCTTACAGGAAATCGCCGCCGGCAAATGGTTCCCGCCAGTGGTTGACGAGAGTCTTGATCGGGAGCAGGCGGTATTGACAATCAAAGATTTCAATCTTTGGTACGACAAGGCGCAAGCTCTGTTCGATGTGTCGATGAAGGTGCCTCAATCCAAAGTTACTGCCCTGATCGGACCTTCGGGGTGCGGCAAGTCAACCTTGTTGCGCTGCGTTAATCGCCTTAATGACCTGGTCGATTCAGTGCGTATTCGCGGTGAGATGAATCTCTACGAGGATTCCATCTATGCCAAGGGGGTGGATGTTATCGAATTACGCAAGCGGATGGGGATGGTGGCTCAGAAACCCAATCCTTTCCCCATGTCAATTTACGAAAATGTCATTTATCCGTTGCGGATTGACGGCATCCGCGATCGTCGTATTCTGGATGAGGTCTGCGAAAAGTCATTGCGTGGTGCTGCCCTCTGGAACGAAGCCAAGGATCGTCTGCAACAGAGCGCTCTCGGGTTGTCCGGCGGTCAGCAGCAACGCCTCTGCGTTGCTCGAGCGATTGCTTCTGAACCTGAAATGCTGCTGATGGATGAACCCTGCTCTGCCCTTGACCCGATCGCCACCGGTAAGATCGAAGATCTGATCGATCAGTTACGCGGTGAGTACACTATCCTCATTGTAACCCACAACATGCAACAGGCCGCCCGGGTCAGTGATTACACCGCCTTTATGTATCTAGGCCAACTGGTAGAGTACGGAGCTACGGCTTCATTGTTTAAAAAGCCGTTACTGAAAGAAACCGAAGATTATATTTCGGGACGTTTTGGTTGATAGACGACCCCCTTTTGATGATAGATAAATTGTTCCGCGTTGGGTTTTTCCAACAACACGATGTTAATAAAAAAAACAAAGGAGAAACAAACAATGATCAGATTAAGAAGTATTGTGTCTATGCTCATGCTCGTCCTCGTAGCTGTTGTCACTGTCGGTTGTGCCGCCAAGGATCTGGATGCTGCTAATCATGGAAAAAACTACGATCGCCCCGGTTATGTTACCGCTGTTGAAGATGGCCGCTTATGGGTTTTTAGTGCCGGTAGCAAAGAAGCTAAAGCTTATATTGCATCCAAAAGTAAACCGGCCAAACATGTGGTACGTCCCGGCGCCGGGCCGAATCGCATGACCCTTCGCTCCCCTGAGTTTGAAATTATGGACGGCTACCTGATGTCAAAGCCGGGTTTTGTCACAGCAGTTCAGGATGGTCGCCTGTGGGTATTCAAGGAAGGCAGTAAAGAGGCGGATGCCTACATTGCTGCTAAGAGCAAGCCGGCAAAGCATGTGGTGCGTCCCGGCGCTGGTCCCAATGGCATGACGATCCGCTCGCCTGAATTCGACATTATTACTGCCTATTTGGCAACCAAGTGATTGTAGCTGGATGTCCTTGCCCAAGCTTATGAGAGTGTTATGACTCAGATTTTTTTCCGTGAGATTAAACGCTTGAAAACCCTGCTCCTTGAGCAGGGTGAAGCGGTCGAAGAACAGGTCAAGCTTGCTAAGCAGGCCTTGCTGGATGTTGATGTGAAACTGGCCAAGGAAGTGATCGCTAACGATGATGTTATCGATCAGCGTGAGGTTGATCTTCAAGAGGAATGCTTCAAGCTGTTGGCACTTCATCAGCCGGTAGCTGTAGATTTGCGTTTTCTTGTCGCCGTTCTTAAGTTTAACAATGATCTGGAACGGATCGCCGATCTGGCTGGCAATGTCGCCAAGCGAACGATTAAAATGAAGGAACTTGGCGATACTGACCTTGTGTATGATTTTTCTGAAATGGCTGCCATTGCACGACAGATGCTGCATCAGGCCATGGCGGCATTGGTTGATATTGACGCCGAAGCTACTGCTGACGTGTTTAGTATGGAAAAGAGTCTCAACCGCTTGCATAAGGCCAACTCCAATACCATCCGTCAGGGACTGATAAAGAGCCCGGAACGGGCCGAGTCGTTGGTTCACCAGCTGGTGATTTCAAGAAACATGGAGCGGATAGGTGATTTGGCGACTAATCTGGCCGAAGAGGTGATCTATGTAGCTCGTGGTGAGATTGTGAGACACACTGATTCACCCCTCTAAGGCCCAGCTTTTCTCGTTTAATCCTGAAAGATAAGGCCAGTGTCGTGATAGAAGGGCGATTCCGTTAGCTTAACGGGATCGCCCTTTGCTCGTTGTAGATCTCTCAGAAAAAATCAGGAACGGTTCAGTGCATGATGTCTATGCCGAAAAACGCAGGATAAAACATCAGCATCATCAAAACAACGATCTGAATCAGAATGAAAGGAATTACCCCACGATAGATCTGGACGGTCCTGACCCCCGGCGGAGCTACCCCCTTCAGGTAAAACAGGCTGAACCCGAATGGCGGGGTTAAAAATGATGTTTGCAGGTTCATGGCGATTAGAATAGCAAACCATACCGGATTGATGCCGATGGCCTCCGCTATCGGAACCAGGATCGGCACGATGATGTATGAGATTTCAACAAAGTCAATGAAAAAGCCGAGCACCAGGATGGCGACCATGGAGAGGATGATAAAGCCCCATTTTTCTCCCGGCAGACCGAGCATAAAGGCCTCAACAATTTCTTCGCCACCGGTGTAGGAAAAAACCATGGAGAAGGCCGTTGCGCCGATCAGGATCCCGAAAACCATCGCCGTAACGGTGACGGTTCCCAGGGCGGCTTCATGGAGCATTTTAAAGGAAAAGGAGCGATAGAGCAGCGCCAGGACAATTGCCCCGACACAGCCGACTGCAGAAGACTCCGTCGGGGTTGCGATTCCAGAGAAAATCGACCCCAGCACCAGTACAATGAGAATCAGTGGTGGCGCCACTGCCAGCAAAGCGTTCAAAATCTGTTTGGCTTTGCTTTCTGTGCTTTGAACCGACACGGGGGGGGCAATATCTTTCATGAAAAAAGCAGCGATAAGGATGAGTAAAATATAGCCGATCACCAGGGTAAGACCGGGAAACAGCGCCGCTTTAAAGAGATCTCCAACCGGTAGCTGAAAAACATCCCCCAGAATAATCAGAATAATTGAGGGCGGGATAATCTGCCCCAGGGTTCCGGCAGCGCAGATTGTACCTGTAGCCAACTCTTTATTATAACCGTACTTCAGCATGACCGGCAGGGAAATGACCCCCATTGCCACAACGCTGGCACCGACAACCCCGGTTGAGGCGGCGAGCAGGGTGCCGACCAGGATGGTGCTGATGGCAAGCCCACCCCGAACTTCTCCGAATAAAAACCCCATCGATTCAAGCAGCCGCTCGGCCAGTTTGGTCTTCTGCAGCACGATTCCCATAAAAATAAACAGTGGTACGGCCATCAGGATAGTGTTCTGCATAATCGAAAAAATGCGGAAGGGCATAAACCCGAACATGTCTTTGCCGATGATGAAGCCTTCCCATATCGTCTGGTCATACTGCAGTGCCTCGACAATGCCGCCAATCATGGCAAAGAAAACAGATACCGCCCCGAAGGTAAAAGCCACAGGAAACCCGAGCAGTAACATCAGCAGGGCCGCAAAAAACATGATAATACCTACCATGCTACGCCTCCCTTGACGGGCGCGTTTGCTCCCGGTAGCGGTTGATGTTTTTAACGATAAAACCGACGTTGATAAACAGCAGCAGGTAAAAGGAGAGGGGGATCATCGCCTTGATCAGCCAGCGATACGGCAGGCCACCGGGATCGCCACTGCCTTCACCGCTGCGGTAAGATTCCAGGACAAATTCTGTTGATCCGGTGGCAATCAACAGCGAGACCGGAATTAAAAACACCACCGCACCAAACAGGTTAATCAGTGCGCGGGTCTTTGGCTGCAGGCGGTCATAGATGACATCGACCCTGACATGGCCGTCTTCTTTTAGCGCATAAGAGATCCCAAACAGAATAATCAGGGAGAAAAAATGCCATTCAAGTTCCTGCATGCCAATGGAACCACTGCGGAAGAAATAGCGCATCACGACGTTGTAGAAAACATTCAACATCATGATAACCATGAGGATTCCACAAAAATGACCGATCCAGTCGGCCAGTTTGTCGAAATAACGTTCCGCTTTTAAAAGCATGGTCGTTCCTTAGGGTGCGGGTAATAAGTCAGACATAATAAGACACCGCCTTTGATTGTCTGGTCAAGATGCCCAAAAGAAAAAAAGGCGGTGCCGGATGATGGTTGAGTAGCGTGTGTCTGCAACCGGGTGTTGATTAACGAAGCCTTGATGTAAAAAGAGTGGCCTCAGATAACAGAAAATGAACCGTTACCTGAGGCGCAGGTTGATCAGATTACAGGTTGTCTTTCAGGTAGTCAAAATCAGAGATCTGGGTCCAGACCCGAGCTTTTTTCTGATACTCCGCCTGTGAATCCATCGTTTCTTTGAATAGCGGGTACTCATCAGACATCTGTTTGAGCAGCTTCTGGTTGGCTGCTTTCATGGCATCGATAATATCTTTAGAGAAGGTTTTAACCTTGATGTGCGGATATTCCGTTGCGATCGCATCCCAGGCAATAGCGCTTTCATGATAGTTCTGTGCGTACATGTCGTATGACGCTGTGCGCATGGCGACCCTTAAAATTTCTTTGTAGTTTTCCGGCAATTCCGCAAAGGCTTTTTGGTTGACCAGATATTGTAGTTCGGTAGCCGGTTCATGCCAGCCGGTGTAATAATAGGGCGCGACCTTGTGGAAGCCAAGCTTGATATCCATCCCCGGACCAACCCATTCAAGGGCATCGATGGTGCCCCGCTCCAGAGCGGTGTAAAGCTCTCCAGGAGCAATATTGGTGACCACGGTTCCCAGTTCCGCCAGAACTTCTCCGGCAAAACCTGGTATGCGCATTTTCAGGCCCTTGAGGTCATCCAGGGTATTGATCTCCTTGCGAAACCAGCCGCCCATCTGGTTGCCGGTATTGCCTCCCGGGAAGGAATACATATTGTGTGGGGCGTAGGCTTTCTGCATCAGTTCCATGCCGCCACCGTAATAAAACCAGGCATACTGCTCAGGAGCTGTCATGCCAAAAGGCATGGTGGTGAAGGGGAGCAGGTTGATGTCCTTGCCTTTCCAGTAATAGGACGCGGTGTGGGCCATTTCGTACTGGCCGGCCTTGACCATGTCGAGGACACCAAAAGGAGATTTATGCCGGTTAGCCGAATCGATACGAATGATAAAGTTGCCATCGCTCATCTTTTCGACCATCTGGGCCATGCTTTCAACGGAAGTGGTAAAGGGGTGCAGGGTTTGGCCCCAGGTCATCGCCAGCTTCCAGACAACCTTTTTGTCCGCTGCATGCGCATTAAGGGCAACGGCAGTAATCAGCAACAGCATCATGAGTATTTTCTTCCAGCTTTTCATCCTCGACTCCTTATCTCGGCAAGAGGTGTTCTCAAATATTGTTATAAATCTGAGAATAATGATGCAAGTTACCAGATTTTTGTTAAAAAATTCAAGCCGTAAACGACTTCAGGTCTTTAAAACTAAGGAGAAGCAGAAGTAAAAAAAACAGTTTTACTGAATTTTCAGGCTGTATCTACAGCCGATTTAATTCAATGTCTGCTGGAATCATTGTGGTTAATAAGTGTGTCGAATAATCTCCCCGTCGATCATGTACAGCACATCTTCAGCAATGTTGGTGGTTAAATCGGCAATACGTTCGAGGTGGCGGGACAAGGAAAGGTACTCAATCAGAGCATCGAGCTGCTCAGGGTGCCGGCGGATCTGATCCTTGACCAGGCCGTAGTTGTCTTTGTGGATAGCGTCGACTTCATCATCGAGATGGCACACTTCTCGGGCCAGTTCAATATCCAGATTGACCAGAGAGTCGAGACTTTTTTTCAGCATGCTTTCAACTTTCTCCGCCATGGCAAACAGGGCAAATGGTATGGGAGTCGGTTTTAAGGCTGCCAGGCCGCGGGTGCGCTGGGCAATATTGACCGACAGGTCGGAGATGCGCTCAAGGTCATTGTTGATCTTCAGCACCGAAACGATAAAGCGCAGATCAATGGCCACCGGTTGATGCAGCGCCAGGATCTTTAGACACTCCTCCTCAAGATCAACCTCCATCTCGTTGACTTCGATATCCCGTTCAATAACCGCCTGAGCAAGGCTGGTGTCCATCTCCTCAAGGGAGTGAATCGCCTGATGAAAGCTCTCTTCCACTACCGCTGAAAGGGTAAGAATGCGTTTTTTCAAGTCCTCAATCTGGCGTTGGAGATACAGGGGCATGCTGGTTAATCCTCTTGGTTGGGAATGTTTTTTGGGGTCGAGTTGGTGCCGGCTGCATGGTTGTTACCCGATTCTGCTTTCAGTGGAATCTGCAGGGCAAAAATACTTCCTTCGCCGGGGGTACTGGTGACCGTTACTTCGCCACCATGGGCCTGGGCAATGTGTTTGACAATAGCAAGACCTAGTCCGGTCCCACCGAGCTTGCGGCTACGCGCTTTGTCGGCACGATAAAAGCGTTCAAATAAGCGTGGCAGGTGGATCTTGTCGATGCCGCATCCCCAGTCACGCACATTGATGATGGTTTTATTATCGCCATGACTTGCTTCAATCAGCACCTTGCCTTGCTGCGGACTGTACTTGATGGCGTTGGTCAGTAGATTGATCAGTGCCTGTTCCAGTAGCGGGGCGTTGATCGGGATGCAAAGATCGGGGGGACAGTTATGCTCTATATGCACCAGTTTCTCTGCCGCCAGATTTGCACAGGCCTGCACTGCAGCATTGATGACAGTAGTGAGACTCATGGTGGTGAGGGGGAGTTCTTGCTGATCACTGTCCTGTTCAATGCGGGCAAGGATCAGCAGATCATCAATGATGTCGTTGAGGCGGTCGGCCTGGCGCATCATAATCTCCAGAAACTGCGTGGCGTTGTCCGGGTCGGCAATGGCACCTTCCTGCAGGGTTTCGACGAAACCCTTGATGGCGGTGATGGGTGTTTTCAGTTCGTGAGAAACGTTAGCAACAAAGTCGCGGCGGACATTTTCCAGGCGCCGTAACCGAGTGACATCATTGAGAACAATCAGGGCGCCAAGTTCTTGTCCCGATTCTCCGCGTAACAGGGAACCGTGGGCCTGGAGGTAGAGATCTTCGTTGCCGTGCAGGACGATATCGCCTTCAACCGGATCGCGCGCAGAAAGGGCCCGCCGGACAAAGCGCTGCAGGTCGGCTTTACGAATGGCTTCCTGAATACTGCGTCCTTTGACTTCTTCAGGAGTGACACCAATCAATGCCGCGGCGGCTCGGTTAATGCGGATAATGCGCTCGCTGGTATCGACTGCCAATACACCTTCGACCATGCTGGCCAGGACGGCTTCCTGTTCGTTGTGCTGACGCACCACGGTGCGCATGCGCTGGTCGAGTTCGTAAGCGGTGGTGTTCATGGCAGTCGCCAGGGCAGCAATTTCTTCAGAACCACGCACCCGCAGACGCTCGGTCAGTTCGCCGCGGGCAAAGCGCTCCGCGCCCCGACGCATCTCTTCCAGGGGACGGCTGATGCGGCGACTGATATAGATCCCGATCAGGGTTGCTATCAGCATGACAACCATGCCACTAACGATAATCTGCTGATAAACAATGCCAAGGGTCTGATCGATGGTGGTGACCGGTAACGCAGCCCGAACGACGCCAAGCAGTTGATCCTGATTCTGTACTGGAATTGCGACGTACATCATATTTTTATGGACGGTGTTGCTGTAGCGGGTGGCTTTTCCGATCGTGCCGGTCAGGGCGCTAGCTATTTCCGGCCGCAGGGCATGATTTTCCATGCGCTCGGGGGCCTCCAGTGAGTCGGCGAGAACGGCCCCGGATGGCAGGACGAAGGTAAAACGGGTTCCTGTCTCCTTACCAAGACGGATGCTTAATTCGTCGAGGCGGTCACTGTGCTCAAGAGCGAAGGAATCGGTAATCTGGAAAGCCGCGAGTCTGGCGCGGGCTTCCAGTCCGGCTGCCGTTTCTTCCAGATAAAAGTTGCTTAAATTGCGCGCAAAAAGCCAGGTCAGCAGCAACAGGGTGAGCAGGATAAGGAAAAAAAATGCCGGCAGAATCTGCCATATAAAACGCAGGCGCATCATTGATCCTTGAAACGGTAGCCGACACCGCGAACGGTCTCAATGATTTTTCCGGCAGGGCCAAGCTTTTTGCGCAGACCAACAATCTGGACATCAACGGCACGATCGGTGACCGAATAATCGTCCCCACGAACCGCATTGACAATCTGATAACGGGTAAAGACCCAGCCGGGTCGGCGGGCGAGCAGATAAAGAACGCGGAACTCGGTAAAGGTGAGATCGACGGGCTGTCCATCGACCAGCACCTCATTGCGGCCGGGGTGGATGCTGATCGGGCCGATGTGTAACGATTCCCCCTCCTCTGTCGCACTGTCATGGTCGCGCTCGCGGCGACGCAGCACCGCCTTTAAGCGTGATGACAGGACGCGTGGACTGAAGGGCTTGGTCACGTAGTCGTCAGCCCCCAGCTCGAGCCCGGTGACGATGTCGTGTTCTTCCCCCTTGGCGGTGAGCATGACGATGGGAATAGCGGTGGTTGCTTTGGCGTTTTTTAAGGCACGGCAGACTTCCAGCCCATCAATTCCCGGCAACATCAGGTCGAGGACGATCAGGTCGGGGTTCTCAGCGCGGGCGGCATTCAAGCCTTCTTCGCCGGTCTGCGCACAGGTCACCTTGAACCCTTCTTTGATCAGGTTGTAGTGCAGCAGCGCGATGATATCTTCCTCATCTTCAATGACCAGAATATGTTCTTTCCCCATATCACCTCCGTTTGCCATCATTTTCTCTTAATTTTTAAAGAATTACTATCGTCCTGTTAGGGTTTGATGAGATTGTTATGAAAATATAAAGCCAGTCTTGATTCTTGCCCGATTGGAAAGGCCTATCTGTGGGGCTTTTATTGTTATTATGCCAGGTTCGTTCATCGTCGACAGAAGACCGTTTATGCTATTCTGTTGACAAAAGGGCTTGTTAGCCTTCTGTTCGCCTGAACCAGTTGCGCAGAAAGATGGTGGCACCTGGTTGGGAGAAAGGTGATGACCTTGAAAGCAGTCGTTGTCGTATTCATTCTGACATTATTGCCGACGTTTCTATGTGGCTGTGCCAGAGCCTCTCAGCAGACAGATCTCATTCCGGTCGAAGTTGGTGGCGTTGGAATGAACTCCCTGACCCAGTCAACGGCGGTATTGCTCTATGCGGAGTCGGAAAATCTGGTGCTGCCGATTTTTATCGGCCGCGCCGAAGCTGGTGCCATCAGCCGTTATCTGGATGGTGTTCACACTCCGCGGCCGATGACTCACGATCTGATCAGTAATCTGATGGATGTTTTTGCCGGTCAGCTCGAGGGGGTGATTGTCAGCGACTTTCGTGACAGCACCTATTTCGCTTTGTTGATTATTCGCCGAGATAATGAGGTTATTCGCGTCGATGCACGTCCGAGTGATGCTATTGCTGTGGCGTTAAAGCAGGGTGCGCCGATTGAGGTCGAACGCAAGGTGCTGGAAGCGCTTGGTTATCTGCACGATGGCGACGAATTTGTGCCGCCAACCCACCCGCCGGTTTCAGAAGAGATTCCACCCACTGAGTGGATTTGAAGGGATCAGCATATGAACCGGGTTATCTTGCTTGCCGTCATAAAATAGTCATTGACATAGGATCTCAGAGGTCTATATTGTGCATATACACAAAACCTTAAGGAGGTTCCTATGAAAATCTGTTTTCCGGTACAAAATGATCAGGGTCTTGACAGCAAAGTGTTTGGCCATTTCGGTTCAGCACCACAATTTGTTGTGGTCGACAGTGAAACCCGTGAGGTCGGGCAGGTAATCAACCGTGACCTCCATCATCAGCATGGTTCCTGCAGCCCGTTGAAGGCTCTGGGTGGTCAGGTGGTTGATGCCATTGTTGTTGGCGGTATTGGTGGCGGCGCCCTGATGGGCTTGCGTCGTGCCGGCATGACGGTCTATCAGGCGTCAGCTGCGCGGGTAGTCGACAATCTGGATCTGTTGGCAAATAATCAGTTAAATGAGATTGGTGACGACATGGTGTGCAGCACCCACGGTCATGGTCAGGGTCAGGGTCACGGACACGGTCATGGACACGATCATTCCCACAGTTGTTGTCACTGATTATTAGCGTTTTCACTGCGCTGGCGGCTATCCGTTTGTTGGATAGCCGCTCTTTTTAAGGAGCAACATGTCACCGCGCCCTAAAAAACATCGTCACTGTTCCTGTCCTCACCGTCCAACCCTTCGCTTCGGTGTGTATAAGCCTGCCGGTATCTCAATGAAGGATCTGTCGGTGCTGTTGCCGGCGGATGAACTTGAGGCCTTGCGTTTTAGTACGGGCTGGGCTTGACCCAGGAGGAGGCGGGCAAATGGGTATTTCCTGCGGTACCGTCCAGCGTCAGTCAGTGCGGCGTAAAAGCTGATCAATGCCATTGTTGTCGGACAGGCCCCGATCGTGGAAATGCCGCCAAAGGCGCGGCCATGCCGACAGAAGCCCATCAGGAGGAGTTTAACATGGAAACGGTGCCTGAGGTTTTTAAACAGCGCAGCAGGCGCTTGACGCCGCGCAGCAGGAAGGGGATTTTCCGACTGGTTGGCAGCAGATATTCAGACCATCCTCAGTCAGTGTCAGCAAACCACCCGACAAAGAAGCGCTGGATCAGTACTTTCGACCGAGCAGATTGGTGATTATGACCTCATGCCGGGTGCGGCTGTTTTTCCGATTCGTGCGGCATCAGCGACCTGAAAGAACCTGAAACAATTAGAAATAGATCAGCAGGAGGAAATCAATTGAACGAGTGCAATGGTTGCCTTTCCGCACCGTCTATCAGGGCGGGGAATGTCTCATGGGCAATGATTTCAGCGCAACCAGTGAGCTGAGCAAAGAAGTATCTGGATTCAGCATCGGCAAAGATATTTCAAGTTGCTGCTGAGATTGTGAAGCAGAACACTACATGGAGTGGAATCGGCTGGAAGAGCTGATCGGATTTTTTCAGAAGATGGATTGGCACCGGGTCGGCATCGCCAACTGTATCGGTTTGGCTAAGGGGAGACCGACCAACTGGCACGGATTCTCTCGCGCCACTTTGAAGTCTTCACGGTCTGCTGCAAAAACAGCGGCGTGATTGATAAAGATGACTACAGCATGCCCCATATCAAGCCTGGTCGCTATGAGGCCAGCTGCAATCCGGCGGGGCAGGCCTTTGTTTTAAAGACAACCGCACCGGATGTCAATATCATCGTCGGCCTCTGTGTCGGTCATGATATGCTGTCTAACCAATACCCCACGCACCTGTTACCACCTTCGCGGTCAAAGACCGGGTTCTGCCCACAACCCCTTGGGTTATCTATTCCGGCTATTGTCTGCGCAAGCTGACGGGGTAGAAATAAACCCTACGGCTAATTTCTTTGCAGTAGCAGGATACGTGAGTTGTGGCTGGGCGAGGATCTTGAATCCGTATTGTCGACAGATATAATCGAAGGAATTGTAAGATAGAAACTGACGTGGGTCGGGCTATTTTACAATACCAGCTGCGAAAATCGATCTGTTCATGCCATAGTTCGGTCATGATAGCATATCCCTGCGGCTGCAACAGCGCCGTCAGGCGCGACAGTTCGGTCGCCGGGGAGGAAATGCTCGAAACACTCGGTGGCAAAAATAAAATCAAAGGCCCTTTGTGGATCCCCTCTGGAAAAAATGGGGTCGTAGTTATGGCAGTGGATCCCTTCCCGCCCCAGCAGAACGCTCAGGGTGTATCCGGGGCCACAACCGTAATCGAGTCCGCGCATGGTCGGAGTCAGATAGGCCCGCGCCGGTTGATGATCTGCCGTAAAATTCCACATACCCCGATGATCAGAAGCTGTTCTGATGAAATGCGTAGGTCTCTCTCTCCTGCTCCAGGGTGTGGTAAGGCGTCCCGATCGACAAAAACCAGGTCACAAAATCGACAGCGCCAGTAACGACGTTTTTGCGGGTTTCGTAGATCAGAGATTTGCTGTTTGGCACAGCAGCACAGCGGGCAGTTTTGTGAAATGTTGATGTTCGGTGCAGGTTATATCCATCGGCCCCGCAGGTTGAAGAGGTATCAGGAGCGAGTCCAGCAGCTTTTCTAGCACTCATTTCTGCGGAGGGGCAAGTCTGCGGATGACCAGGAAATCAAGGGGCGACCTTGTAAAATAATGTATATCCAATAACTGAGAGATGTGCTACAGTGACGACCATGAAAAAAATCATCCTTTTGATCACGACGGGGTGCTGGTCAATACCGAACACTGGTACTACCTGGCCAATAAAAGAGCGCTGGCGGAGTTGGACATTGACCTGCCCCCGTCGACCATCTGGGAGTTGATGGCGGATTTAGCACCAAGGTCTGGCCCTGGCCCAGACGGTCGGAGCGACGATCAGCAAATCGATGCCGCCCCGAGCCCGGCGTGACAACTACTATCAACAGTACCTGATCACCGAAGATATCGAGATCGGTAATAAAGCAGAAACCCTCAAAGAGCTGTCCCTTCGTCTGTCGGATGGCGATAGTCACCTACTTCCCGGCGGGTAGATTTTGAGCTGATTCATCGCAACCGCCGGATAATCGACTATATGGACTTTATCCTGACGGTTGAAGATTACCCCCGCGCCAAACCCCATCCGGATCCTTATCTGAGTGCTTTGCGCCGGTTCCAGGTAACAGCAGATCAGGCGATCGTGGTCGAGGATTCCGCCCGCGGGTTCAAGTCTGCCGTGGCGGCGGGGGTTGACTGTATTGTTGTACATAATGAGTTCACCGCCAGCCACGATCTTTCCGCAGCAACGCTGAAAATTGAAGATATTCGTGGAGTTGCCGGTGATTATGAAGGCCCTTGTATAACGGGGTGGCTGAGTGGCGCGGTGGCCATTGTGCCTGTTTTTGTGGCTCTCAACACACAACCTTCAAGGGAGACCCCATGCGGATATTTCTGATCATCTGTATCCTGTTGCTGCCAGGTATGGTGTCGGTCTCAGCGCAGGAGTTGCTGCAGGTTAAACCCTGTATACTCTCCAACCTGTCCCCCGGTTATTCAGATCTATTGCCTGCCGGGCGGCTGAAGCTGCCAATCTCGCCTGCCGTGGGGAAACCATCATTACGGGTTGTTGCCGAAGTGAAGCCATTATACGAAAGATGAGAAGAGCGCCGAATTGGTTCTGTTCGATGGCGAAACCAGTCGCTATTGTTTCCATGCGTTATGGTTTGGCCGAGAGGTGGAGGTGGGCGTTGATGTGCCGATGATCTCCCATGATGGCGTGCTTGATAGCTTCATTGAAGGCTGGCATGACTTCTTCGGTCTGCCCTAAGCGGGGACGTGACCGTGCCTGCCGCGATCAACTGCGGTTTAACTATCAGCGCAATGATTCTTCTGTCCCGATTATTCCCGGCAGTAACGGCGGCTTGGGGATCCGTCCCTGTTTGCTTCCTACCAATTGCTCGCGGCTGAACCGACTGCGCCGCAGTGTCGCACTGCGCACCGGCATCAAATTACCGACCGGCAGCAGTAGTCGCTCCATGTAGCAGCGGCGCAACTGATGTGCATCTGCGGTTGACCGCCGGCGACGCCGAGACGTTGGGAGAGTGGAATACCACCCTGTTCGCCAGTGGCGGGGTCTTGTGGCTGGGCAAGGGGGATATTCTGGAGGATCAGCAACGCCGCTGGGTCGGCTTTGGTTCGATCGGTGTCGGCTGGATGCCTCTGTCCTGGATCGATTTCAAGCTGCAGCTTGATGGTCATACCTCCTTTTACGACAACAGCAACTTAACCCAGATTAACTCATTTTCGTTGCAGTTGGGTATCGGAGGATCTTTGCATTTTTCCGAGCGGGTCAGCCTGGATCTGGCGGTGGTTGAGGATATTATTGTCGGCAGCGCTCCCGACGTGGTGTTCCACAGCGCCTTGAATTGGCAGTTTTGAGTGTTATGATAGGGCGATCTTTATGGGGCAAATTTTCAAATTCTGTCAGGCAGTGAGTCTATGTTTGTAAGTAATGATGAATTACTGTGGATGTTAAGACAAATCTACGGGCGAAGATTCAGAAGAGAAGAACTGATCCGTAAATTCAGTAATCGCGGTCTTTACAGCTTGTTGCCGTATCTCACCGACATTGAAGGACGATTTAATACCCGTCAAGATAAGTGGGAAGTAGTTAAAAAAGCAGTTGGTGCTCTAGTGGCCAGGATCAATCAAGATATTGATCCCGGTTTTTTTTCGACAGAAATATCCTTTGACAATTTGCAACATCTTTTGCTCGACCTTCTAGGGCAAATCATCCATCGTGAAGATTCTTTCTCCTTAGAAAAAGGAGCCAGGGTCAGCGTACGGCTGGATAGTGACAGTCGTTACGTCAGGCCCGGCAGCGAAGGTTTTATCACGGAAAAACTGGATGGTTCTTCAAAGGTCAGGTTTTACTTCACCGCCGGGCCTTATGGCGTTGATACCTTTGCAACGGAAATTCCCGATGAAGAACTAGAGGTTTTAACCGTAGCGGAATTGCTCGAGAGGCATCGGGATGTGTCTGGCGTCGCCCGGTACTTTTTTAATGACGCCTTACTACGGGCGATGAAAACTACCATAGACGCTTCTGCTTACGCTGCTGCGGCGGATTTGGCCGTCAGTTATCTGGTGGACAGGGGGTTTTTGAACGTTGATGGTGACGACCTTGTCGGTGTTCTTGATGAAATATTCCCGGTGCTGGCCCCAGGATTTGATCGAGCCTACCAGGATCCGGGCCTGTTCAGCTCACCCACCTTATCGTCACCGCCATCAGAAAGAAAAGCCCACGTTTTACGTTTGGAGTTAACCAGCGGCTGTGATTACAACCGCTGTACCTTCTGTTCTGAATACACTGATATGGCGGCGGTGACGAAATCTTTTGCTGAATTCAAGGAGCACGTCGACCGGGTTGCTGAGGTGATCGGCGCGGAAAAGTCACGGATCCAGAGACTATTCATCGGTAGCGGCAATTCGTTGGGAGTGGATACCGATCTGCTGCTGCGCTGCTTAGGTTATGTCAGTGACGTTTTTAACCCCGAGAAAATTTCCCTTTACGGCCGTACAACCTCAATCCTGGAAAAATCCGTTGATGAGTTAAAGAGGCTCAAGGAGGCAGGGGTGTCCCTGATTTACTGGGGGCTCGAAAGCGGTTCAGATGAGATCCTGAACTACATCAACAAGAACTGTAGCCGGGATGACATGATCAACGCCTCGAAAAAATTGGTTGCGGCGGGAATCGAGGTGTCCGCCATGCTGATGCCGGGGGTGGGGGGCTTAAAGTTTTCGCGGCAACACGTTGAGGAAACCCGGGAGCTGTTACACAATATGGATATCAAATACCTGACCCTGCTCGCAATCAATCCTTCAGAATCTTCTTTGTACGAAAGAAATATGCAATCTGAAAGGGACAATCGGCACTTAACCCCTGAAGAGGTCAATGCGCAAGTTTACAAACTATTGGAAGGCCTCAAGCCTACCGGCGTGCAGATCGGGATGTTTACCGAAGAAATCGATCAGGCCAGCAGCAATACCAAGCGCTTCAGCTGTCAATTTACCGAGGCTAACAAGAGATTCTTACTGAGTAATTTCTGAAACGTATAGGAGGCGCCTATATTGGTTTTGTGAATAGGCTTTCAGTCTGCTCTTCAAAAGTGTAGTATGCCAGACTCATGACTATGTGAAGAGTGTAATTCAATATGTACAGCAGAAGGAGGTTTTCATGTCGGTAAACAAGGTCATTCTGGTGGGTCGTTTGGGGAAGGATCCGGAGTTGCGCTATACCCCGGCGGGTACTGCGGTAGTCACCTTCACTATGGCAACAACTGAAAATTTCAAAGATCGGGACGGTAATCGTCAGGAAAAAACCGAATGGCACAATATTGTTGCATGGCGACAACTGGCGGAAATCTGTGGCAAGTTCCTACACAAGGGGAAGCAGGTTTATATTGAGGGGAAGATCCAGACCCGTTCTTATGATGATCGCGATGGCAATAAGCGATATATCACCGAGGTCGTTGCTGATCAGATGCAGATGCTCGGCAGTCGTGATGACAGTCAGGGCGGCGGTGGCTACGGCGGCCAGCAGGACAGGGGTACATCTCCATCCCAACGGAGTGGACAACAGTCTTCAGACAGCGGCTCAAACAAGGGTAATTTTGAAGAGCCGGCGTTTAATCCGGACGATGAAATACCTTTTTAGACAGACCCTTTTGTGGTTTGTTGAAATAGAAGGCTCAATCCCTTTTAAATGGGGGTTGGGCCTTTTTCGTGAGGGTTTGAGCGACCGAACAGCAGGACATGAATTAATAAAAAACACAGTAACTATTCAGCTCTGTTCTTGGCAAAGGATCCCCCGCCCCAGTGCTGAGCAGATAAGTTTGTTTTATCGTTTCATCGGCAGAAAGGATATGGCCGCAAATGATGGCTCCCAGGCTGTTCAGCTTCAGTACCACTAACCGCCGTTTACTTTTGCTGCTGATCGGTGGCTGGTTGTTGTGGAGTGTTGCAGTGGTTGGTCTGTGGTCCCTTGGTCGCGAGCTAGCGTCGCCATCTTACTGGTGGTCGGCGGCTTTTATTTTTGTGCAGCTGTATTTAGCCGTACAATTGCTGCTGCCGGCGTTGCTGCTGGAACCTGAACAACGCACCCGAATTTTTTATCTGTTTTGGTTAACTGGTCTGGCTCTGCTGATTTGGGCAGTTCATCAGCTTCCTGATGGCGGCCTCTGGTCGCCGTTATTAAGCGCGTTAAAAACCGGATTACTGCTTTTCAGCGGAACCCTTGTCGGGATTTCTCTGGCGCGCTATGTCAATCGATTGTGGGAGGTGGTGCCGCTATGTCTGGTGATGATGCTGGCCGACTTTTCGAGCTGGGCAGTCGGGCCAACAGCCGATTTTGCCCGTCAGATCGAAGACTATTATCGTATGCCGGAAGGGCCACCACCCCTGATCGATATGGTGTTGGTTAAACTCACCTATCCGGGAGCAACAGGACTGGTGCCCGTTTTTGGTGTTTCTGACTGGATCATTGTTGTTTTTTTTGCCGCAGTGGCACGGCGTTATCAGATAAATGACAACCTCATCGGGCCGGGTGGTGACACGGGGCAGCAGTGTCGAGGTCGCTATCTTCCGGTATCTGTCGTTGCCCTGTTTATGGCGATCATGCTCGCCCACACCAGCGGCACCTTTATTCCCGCCCTGCCGCTGATTACCCTGGTTGTGGTGGTTTTTTACCTGTTGCGGATCCTGCCGAAAAAGCTGTTCAGAATGAAGAACTGACATCATTTTGCAAATGATCAAAACAGCTCTGGCTGCGCAAATCCTGTTCACCGCACCGGCGCAGCATGTCATTGACCATTGGCAGGCGTTAAATCAGCCAAACGGCTTTCAAGACGGTCAAGATGCTTGCTCCACAGGGCTTGAAAAGTGGTGTAATTATGTCCTCCTCGCAGGGTGAATACACGTTGGTTAGGCAGGGCATCAGCCAGGAGAGCGGGGCCATTCTTGGTTACCCCGTCGGTTGTGCCGTAGCCCATATAAATGGGAGGATAGTTGCCGGGCGCGGCAATATAGTCCTGAACGAAAGTCCAGATGAGGATCTGCCAGTTATCGATGGCGCTGCTGTCTGCATTCCAATTTCTGATGCCGCCGGCGGTTTTAATCTCACGGCGGATCGTACCCCACCCCATAAAGGGACTGACCAGCATGACGGCCTCGATATCCTCCGGATATTCTCTGATATAAAAAAGGCTGCCGAGTCCGCCCATGGAAAAACCGGCGATCCAGAAGCGCTCATAACCCCGCTGTTTCGCCGGTTCAATGATATCTTCCTTCATCCGGTCGACCAGCGATTCGTTTTTATAGTAGCCATAATGGGCGTTGGGAATGACGATATCGACCGGCAGGTTTCTCTCTCTGACCTGATCGATCAAACCAAAACGCTCAAAGTCGGTGTGCGAACCGCCGATACCGCGCAGAAAAATCAACAGGTCGGTATTGCCTGAGTCCTCTGTCTGACCGTATTCAAGAACGGGTACGGGGATCTGCGCTTTGGGAACACAGGCGATAGACAGGCAGGCAACTGCCAGCAGCAGCAAGATTCGGTAGAGCAACATCGGATACTCCTGAGTCAAGGGATTTCCTGTGACATAACTATTCAGCTGCCGCTGTTGACATAGGTTCTCGATCCGGTGCTGAACAGATACCCTGTAACTGTATAGAACGCGTGCATGCGTGGTGTCAATCGTCGCCTGAACGCCTGGTTGTGGGTCTGTTGCCGGCGGCAGTCGTGTCCTGCAGCGATTGCAGATGCTGGGGGGCTGCTATCAGCACACCGGTGATCTGCATGCCCGGCAACTTTGCAGCAGGGTTCGTCAGCGGGACTGACCGACCTCAAATACCCTCATTTAGCCGGCGCGTGGTCTGCTTTGCTTCCTCGTCACAGCGCTGTTGGTTCCAGCCCAACTCTGCTGCCATCAGTTCAAGAATACGTGGTGCTGCTGTTCGTGCCGCCTGGGTATCAACGATGGCCAGATGGGTGCGGCGGGCGAGGATATCGATGACGCGCTGCGCCAGTTCAAAACGTACAGCATAAATCACCTCTGCCTCAAGGCAGGGATGTCCGGCAGCCAGAGGTCGGAGGGTGTCACTGCTGCGCCCCAATTCCAGCAGTTGATCGGCCTGATCGCCATAGCAGCGGTTGAGATAAGTGGCGGTTTCTTCTTCGATGGCAAAGCGTTTAGCCAGTTTAGTGCCGCCGAGCAGGTCAAAATCGCTGCTGCCGACCAGCGGCAGATGAGCGGTTTGACATTCTTTTGTTGCAGGCTCCAGGGGAAAATGATTAATGGCGTAATCGACGGTGTCCTGCGCCATTTTGCGGTAGGTTGTCCATTTGCCGCCGGCCAGGGTCACCAGACCGGAGGGGCTGGTGTGCAGGATGTGATCACGCGCCAGACCAGCCGTATCATTGGTCGTTGGGTTGGCAACCAGCGGGCGCAGTCCTGACCAGGTAGCCTTGATGTCATTGGGTTCAATCTGCAGGTCAAAATAGCTGCGGGCATGGCGCAGCAGGTAATCGATTTCCGTATCAAGGGGGCGTGGGTGTTCACTTAAAGGTGCGGGTTCATCGGTGGTACCTACCAGGGCATGCCCTTCCCAGGGGAGGATGAAGAGCACCCGCCCGTCCTCGGTTTGCGGGATCATCAGGCCGGTATCCGGCGGCGCAAAACGCTGGTCGAGGACAATATGCACACCGCTGCTGGTGGTGAGGAGTGCCTTCGTCTGCGGGTCATCCAGCTTTCTGATCTCATCGACAAAAGGGCCACCGGCGTTGATAACGCAAGTGCAGTTTAACGACAAGTCATCACCGGTCAGTTGATCGGTCAGGGTTGCCCCTTTGATGACTCCGGCTGTTTTGACCAGGCCGGTCAGGGCCATATGATTGATGATCGTTGCTCCCTGCTGTTGGGCGGTCAGGGCAATGGCAAGGGTCATGCGGGCATCGTGAAACTGGCCATCATGGTATTGAACCCCTGCTTTGAGCCCCTTCGCTTTGAGCATGGGAAAGCGTCTGAGGGCTTCAGCGCGACTGAGCAGGCGGCTGTGACCGATATGACTTTTGCCGGACAGCAGATCGTAGAGCTTAAGGCCGGCAAACACATAAGGTACCTCCAACCAGTTATAGATAGGGGTAACCAGGGTCAGGCGATTGGACAGATGGCAAGCGTTCTGCAACAGCAGGGCGCGTTCGCGCAAGCCGTCCCTGACCAGATTGTACTGGCCGCGGTCGAGTTTTTTTACGGCTTTTTCCAGATAGCGGACGCCGCCGTGAACCAGCTTGGTGCTGCGCCCACTGGTGCCCTCGGCAAAATCGTTTTTTTCTACCAGGGCGACTTTCAGCCCACGACTGGCAGCATCGAGGGCCACGCCGCATCCGCTAGCACCTCCACCGACGACGATCAGATCATAAGGGGACTGTTGCTGCAAATGTGTGAGTATTTCTTCTCTGTTCATGGACTCCTTTTGAGTCGCCTGTCGGACTCCGGCTTTTGCCATAAGAATAATGCACAACGCCAATCAATGTTATACACTACATGGATCCGTAATAATTTTCATCGATCAAATTAAGTAACTATTCAACTCTATACTTGCGCCGGGCAAGCCCGGTGCTGAACAGAAACTAAATTAATTACGTTGTAAACGAGATGATGATGGAGGTGACCATGAGCGCAGGCCATATCCTTGCCATAGATCAGGGGACAACCAGCACCCGGGCGATGCTTTTTTCCGTTGCCGGGCACTGTGACATTGTTGCACAGCAGGACCTGCAACAGCATTATCCAGCTGATGGCTGGGTTGAACATGACCCGGAGGAGATCTGGCAGGCGGTGGTGAATGTCTGCCGCCAGGTGCTGGCGCAGGCGGCGCAGAAGGGAATTCAGGTAGCCGGTATCGGTATCACCAATCAGCGTGAGACCACGGTTGTTTGGGATCGCACCACGTCAGAACCGGTTTACAATGCCATTGTCTGGCAGGATCGGCGCACTGCTGACTTATGCGACGAACTGCGCCGTGCCGGTCACGAGGAACAGGTTACTATGGCGACCGGGTTGCTCCTTGATCCCTATTTCTCCGCGACCAAATTGCGCTGGATTCTCGATCAGGTGCCGGGGGCACGTCAGCGCGCCGAGGCTGGTGAATTGGCTTTTGGAACGATTGATTCCTATCTGTTGTGGCGCCTGACGGGTGGTCGCGTGCATGCCACTGATGTCACCAACGCTTCGCGCACGATGCTTTATAATATCCATCAGTTGCAATGGGATACACCATTATTGGAATTGCTTCAGCTTCCCGCTTCATTGCTGCCCCAGGTCAAAGAGTGTGCTGCGGATTTCGGCACAACCGATCCGGAACTGTTTGGCACGGTACTGCCGATCGGTGGTGTTGCCGGTGATCAACAGGCGGCAGCTATTGGCCAGGGTTGCATTGATGCGGGAATGATCAAAAGTACCTATGGAACCGGTTGCTTTATGTTGTTGAATACCGGCAAGGAGGCCTGCCGCTCACAACATCGTCTACTGACTACCATCGCCTGTCGCATTAATGGGGAAACCAGTTACGCCCTTGAAGGGTCGATTTTTGTCGCTGGTGCGGCAATTCAGTGGTTGCGCGATGGCCTTAAACTGATCCGCAACACCAAAGATATTGAAGAATTGGTCGCCAGTCTGCCGTCCAACCGTGGGGTCTATATGGTGCCGGCCTTTACCGGATTGGGGGCGCCGCACTGGGATCCTCATGCGCGTGGCGCGATCTTCGGGTTGACCCGCGATACCGGGATTCCGGAGATCGCCCGGGCGACACTGGAGTCGGTCGGTTACCAGACCGTCGATCTGATGACGGCGATGAAGAAGGATGTTGCCGCCGTTTCCTGGACCCTGAGGGTTGATGGCGGGATGGCAGCCAACGACTGGTTTCTGCAGTTTCTCGCCGATGTTCTCGATATGCCGGTGGAGCGCCCGGACAACACTGAAACCACCGCCCTGGGAGCGGCCTGGTTGGCGGCGGTGCAGTTTGGTCTGCTGCCGTCCCTGGCGGCCGCTGCTAAGCATTGGCGCTGTGCCGCCCGCTTTACCCCAAAGATTGATGCAACTTCCCGAGCAGAGCTGTTGCGTGGCTGGCAGAATGCGGTGTTGCGGGTAGCTAGTGAGAGGGAGTAGGAACTGGGGAGTGGGGTCAGGGTTTGTGGGCGGCGAGGACAATCTTGCGGGAGAAGGCACGATTGGCCGGGCCATCAAGGAGAACAGGGACAGGAACCAGGCCGCAGTCCTGCAACAGTGCGGTGATCTGTCGGCGGGTGAAGATTTGTTTGTGTCCGTAGTGCAGAGACGAGTAGAAATGGCTTAAAAACAATGGGATCGTGCCGCCACTTAAGCGATTGACGATCTGGCTGAGGCGGTAGCTGAAGACTTTTCGGTCGGGGGTGTCGAGATAAATCAGCCCGCCTGGCTTGAGCAGGGTCGCAGCCGCTGTCAGGGTTGAGCGTGGGTCATCGACGTGTTCAATCACGTCCCACAGGGTCATCAGATCAAAGGTTTCCGGGTAGCTCGATTGCCAGTAGTCATCATCTGCCAGTTGGGGGTTCAGTTCCAATCCATAGACTTCATGGGAATAAGCACGGCGCAGGGCGCTTGGTTCAATTCCCAGCGCCGTTGCACCCTGTTGCTGCAACAACAGCATAAACTGCCCGAGACCGGCACCAATATCGAGGCTCATGGCACCAGCAAGGGAACAGTGTTGCTGCACCAGTTGCAGCCGCAGGGGATGGAGGTGTTCCCCCTCTGTGATCCGTGATTTGATATAACGGCGTCCGTCCGCACTTAAGCTGGCTTCTTCTTTGCTAGTGGTGCCGTCGAGGTGATTGAGAAAATGAAAATCACAATGTGGGCAACGGTAAATTACCCCTTTGCCCAGCTGATAGGTCGGGGTACTGTCGTCCTCGTGGCATAGTTTGCAGCGGCTGAAGGGATCTTGATGCGTTGGCATGGGTATGAATGATCATAAAATTTGTCTGTGTGTCAATGGGTAAAGTCGAAATAAGGGAGTGGTTGTGATTCTTGGTGTTACAGGCAATATCGCATCGGGTAAAAGTTCTGTCTGTCGTGAACTGGCGCGGCGTGGTGCGGTGGTGGTGGATGCCGATCAGTTGGCGCGTGAGGTCGTGGCGCCCGGTAGCCCGGTACTGGGGCAACTGGTTACTGCCTTTGGTGAGGATATCCTCAAAGCTGACGGCAGTCTGGATCGTCAATGTCTGGGTGACCTGATTTTTGCCGATCCTGCGGCGCGGCAACGTTTGAATGCCATTATCCATCCGGCGATTGCCGCATTATCAGTGAAACGTCTGCAGGAGTTGCGCGATACCGCCCCACTGATTGTCTATGAAGCGCCGTTGCTTTATGAGGTGGGTGCAGAAATGCGGGTCGATAAAGTGCTGATGGTGAAGATCGACCCTGACGTGCAACGTGCCCGTTTGATGGAGCGGGATGGGCTCGATGAACAGAGTGCCCGACAGCGTATCGCTGTCCAGATGTCCCAGCAGCAGAAGATTGTCCGCGCTGATTACCTGATCGACAACTCCGCCAGTCGCGAAGAGACAATGGCTCAGGTCGAAGGGCTCTGGCCACTGTTGACAGTGGACGCATTGGTCAGTCGTTGAAATCTCTTTCCATAAATTCAATACAGCGCTGCAGAACATCATCAAGCTGGGGGTTTTCCGTCGTCGTGATGACGTGGGGAACCTCAGTGCCGTAGGTGTGAAGTATTTTGTGCGGGCTACCAAGGTGTTTATAGAGCTGGCGTGCGCTACCGGGAGCGATGATCGTATCGCCGGTGGAGGTCAGCACCAGAGTCGGTGCCTTGATCTGCGGTAGGATGCGGTGCATCTCATGCAGCAAGAGATTGATCTGGGCAATGGCTTTTAAAGGGCGACGGCTATAGTAAAAATCCCGCTCATTTTCGCTGACGGTACTTTTTTGATAAGGAATGAAGTGGCTTAGAAACCCTGCAAAAGGGGCGAGATGGTGCTTTAGCTGTAAAAATGGTGAAAACAGCAGCAGTTTTTTCAGTGGGCGTTGTGAAGCCAGAGTCAGGGTAACCAGGGCACCGGTGCTTAAGCCGCCACCACTGACATTGAGACCGTCAGCGGCAAGGGCGTCGTAGGCAGAGCGGGCCGCCGCTATCCATTCCGATGCCATGCGCTGTTTGAGGTCGTCGGGGCTGGTACCGTGGCCGGGAAGGCGCACTCCGGCTACGGTGTAGTGTTGTTGGCAGAGGGCTTCGGCAACCGGCAAGATCGATCTGGGGGTAGCACCAAACCCATGGACTAACACCACCGCCCGGCCGTTTGACTTTTCCGGGGTGAGCAGAAAAGGATAGTTTTCAAGGTGGCTTACGCCGTCGATACCGGCTTGCTCCCTTTCTTCTTCAATCCAGGTCATGAGGTTTTCCCCTCATAAAAAAAGGCCCCCGTTGTTAGGGAGCCTTTTTGTTTGCCGTGGTTCAGGTCAATCAGCCCGGAAAACCGAGGCGGGTTGACAGTTCTTTAGCAGATTCAAGTACCAGCGGGGTCAGCTCGCTCTGAACACGTTCGTTGGAGACCCTCATGGTGGGTCCGGAGACGCTGATGGCACCAACAATGCGTCGGGTATAGTCGCGAATCGGGGCAGCCAGGCAGCGAACACTTTGATCAAGTTCTTCATCGTCAAAGGCGTATCCTTGCTCACGGATTTGCTGAAGCTCTTTACGTATGGCAGCAGGGTTGGTGATGGTGGTCGATGTGTGTTGAACGTAGTCAATCTGCGGCAATAATTCGTCAAGTTCCTCGTCCGTCATAAAGGCCAGGTGAACTTTGCCGGCAGCGGTGCAATAAGCCGGCAGGCGCGAACCAACCCGTGAAACCACGCGCACGGTCAGGTTGGTCTCAACCACATCGAGGTAAACAACGTGGTGATCTTTGTAGATGACGACGTAGGAGGTTTCATTGCTTTCTTCAACCATCCGCTCGAGAATTGGTTTGGCCTGACGCAACAGCCCCATCTGGCGGATGAAGGTCTGTCCCAGCTCAAGGGCCTTAAGGCCGAGACGGTAATTTTCCGTCGCCTTGTTCTGTTCAATATAGCCCCGTGACTCAAGGGTAGCGAGCAGGCGAAAGACATTATTTTTGTGGAGCTTAAGACGTTTACTCAGTTCTGTTACGCCAAGCTCGTCCACGTCCTCATGAAACTGCTCAAGAAGATCCAGCGCATGGGAAACTGCCTGGATGATATATTCTGATTTGTCCTTTTTGACCATGGCTTCAATACCCCTGTTTTTTTCTGTTATCACTACATAAAATGGCTCGACGATTCTAGACCCGTGTAAAGGAACTGTCAACGACTATCGGATTGTCCATAAAAATACCATTAGTGAGAGGGGAAAGTATAGAATGGTGTTTTACTTTTGTCTACAAGGAAGATTGATTCATGGTGAAGCTGGTGAGGTTTTCATCAGCTCCGTCAATACACTGGTCGCGTAACTTCCCTTGGGAAGAGTAAATTCAAGGGTCAGGCTGTCATTCGTTGCGCTGACAATTTTTGGTAGTTCCAACGGCACCCTCAAGGGGCGGCGCTCCCCTGGCATGGCCAGCCCCGATGCCGGTTTCCAGCTACTCAGGGTCAAACTTGTGCTTTCCAACAGTTCTGTTTCGGCTGCGCCCGGTTCGCCTGCCGCGAGCATGACTTTGTGTCCGAACAGGGGGGCTGTCGGACTGATCTCAAAACTGTCAGCGCGCGGTTGCTCCAGGTCTGCCGTTTCGACCAGAAAGCAGGCACCATTAGCATGCTTGTAGGCGATATCACCATCTTTGAGTTCCCCGAGAGCAGCAATCCGTGTGTTCAGCAACTGATCAAAATAACGCGATTGTAACGCCGAGAGAAAAAGGCGCAGGCGCTGTTTTGGTAACCGGTGAACGGCCTGTTCTTGGGTTTTTCCCTGCACCAGGTCACGTAACAGCCGTTGTTCGAGGCGCATGGCGCCAGGTAGCGCTTTAATGGCAGGTTCTAATTGCTGCTGCCGGTAGGCCAGTGCCGCTTTTTTCCATCCAGGATGGTTGATTTTTTGTGGATCGCCAATCAGTTCGCGGCAAAACTCCTCATAGTTACCTGTCAGCAGCAGATGACCCAATACGGCGGAATTGCCCAATATGCCGTAGCGTTGTTCGCCAAAGCGGTTGGGAACTCCGCAGCGATGAAGCTCCGCCAGAATGGCTTCAGCCTGCGGAGCAACTCCAGGACCCAGCTGACGCAAGCAAATGGAAAAACGGTTCCCGGCCAGATGGCCGAGGCGTAGTTTGTTGGTGTGACGCTGAGTATCGAGGACGCGGGCATTGTCCAGGTGGAGATGGCCCAGTTGTGACTGCTTAGCTGCCGGAACGCTGAACCACTGGCGGGTCAACGCCCGACTGTCCTTCAAACCGGCATAGCCGATATCGTTTTCCTTCAGGTGAAGCCCCCGCGCCAGACGATTGATCAGCTCAGAGGTGCTGATTCCGCTTTTTTCGATCCACAGGTACAGATGTTCGCCGCTGCCGCAACACGGGTACAAGGGTATCTCTTCGACCTCAAAATCAGCCGGAGTTTCTTTGTAGCTGCCGCCAATACCGGGCAGGTCAGCGGTCACAAATGTCATGCGTCCTCCGTTGGCCAGGGAATGCGAAAACCCTTACTGATCGATGGTGGTGCGATGGTCAGTCCGGGTTTTTTGCGATAACGACAGAGATAGATGGGCTGCTGCAGATCGAGGAAGCGGCGCATGTATTTCGAAATCGGATAATCTCCCAGGTCGTTGGTGTAGGGAGCCCTGTTCAAGTTTTCCAGGCGCGGGTCATGGTTGAGCAGGTCTGCTACATCTTCCCCATAATCGGTGAAATCGGTGGAGAAATTCAGAAAACCGTCGTTCTCCAGGTTATAAAGGGCGAGATCGATAAATTCGCTATTGACCAGGCGACGCTTGCGGTGGCGCTTTTTGGGCCAGGGATCAGGACAATTGATGTAAAGCGCCCGCAGGCTATTGCCACCGAGATAATGGTGCAGCAGGTAGCGTGCCTCCATACGCATCACGCGGATATTGTCCAGACCGGACTCTTCAACGCGGGAGCAGGTCGAACGGCACCCCTGGTTGAAAATGTCGATGGCGAGAAAATTGTGTTCCGGTCGCTGGGCGGCGATCTGGATAATGAAATCGCCAATGCCGCAGCCGATTTCAAGTTCCAACGGGCGCGGATAGGGAAACAATGCGGAACAACTGCCCAGTTTTTTCAAGGAGGTTTCGGACACAAATACGGGTGATTTGATCAGAGTCATTCGTTGGGACATGGGATCGATTCTTTATTAGCGCAGGTTGTAGAGATAACTGCTGAGCTTGTCGATGTCTTCAGCAGACAGGGTACTATATGACGGCATCATCTGGCTGTCGCCAGGGCGTGGGTGAGTCATCAGCCATTCTGCTATTTCCGCCGTGGTCAAGCGCGTACCGATGGCGGTCAGATCCGGTGCTTGACTCCCGCCAAAATCCTGGATGCGATGGCACCCGCGACAGCCGAGTGATTCGATCAGCTGGCTGGCCGAGTCATCAGGTGCTGGTGGCGGGGCAGCATTGACCAGGGCAGCAAGAACCACTGTGCCGCACAGTAGCAGAGGAAGAAAAAATGTCGAGGTGTATTTCATAGGATGCTGTTCCTGAAAATAAAGTGATACCAACTGTACCTGCAGCTTAAACGCAATGCAACGGGAATTGCGGGCGCTCACGCTGGCGGTAAAAGGGTTGCATTCACCGCAGGTGAAGATTAATCTTTAGCGCGAAGACTGCAATTGGAGCAGTTGTCCTTTGTGAGGTTGTTATGGAAATTCCCTTATCCCGACGCACTGCCCAGATCAAACCTTTTCTCGCCATGGAGTTGATGGAGCGGGCCAAGGTATTACAGGCGCAGGGACGTGAGATTATTTATCTGTGCCTTGGTGAACCCGATGTTCCGACCCCGGCGGCTATCGTTGCCGCTACCGGTAAAGCCCTGGCGGAACAGGCGACCTCATACACCCACTCCCTTGGACTGCTTGAATTAAGAGAACAGATTTGTCAGCACTACAGGCAGACCTATGGCGTTGATATTACACCGGAGCAGGTGATGGTGTCGGCCGGTACCAGCCCGTTGATGCTGTTACTTTTTTCGGCGTTGCTGGAAGAAGGGGATGAACTGATTTTCAGTGATCCCGGCTATGCCTGTTACCCGAGTTTTGTCCGTTTCGCCGGTGGGGTGCCTGTGCCGGTACGAACGGTAGCGAAAAACGGCTTTCAACCGCGGGCCGATGAGGTCAGAGCACTTCTATCGGAACGCAGTCGTGGTCTGCTCATCAATTCCCCATCGAATCCGGCCGGTTCGATACTGTCCTCACGCGATCTGGCGGCACTTGCTGAATTGCCGATACCGATTATTTCTGATGAGATTTATCATGGCCTGACCTATTCTGGTGAAGAGCAGAGCATTCTCCAGCATACTCAGGATGCTTTTGTCCTGGGTGGTTTCTCCAAAGCTTATGCCATGACCGGGTGGCGCCTGGGGTATCTGATTGCGCCGTTGCCGGTTATGCGTCGCCTTCAGATCCTTCACCAGAATTTTATGATCTGCGCCAACCATTTTGTTCAACGCGCCGGAATCGTAGCACTGCGTGATTGTCAGGCCGAGGTTGGAGGGATGCGTGCCCTCTATAATCAGCGTCGTGTTAAACTGATCAAAGAGTTGCGCCGCCTTGGCTTCGGGGTGCACTGTGAGCCACAGGGGGCCTTCTACGTGCTTGCTGATGCCCGTCATATCGATGGAGATTCACAGCGGCTGGCCCTTGATATTCTTGAGCAGACCGGGGTTGCTGTGACCCCGGGTGTCGATTTTGGTGATGGTGCCGAAGGTTTTTTGCGCTTTTCCTATACCCGCCCGCAAGAGGATCTGGATCTGGCCCTGGAACGGATTTCATTATACCTGAAGCGGCGGGGTTGCCTGCCGAACTGAACATGAAAGGACAGCTGTTATGCTGATTGTTATGCATCATCATGCGACACTTGAACAGATCGATGCTGTTGTTGCTGCCGTTAAGACCATGGGGTTGATTGCCGAGCCCATCCCTGGAAGTTTACGCACAGCTATTGGGGTGCTGGGTAATCAGGGTTACGTGGATGATTCTACCATCCGCAACCTGCCCGGGGTGCGTGAGACCATTCATGTCAGTAAACCCTACAAGCTGGCCTCGCGCGATTTTCATCCGCAGGCGACCGTTGTCGATGTTGCCGGGGTGCGTTTTGGTAATGGCCTGCCGCCGGTGATGATCGCAGGTCCCTGTTCCATCGAGAGTGAGGAGCAGATGCAGGCCGGTGCTGCAGCAGTGAAAGCTGCCGGTGGCCAGATGTTGCGCGGTGGTGCCTTCAAACCGCGTACCGGCCCTCACTCGTTTCAGGGCCTCGGGGTGGATGGTCTGGCATTGCTGCAGCGCGCCGGTCAGGCGCACGGGTTACCGGTGGTCACCGAGGTCATGCGTATTGAACAGCTCGATGCGGTCATGCGTCATGCCGATATGATCCAGATTGGCGCCCGCAATATGCAGAACTTCGATCTGCTCAAGGAGGTCGGCAAGTGCGGTCACCCGGTACTGCTCAAGCGTGGAATGAGCGCGACTATAGAGGAATTCCTGGCAGCGGCAGAGTATATTCTGGCCGAGGGGAACCCCAAGGTTGTGCTATGTGAGCGTGGTATCCGTACCTTTGAGCGAGCCACCCGCAATACCCTCGACCTGTCCGTCGTTCCCCTGATCAAGGAGATCAGTCATCTGCCGATTATCGTCGATCCAAGCCATGCTACCGGCAAGCGTTCTCTGGTGCCGGTGATGACCCGTGCCGCTCTGGTTGCCGGCGCTGACGGCATCATGGTCGAGGTTCATCCAGATCCCGCCCGCGCCCTGTGTGATGGTGCCCAGAGTCTGTCCGGTCCTGAATTTGGTGAGTTGATGGAGAGCGTTAGGCTGTTGCTCGGGTTTCTCGGTTTTGCGGATAACTGACGTGCCATTAACCCGTAAAGGCTCCTCGTCAGCAGAGGATATATGAGTCGATGACAACGTTGCTGGCGGATATCGCCGTCAACGCGCCGGTACGCAACCTGTTCAGTTACCGGGTGCCGACAGCGTTGGCAGAAAAACTCAGTGTCGGAGCACGGGTACAAGCACCCTTCGGACGACGTTCTATCATTGGCGTGGCGGTGCGCCTTTATCAGGGCGATGGCAGCAAGCTCAAGGAATTGGGTGATTGCCTCGATGAATCTCCCCTGCTTGATAGTGAACTGCTGCGCCTGTTGCGCTGGGCTGCTGACTATTATCACTGCCCCCTTGGTCAGGTGATTAAAAACGCCCTGCCCGGCGGCCTGATGAGGAGTGCCGGACAGACCGGGATTACTACTGAATACCATTATCGACGGATCAATAGCGATTTTCGCCCTGCCGGGCGGCGCCAGCAACAGATTCTTGCCTGGATAGAAGAGCAGGATGGTGCCGTCGCCAGCCGGATCCGCGCTGAATTTCCTTCCCCGACAACTGTGTTAAAGCGTCTGGTAGAACTTGGCTGTCTTGAACAGAGCGAAGGTGAACGCTTACGTGATCCGTTTCTTCTCGAGCCGATCCCACAAGATAAACAGCTGACCCTGAATGACTCCCAGCGTCGGGCTCTGGAGCAGATTGGGGAGGCTTTGGTCGCCTGCCGTTTTCAATCTTTTTTACTCCATGGCGTGACTGGCAGCGGTAAAACCGAGGTCTATCTGCGAGCCGTTGCCGATTGCCTGCAGCAAGGGCGTCAGGCCCTGATTATGGTGCCTGAAATTTCATTGACACCACAGTTAGTATCACGTTTTCGTGCCCGATTTGAGCCGCAGGGGGAACAGATTGCTACCCTTCATAGCGGCCTGTCTGCCGGCGAACGATACGACGCCTGGCGCTCCATTACACGTGGGCAGGTTAATATTGTTATTGGCGCGCGGTCAGCGATTTTTGCTCCCCTGCCGCAACTCGGCCTGATCATTGTTGACGAAGAACACGATGCCAGCTACAAGCAGGGAGAGGGTTTTCGCTATCATGCCCGTGATCTGGCATTGGTTCGTGGTCAACAACAGCAATGTCCGGTGGTGATGGGGAGTGCTACACCCTCCCTGGCCAGTTCTTACCGCTGTGAGCAGGGCAGCTGTACTCTCTTGTCCCTGCCCGAAAGGGTTCACGCCGGTGCCCTGCCGGCAGTTGAACTGGTCGATCTGCGCAGCGAAGCGGTTCGGGGTGTAATGGCAGAATCCTTGATTATTGCCATTACGACAGCTTTGGAACAACGACAGCAGGTATTACTGCTGCTTAATCGCAGAGGTTTTGCTCCTTTTTTACTGTGTACCGATTGCGGTACCAGTTTTCACTGCCCCAACTGCGAAATTACCCTGACCTATCATCAGCGCCAGCGCCGCATGATCTGCCATTATTGTGATTACCAGGATCAGGTTCCAGAAGTCTGCCCGGCCTGTCGCGGCGAGCGGATCACCCCGCAGGGGGCCGGTACCGAACGGCTGGAGGAAGATCTGGCGGAGCTGTTCCCCGCTGCCCGCATTGCCCGCATGGATCGCGATACGACCCGTAGCAAGGGCAGTCACCAGCGTATCGTCAACGGGATGATGGCGGCAGAGGTCGACATCCTGGTTGGTACCCAGATGATTGCCAAAGGGCACGATTTCCCGAATGTTGCGCTGGTTGGTGTCCTTGGTGCCGACAGTTTGCTGAATCTGCCCGATTTTCGCTCTGCCGAGCGCAGTTTTGCCCTGTTGACCCAGGTTGCCGGGCGGGCGGGACGGTCAGTCGGTGGCGGGAAGGTCTTTATTCAGACCTATCATCCTGAACATTTTTCCCTGACCTGTGCTGCGGCTCAAGATGTTGAGGCTTTTTATCAAGAGGAGCTTCCTTTTCGGCGGGAACTGGGGTATCCACCTTGCGGTCATCTGGTCAACCTGATTTTTTCCGGCAACAATGGCGATCAGGTCAACAGCAGTGCAACCCGGTTAGCCCGCCATCTGCAAGCAGTATCCGGTGATGTTGAGATTCTTGGCCCGAGTCCGTGTCCCCTGACCCGTTTACGCGGGAAATATCGTTACCAGATTCTGCTCAAATCCCCCTCACGCCCCCCATTGCGACGCCTGCTGGTCATTGTAGACAGCGCCGTCAGTGAATTGCCGCGTCAGGTTTCGATCCATATTGATATTGATCCCCTGGATATGTTCTGATAGCTGTTTGAGCTCGTGTGTTTGATCCCCTGTATGTATCTAGAGGTTCCGGAATGAGTTTTCGTGCTTTGTTAATCACAGGACTGCTCCTTGTATTTATTGCCGGTTGCGCTAAAAAACCACCAGTCGAGATCGAACCACCGATTATCGAACCGCCGGTAGTCGAAGCGCCGGCGCTTACTCCGGTTGAATGGGAACATCTTGACGGTTGGAAGGACGATGACCCCTTGCCGGCGCTGGAAGCGTTTCGTAACAGTTGCATATCCCTCAGGTGGCAGGAGCATTGGCGCGAAGTCTGCTCCCTGGCCAGTCAGCTCGATGTGGTTGACGATCTGACGGTGCGAGACTTTTTTGAGCAATATTTTATTCCCCACCAGGTACGTAACCCCGATGGCAGTACCAGTGGGCTGATGACCGGTTATTATGGGCCGGAGTTGCTCGGCAGTCGTATCCCAACGGAGGAATATCGCTACCCACTCTATCAGCAACCCGATGACATGCTGATTATTGCCCTCGATTCGGTTTATCCTGAACTTAGTAATTATCGCTTGCGCGGCCGGGTGGAAGGAAATCGGGTGGTGCCCTATTTTGATCGTGAACAGATTGACTTCGGTGAAAATCCGCTGGTTGGCCATGAACTCTTCTGGGTCAAAGACCCTGTCGATCTGTTTTTCCTTCATATTCAGGGTTCCGGCAGTGTTCGACTTCCCGATGGCGAACAGGTGATTGTCAATTACGCCAATCAGAATGGTCATCCTTATCGGTCGATCGGTCGCTTGCTCCTTGATCGCAACGAAATGACCCGTGACCAGATGTCAATGCAGAATATCCGCCGCTGGGTTGCCAATAATCCTGAAGTGGGGCAACAGTTGCTGGCAGAAAATCCCAGCTACGTGTTTTTCCGGGAGATGCCGGCCGGGACTGTCTCTCCACCGGGTGCCATGGGGGTGCCCTTGACACCTCTGCGCAGCCTGGCTGTCGATCCGCGTACCATTCCGTTGGGGGCACCGGTGTTCCTGTCGACTATCTTCCCCGGTACTGAAGATCAGCCCTTGCGCCAGTTGATGGTTGCGCAGGATACTGGTGGCGCCATCAAGGGGCGGGTACGTGGCGATTTTTTCTGGGGGATGGGCAATGAGGCCGGAGAGTATGCTGGACGTATGCGTCATCCGGGAGAACTCTGGGTGTTATTGCCGCGAACGCTGGAAAAGTCTCAAGTCGAATGACATCGTTCTGAAACCCATTCTGGCGCAATGATTGGAGCCGATTGATGACGGACCAACCCAAACATGTTCTGGTGGCCTGCGGCCTGGTGCGTAACGATGCAGGGCAGTTGTTGCTGGTTAAGCATCGTCTGCGCGGCTGGGAATTGCCGCAGGGGCGGGTAGAAGAAGGTGAGGGTCTGGTGTTTGCCTTGAGCCGGGAAGTTCTGGAAGAAACCGGAGTGACCGTGAATCATGCGCGGCTGGCAGTCATCTGGTCCAAGGTGAGCCACCCCGCAGCTGTTATTTTCTGTTTTATCGCCCGTTATGCATCCGGCCTTCTGCAGCCGAGTGAGGAGACACCGGAGGTTGTCTGGTGCAGCGATATCGAGGCGAAACGACTGGTGACCCATCCGGTCAACCGCGATCGGATGGAGTCAGTTTTTACTTTTGACGGCACTCTGAGATTGCATAGCTATGCGACAGGGCCCTATCGGGTTCTAAGCTGATTATTAACCAGAATCCAGATTTGTCCCTTCTTCCTGAGGGTGAGGGGGTAGCCTCAAGCCGGAGACCAATAACAGCGCTTGGGCGACACGATTTTTTCTTCCTTCTTCAGCTTGGTCATAGCCTTGTCGACATCCTTACGGTCAAGGCCACTGAGCTCGGTAATCTTACCGGCATTGAGCGGCTCGTTAGCCGCACGCATGGTTTCCAGAACTTTTTCTGTCACATCCATTTGTTAACCTCCTTGTTGTGTGTGTCCTCTAGCTGTTGACTGAAAATCTCATTCGGATGGACGAAGATGTCCAGCTGACGTTGTCGATTCAGGCAGATTAACCTTTTTCGGGTCTGTCTGACAACCGCCCATCGCGTTGCCTGATGGTAGACAGAGGTTGTATGATGTTGGAGGCAATGCTGCCAAACAGAGAAAAATCGTGTATGCTGGAAAACCGGTTGTCAGAGTAATGGATGGTTTCACCTGACGGGTTAGCGAAAGGAGCCAGCAGGTTATGAATAACGCAAAACACAAGACATCGCAACAGTTGCAGGAAGTTGAAAATCAGGAATGGCGGGAGTCCCTCGATTATGTTCTGAAAGAGCAGGGTGCAGAGCGGGTGCAGCAGATTCTGCGGCAACTGCAGATCCGTGCCCAGGAACAAGGGGTGAGCATTCCCTTTACTGCCAACACTCCCTATATCAATACCATTCCGCGCGCCCAGCAGTCGGTACCGCCAGGCAATCGGGAAATCGAGCGACGGATCAAGTCAATCGTGCGCTGGAACGCCATGGCGATGGTGGTGCGCGCCAATCGTGAATCGGCCGGTATCGGCGGGCATATCTCCACCTACGCCTCGGCGGCGACCCTGTGGGAAGTCGGATTTAATCATTTCTGGCGCGGCCGCACGGATAATTTCATTGGTGACATGGTTTATTTTCAAGGGCACGCGGCACCGGGTGTTTATTCAAGGGCGTTTCTTGAGGGACGTCTCACGGAACAGGATCTGATAAATTTCCGCCGCGAGCTTGATCCCCAGGGGGGGCTTTCCTCTTACCCCCATCCCTATCTGATGAAAGATTTCTGGGAATTTCCGACAGTCTCTATGGGATTGACGGCATTGAGCGCTATCTATCAGGCGCGTTTTAACCATTATCTGGTGGATCGCGGTTTGCGCAAGTCAAGCGGACGCAAGGTCTGGGCGATGCTTGGTGATGGTGAAATGGATGAGCCGGAATCCCTGGGAGCCATTACCCTGGCTTCGCGGGAGCACCTCGATAACCTGATTTTTGTTATCAACTGTAATTTGCAGCGGCTCGACGGTCCGGTTCGTGGCAACGGCAAAATTATCCAGGAGCTGGAAGCGGCGTTTCGTGGTGCCGGTTGGAATGTGATCAAGGTCATCTGGAGTGAAGACTGGGATCCTTTATTGGAAGCAGACGATTCCGGCAAGCTGGTCAAGCGGATGGATGAGGTCCTGGATGGACAAATGCAGCGTTATACAAGATCGAGTGGCGACTTTGTACGCAAGGATTTTTTCGGTCACTATCCGGAACTGCTGGAGCTGGTCAAGGGGTACAGTGATGAGCAGCTCGGTGCCCTCAAGCGCGGTGGCCATGATCCGGTCAAGGTTTACGCTGCCTACAAGGCCGCAGTAGAACATAAAGGGTCGCCAACGGTAATCCTGGCCCAGACGATCAAGGGGTACGGCCTGGGTGAAGCCGGGGAGGGAAAAAATATCACCCATTCGCAGAAAAAATTGAATGAAGATGAACTCAAGGAATTTCGTACCCGGTTTAATATTCCGATCAGTGATGATCAGATTGCGGAGGCCCCCTTCTATAAGCCGGCGGATGACAGTCCGGAGATGGAGTATCTGAAGCAACGGCGCAACGAACTTGGCGGTTCTCTGCCGAAGCGTTTTTCCGGCAGCCAGCCGATGGCCTGTCAGACCGATTGGCTGGTACAGGAGTACCTCGGCGGTTCGGGCGAACGTGAGTTGGCTACCACCATGGCTTTTGTTCATTTGCTCGCCAAGCTGCTGCGGGATGATGAGGTCGGCAAGCTGATTGTGCCGATTGTGCCGGATGAGGCGCGGACCTTCGGTATGGAGGCGCTGTTCCGGCAGGCGGGGATCTACAGCCATGCGGGCCAGCTGTATGAGCCGATCGACAAGGGGAGCTTACTCTTCTACAACGAAAAAAAGACCGGGGCTATTCTTGAAGAGGGGTTAAGTGAGGCCGGTTCCATGGCGAGTTTCATTGCCGCCGGCAGTTCCTATTCCACCAATCAGGTGCAGACCATACCCTTTTACACCTTTTATTCCATGTTCGGTTTTCAGCGCGTCGGCGATCTGATCTGGCAGGCGTGTGACAGTCGGGCGCGCGGATTTCTGATCGGGGCAACGGCCGGACGTACGACCCTGGCCGGAGAAGGACTGCAACATCAGGATGGCCACAGCCATGTGCTGGCCCTGACTCCGACCAAGGTGAAGGCCTATGACCCGGCTTTTGCTTATGAGCTGGCCCTGATTGTTCAGGACGGTCTGAATCGGATGTACTGCCATCAGGAAGATCTGATTTACTACCTGACGGTTACCAATGAAACCTATCTGATGCCCGCCATGCCCAAGGAAAAAGGGGTGCGCGAAGGAGTTATCAAGGGACTCTACCGGTTCCGTAAAACCGGACTTAAAGGGAAGCAGACACGAATTCACCTGTTCGGCAGTGGAGCCATTCTCAACGAAGTGATCAAAGCGCAGACGGTGCTGGAGGAAAATTACGGTGTTGCTGCCGATGTCTGGAGTGTGACCAGCTATAAAGAGCTGTATCAGGATGCTATTGAGGTTGATCGCTGGAATCTGCTGAATCCCGGGAAAAAATCACGCAAGCCCTACCTCGTTCAGGTGCTGGAAAAAGAGGAGGGGATCTTTGTTGCCGCCTCCGATTATATGAAGGTGCTGCCGGCCGCTCTAGCCAAATGGCTACCCGGTCCGCTGCATTGCCTGGGAACCGACGGTTTCGGGCGCAGCGACAGTCGTGAGCGCTTGCGTGATTTCTTTGAAGTCGATCAGCGCTATATCGCCCTGGCTGCGCTTTATCAGTGGGCAGAACAGGATGGCGGTTCCATGAAAGTAGTACAGCAGGCTCTCAAGGATTTTGACATTGATCCTGACAAATTAAACCCGCATCAGGACTAAAGGATAAATTATGGCGCTCGAAATAGTTGTTCCGCAAGTCTCCGATGGTGTCACTTTTGGAACTGTCACTTCTCTGGCGGTGGTGGTTGGTGATGAGGTAACGGAAGATCAGACCCTGCTGGAATTGGAAACCGATAAAGCGGTGGTGGCAATTCCGTCGCCACAGGCTGGGAAAATCAGCGAGATCCGGGTGGCGGAAGGTGATCAGGCCGAGGTCGGTTCGGTAATTATGTTGTTGGAGGCTGCCGACATGGCAGGAGAAACATTGCCTGATGCAGATCGTGAAAATGATGAACCACAGCAAGACGTCGATGAAGAATCAGCAGTTGCGCAGCGCCCGGAGCCGTCTTCTTCCACTGATGAAGAAGAACAATCGGTAGAACAGAATCCTCTCGATCTGACAACGCGAAGGAGCGCAGATCTGGTGGCGCCGGCGGCACCCTCGGTGCGGCGCATTGCGCGCGAACTGGGTGTTGATATCTACCAGATTCAGGGCTCCGGCCCTGGTGGGCGGATCAGCGAAAAGGATGTGCGTTCGTTTGTTCGGTCGACCATGGAGCAGTTGAGCGGGGGCGCGGCGAACAACAGTGGCGAGTTTCGTGGGTTGCATGCCCAGCGGCCGTTGCCTGATTTTGGGCAGTGGGGAGATATTGAGCGCAAGCCTCTGTCCAGAGTGCGCCAGGTGACAGCTGATGCCATGGGCTATGCCTGGTCGACGATCCCGATGGTGACTCAGTACGATAGCGCGGCTGTAGATGGTCTGGAGCGGTTTCGTCAGGACTTTAATCGCCAATCTCCGGAAGTTAAACTGACCATGACAGCGATTCTGTTGAAAGTCTGCGCTGTGGCACTCAGGGAATTTCCACAATTCAATACCAGTCTCGATCTTGCATGCCAGGAGCTGATTTACAAAAAATTCGTTCATGTCGGGGTCGCGGTTGATACCGATAAGGGGTTGTTGGTACCGGTAGTGCGCGATGCCGACCGCAAAGGGATTCATCAGCTGGCGGCAGATCTCAACGCCCTGGCCGAAAAGGCGCGGGCACGCAAACTGAGTCCGGACGAGATGGACGGTGGCACCTTTACCATCAGTAACCTCGGCGGCATCGGTGGCAGCGCCTTTACCCCGATCGTCTACGCACCCCAGGTGGCAATCCTCGGCGTGTCCCGCAGCGAAACCCGGCCGGTCTGGAACGGTCAGGAATTTGTACCGCAGCAGATGATGCCGTTGAGTTTGAGCTACGATCATCGCGTGATCGACGGCGCTGACGGAGCGCGGTTTCTGCGTTGGATTTGCGAGGCGCTGGAGCAACCGCTTAAACTGGTGCTGTGAGGAAATGGTTGGTGGGCGGGTGTGGCATCGGGACTCCCATGCCAAGGGACGCTTTTCGTCGTCCATGACCGCTTGACTGTCGCCGTCCATGGCGACAGACACCCTTGTCACGGGAGCCCCGACACCACGCCGAGGTAAAGTGGTGGAAGATCCATTAAGCTAGCATTCCTGGAAAGATAGAGAGTTTTTTATGAGTATTGATGTAGTTGTTCCGCAGGTTTCGGATGGTGTGACCTCCGGCAAGGTGATTTCCGTGGCGGTCAGTGTTGGTGATCCAGGTTGACGCGGATCAGACCTTGATTGAGTTGGAAACAGACAAGGCGGTGGTGGCGATCCCTTCGCCATCAGCTGGTCGTGTCATGGATCTCAAGGTCGCTGAAGGGGACACGGTGGATGTGGGGGCGGTGATTGCCGTGCTGGAGGAGACTGGAAGCAGATACTTCAGCAGCTGAATCAGATGAAGAGGCTGCTGCGCAGGAAAAGTCAAAGAGACGTCAACTGACGAGGCAGAAAAAAATCAGCTGCCGCAAAGTCTGGCAGCAAACCTGCCGAACAAGCAAGGTGCCAGGCAAGGATCTGGTCGTTATTGGTGCCGTACCGGGTTATCATGCGGCCTTTCCAAGGCGGCGGGCTGGGGCTGTCTGACCCTGATTGACCCTGAGGAGAATCCCGGTGGGGGTTTGTCTGCATCGCGGTTGTATCCCTTCTAAAGCTCTGTTACATGTCCTTAAGCTGATTACGAAGCACAGGAATCAACAGCTATCGGCGTCACATTTTCCAAACCGAAGGTTGATGTCGATCGGGTCCGCGCCTGGAAAAATGAGGTGGTTAAAAAACTCACCGGCGGCCTGGGTGCAAAGGTTGCGAAGCAGAAGCTGACCTATCTAAGAGGAATGGCCCGGTTCAAAGATGCTCATCGTCTTGAAGTGACCGATACCGAAGGCATAACCACTGCACTGGAATTTTCGCAGGCGATCCTGGCGACCGGGTCGCGGCCGATTATGCTCCCCGGTGTTGAAGCAGCGAGTCAACGAATTATTGATTCGACTGGAGCCTTGAATCTGACCGATGTCCCTTCTTCCTTGCTGGTGGTCGGTGGTGGTTACATTGGTCTCGAGCTTGGTAGTGCCTATGCGGCGTTGGGCAGTAAGGTCAGTGTGGTCGAAATGACCGCTGGCCTGCTTCCCGGTTGTGATCGCGATTTGGTGTCCTTGCTGAAACGGCGGCTGGATAACATATTCGAAGATATTCTGCTGAAAACCAAGGTTGTTGAACTGAAAGAGCAGAAGAATGGTGTCGCAGTCACCCTGGAGGATAAAAAAGGGGAATCGACTAACCGGCGCTTTGATCGGGTGCTGATTGCTATCGGGCGTAAACCCAACACCGAACAGCTCGGACTGGATAGCACCCGGATCAAAAAGAATGACAAGGGTTTTATTGAGGTCGATGGTCAGCAGCGTACCGCTGAACCCCATATCTTTGCTATCGGCGATATTGCCGGTGAGCCGATGCTGGCCCACAAGGCCTATGCTGAAGCCGAGGTGGCAGCGGAGGTGGCGGCCGGAGGCAAGGCAGTCTACGAGCCGCGGGCGATTCCGGCAGTGGTATTTACTGATCCGGAGATCGCCTGGTGTGGTTTGACCGAAACCCAGGCGCGCGAGCAGAAGATCAAGGTCAAGACCGCCAAGCTGCCGTGGCGCAGCAATGGCCGCTGTCTGACCCTGGGGCGCGATGACGGGATCACCAAGCTGATTGTCGATCCTGAAACGGATCGTGTTCTAGGGGTTGCCGTCGCTGGACCAGGGGCTGGAGAGTTGATCGCTGAAGGGGTGCTGGCGATGGAGATGGCGGCTACCTCTGAGGATCTGCGCAAGACCATTCATCCCCATCCGACCCTGTCGGAAACAATCTTTGATGCTGCGAGGATGCTGTCGTAGGGGCGATTCATGAATCGCCCCTACAAACGCCCCTCATCCGTTTGCCAGCCGCCGCCCAGGGTTTTGAACAGGGTGGTTGCGGCATTGAGGCGGTCACGGGTCGCTTCGGTCAGCGCCAGTTCGGCGCCCAATAGCTGACGCTGGGCATCAAGAACCTCGATAAAACTGCTGTATCCTTCCTGATAGCGTAACTCAACCAATTCCAGGGTCTTTTGGGCCGCTTCTCGTTGGCTTTGCAGGGCCATTTCGCGCTCAGCAATAGTGTTCGTCAACAGCAGCGCATCGCGTACTTCGCGAAAGGCGGTCTGCACGGTGATCCGGTAGTTGATTTCAGCCTGGTCGCGTAGCGCCTTGACTGTCTCGACGTGTGCGCGGTTGCGGCCGAAATCGACCAGGGGGCCGAGGATCGCGCCACTGATCCCCCAGGTTTGCGTTGAACTCTGCAGCAAATCATCAATGTCACCGGCAACACTGCCAAGGAACAGGGCCAGGTTGAAACGCGGCAGGCGTTCCGCCATCGCCATTCCCAACTGCGCATTGGCTGCTATCAGAGCCGCTTCTGTCGCACGGATATCAGGGCGGCGCTCAAGCAGTTCGGAGGGAAGAAAATCAGGAAGGGGTTCTGTCCATGCTAATTGATCAAGTTGCCGGTCGCCGAAGTCAAGGGTTCCCATCAGTTCTGCCGGGCTTATGCCGGTCAAGACCGCCAGGGCGCTTTCCAATCGGGTCACCTGTTCCTGCCGCAGGGGGATGAGCGCGCGTACCGCTGCCCATTCGGAGCGGGCCTGCTGCAGTCCGAGTTGGTCAATCACACCGCCATCATAGCGGATTTGTTGTAATTCCAAGCTGTCACGACGAAGATCCAGCGTGCGCCGGGTAATGCGGAGTTGTGCCTGGGCTGCACGCAGGTTATTGTAGGTGCTGATCAGATCGCTAATCAGCTGCAGGCGGATGGCATCGTGACTATAGTGCGAGGCTTCAAGCTGGGCCAGGGCGCTTTCACGGTTACGCGCCAGCCGCCCCCAGATATCAACCTCGTAACTGAGCATTGCCGTAAAGCTGAAGTTGTTGTTGATGCTGCCGGCAGAAACAGCAGCAGACTGCTGACTGCGTGATGCTTCGGCCTGGCCGTCAAGGCCTGGCATCCGTTGTGCCGAGGTGAATCCCAGCCGCGCACGGCTTTCGCGGATACGTTCGAGCTGCAGGCGCAGGGTGAGATTGTCACTCAGGGCCCGTTCGATCAGTTGGGTTAGCACCGGATCCTGGTAGGTGATCCACCAATCGTCTTGAATTGCCGTGACGTAAGTACCAGAAGTTTTTTCAATTTGATGCCATTGATCCGGCAGATGAAGGTCTGGGCGCTGATAATCCGGGCCAATAGTACAACCGCCGAGCAGCAAGGCAACCAGAGAAACTGACAGAATCAGAATTTTCATAAATGGAGAGCCTTTCTTTGGTTCAAACGTTCGCGGCGCCGGGTCGCGATATCTTCCAGAAGTTTATAAAACAACGGAACAAAAAATAGCGCCAGGGAGCTTGCGGCGACCATGCCGCCGACTACGACAGTACCAATTTCCTGACGGCTGGCAGCACCGGCACCACTGGCAAAAACGAGTGGTAGGGTGCCGATAATGAAGGTCATGGCGGTCATCATGATCGCCCGAAAACGCTGTCTGGCCGCTTCTGTCGCTGCATCAAGGGAGCTCATTCCGGCACGGCGATTCTGGGCGGCAAACTCAACTATGAGAATCGCATTTTTGGCCGCCAGGCCGATCAGCACCAGCAGTCCAACCTGAAAATAGATATCACTGGGGAAACCCCGAGTCCAGGCCGCCAGGGCGGCACCCAGAACAGCAAAGGGGATCGCCGAGGCAACGGCTAACGGCAGGGTCCAGCGTTCATATTGGGCAGCCAGTATCAGAAAGACCATCAATAACCCCAGACCGAAAGCCGCTGCGCCGGTGCCGGCAGCAGCATCAAGTTGATAAGCTTCACCGATCCAGCCCAGAACCGTGTTGTCACGTCCGAGACCGTCGGTTACTTCTTCCATTGCTGTTTTGGCTTGCCCACTGGTGAATCCTGGTGACGGGTCAGCCAGAAGCTTGGCTGAAGTATAAAGATTGTAGCGATTGACAACATCGGCGCCGCTGATCCGTTCCATAGAAATTAATGAGCTTAGCGGCAACATTTCACCTTTTTGAGAGCGTACAAAAACTTGATTAATGTCTTCGGCACGGCTGCGGAATTCCCCTTCCGACTGCAGACGTACCTGCCACAGGCGACCAAAATAGGTAAAATCGTTGACATACATCCCGCCAAAGGTGCTCTGCATGGCATCGTAAATCTGGTTGATTGGTACCCCAGCGGCACGCGCTTTTTCGCGATCAAGTACTGCGTTATAACGGGGGATGCTTGTGTTGAGCAGGGTGCGGACGTTGGTCAATTCCGGGCGTTGGTTGGCTTTGGCCACCAGATCGCGGGCGATGGCATCGATCTCCGAAACGCTGACATCACCCCGTACCTGCAGGTATCCTTCGACCCCACCGGTCAGAGACATTCCCATGATCGGTGGCGGGGTAAAGGCAAAAATATTAGCCTCTTGAATCCCCATGCCGATCCCCATCACTTTGCCGGCAATTGACGCCGAATCCTGTCCGGGACCACGGCGCTCATTCCAGTTAGTCAATTTGGCAAAGCCGACGGTGCTGTTGGATTTTAACGATGACGAAAAAATATCAAAACCGGCGAAGGTGGTGAATTGATCAACTTCATCGATAGCCAGTACCTTAGCCGCCAGCTCTTCAAGGGTTGCGGATGTGCGTCCTAGGGCCGAGGTTGGCGGCAATTGCGCAACCACCAGGGCAACGCCTTGATCTTCTTGTGGAACAAGGCCGGCCGGTAAGCGATCAAGGAGCCAGATAGTGCTGCCAATGACCAGAACAAAACCAATCAAGCCGATGATCGAATGGCGCAGTAAAAAAGATACGCCGGCAACAAAGACCGTAGTGACCGCCTCAAAGGCGCGGTTAAACAAGCGAAAAGGTGCCGCGAGTTTACGTGGTTGGCGGTCTAGGAGCAGGGCACACATGGCCGGGGTCAGGGTAACGGCAACGATACCTGAGATAACCACTGAAACTGCGATGGTGACGGCAAACTGGCGGTAGAGCTCACCGCTTAGTCCCCCCAGAAAGGCGACCGGTGCAAACACTGCTACCAGCACCAGGGTCGAGGAGATAACTGCACCGGAGACCTGCTGCATGGTTTCAACCGCGGCATCGCGGGCACTGAGTTGTTTTTCGTTAATCAGGCGCTCAACGTTTTCCATTACGATGATCGCATTATCGACAACGATACCAATAGATAGAACCAGACCAAACAGGGTCAGCAGGTTGACAGAAAAACCCAGCGCCTGCATCCCGGCAAAGGTGCCGATCAGAGAGACCGGGATGGCCGCAATGGGAATCAACGCAGCGCGCAAATGCTGGAGAAATGCAAAGGTGACCAGCACCACGAGGATGATGGCGATGATCAGAGTGATGAACACCTCGCGGATCGATATCTCGACGAATTCGGTGGTGTCATAGGGAATCCGATATTCCAGACCGGCCGGGAAGCGCTCGGCCAGGTTACGAAAAGCCTGATGGACCAGCTGCGCAGTTTCCAGGGCGTTGGCCCCCGGTTGCAGATAGACTCCCAAGGGGACGGTTGGTTGGCCGTTGTAGATGGCATGAAAGCCGTAGTTCTGTGAGCCAAGCTCAACCCGGGCAACATCGCGCAGGCGCAGGGTGCTGCCATCGGTGCTGGAGCGCAGAATAATCTGCTCAAATTCATCGGGTGATACCAGCTGCCCCTTGGTTGTGACGGTAAAGGTAAAGGCCTGATCATCCGGTGCCGGTTGATCCCCCAGACGTCCGGCAGCAAACTGGGCATTCTGCTCACGGATGGACTGGGCAACATCGGTGGGGGTCAGTCGATATTGGGCAAGCTTGTCCGGTCGCAGCCAGATCCGCATGGAGTAGTCCTGGGCACCGAACAGGGAGGCACCACCGACGCCGGGAATCCGCACCAGTTCGTCCAGTACATTAAGCAGGGCGTAGTTGCTGATGAACAGAGTGTCGTAGCGCCCCTCAGGGGCGTTCAGGGTGGCGACCATTAACAGGTTGGTAGAGCGCGATTCAACCCGAACCCCGGTATCCCTCACCTGTTGGGGCAAGCGTGCCAGCGCGGCCTGAACCCGGTTGTTGACGTTGATGGCATTCTGGTCAGGATCGGTTCCGAGCTCAAAAGATACGGTGATCTGCAGGCTGCCGGCATCGGTGGCAGTTGATTCCAGGTAGATCATGTCATCGACCCCGTTGATTTCCTGTTCGAGGGGTGCAGCAACCGAAGCGGCGACAACGTCGGCACTGGCACCGACATATTGAGCACTGACCACAACCTGGGGCGGGATGACATCGGGATATTGTTCGACCGGCAATATGCGCAGAGCGGCCAGACCGATAATGACAATGATGATGGAAATAACCGAACTGAAGATCGGCCGATCAATAAAAAATCTGAGCATCAGTTGTTACTCCTCCTGGCCGGCGACAATATGAACCTGGGCGCCGGGATAGAGGCTGACCTGACCGTTAATGACAACCAGATCCTCTGCGGTCAGGCCATCAAGAACCACCTGACCGGAGACTGTCACCGGTCCGAGGGTGATTGGTCGAAACTGGGCGTTGTTGTCAACGATAACAAAAACGCTGGGGCCTTGCGGGCCTTGAACGACGGCGGTTTCGGGAATCAGAATGGAGTTATGGAACGATTGCAGGAGCACCTGGACGCGCACGAATTGGCCAGGTACCAGTCGTTTGGCAGGGTTGGGGAATACTGCCCGCGCTGCCACTGTACCAGTCAACTGGTCGATGGTGCTGGCGGTAAAATCTATCTCACCATTGAGGGGATTGGCGCTTTCGTCAGCGGTTAACAGGCTGACCGGATTATTGTTTGTGGCGCTGTTGGCGGCGGCGATAGTAGCACGGCGCAGGGCAGCATCGGCTTCCGGCAGGGAAAAACGTACGTGGATCGGGTCAAGTTGAACCATGCTGGTGAGCAGGGTGCCACGTTCAACCAGATTGCCTTCCGATATTGCTTCGAGGCTGGTTATGCCGTTGACCGGCGCTTCAACCCTGGTATAACTCAGCTCCAGCTGTGCCTGAGCGACGCGCACTTGAGACAGGGACTGGTTAGCTTGAGCCAATTCAAACGTCGAACGGGCATTGTCGTATTCACGCTGGCTGACAGCATTCTGCTCATACAATTTTGAGGTGCGTCGCCACTCGCGTTCAGCCTGATTTAACGTGGCAGTGGCGGTACGATGATTGGCCTTTGCTGCATCCAGAGCTACCTGGAATGGTTCGGGGTCGATTTGAAAAAGAATGTCCCCTTGCTTGACTTCTTCCCCCTCCTGGAACAGACGCTGTTGCAAAATCCCCTGGACGCGTGCCCGCACGTCCACTTCACGGGAACCGTAAACTCGACCGGCATAGGCGTGAACCTGCTCGGCATCGCGCGGTTGGACCTTGCTGACGGTGACAGGAGATGGCGGCCGTTGCATTCCCCCCTGGTTCGGTTTGGATTCGCATGCAGTCAGTACTAATATCAGGGTTGGCAGGACAGCACTGAAGAAAATAAAGCGCTGAAAATTAAAAGTGGTCATGCTCAATCTCCAAATCAAAAAAGCTAAAAGGTGTTGCTCCGGTGGTGCAGGAATCCGGAGAGAAAAGAATCGTTGCTCGAAAAACGTTTCAATGCTAACATACATGCATGTATGTTTGTAAAGGGAAAAGCCGAAATTTAATCCTACCGGAGATAAGATGTTATCCAGGGGAGAAAACTATTGAGACGTTCGAAAGAAGATGCACAGCAAACGCGAAGAAAAATCATTAAGGCCGCTGAAGAGGTTTTTTTTCATCAGGGGATTGCCCGCACGACCCTGGAGCAGATAGCCCGTGCTGCCGGAGTGACACGCGGCGCAATCTACTGGAATTTTGCCAACAAGGTTGACCTGATCAACGCCGTTCACGCCGAGGTTCAGATGCCGGCTGAGGAGATTCTCAAACGGATTCTGGCTGATGAAACCTCTGATGCCCTCGATAAGCTGCAAAAACACTGCGTCGATTCACTGCTCCAGTTGCACACCGATGAACATATCAATCGTGTCTACAGTATTTTGTTGCTTAAATGTGAACATTCCGAAGAGACTCGATTAGTCAACGAACGTCTGCGTGAATCAAAGCTCGAGATGACGCATAATCTGGAGAACTTTTTTGCCCGCTTGCAGCAACATGGACATATGAAACCCGCTGAAGAGCCACGGTTGCTGGCGTTTGGCCTCTATAGTTTCATGCTGGGTCTCTACAGCGATTATCTACGTTACCCGGATTTTTACCAGATGCCTGACGATGCGGCTAAAATGGTCAGAAGGTTCTTTGTGTCGCTGCGCTAGCGGTTGTAGTGTTTATTCTAATCACAACCTTCCAAGCATTCTTGTTGGGGAAGTCACATTTTTCAAATCACCATTACCACCCGATTTCCCCGATGAGCTACGTTTGATCCCACTCGTGTTCATGACCGTCTCCTTTTTTGCCAAAATGGCAACTCTGAGGTAGTCATCATTTTATCCTGATTGAATTGTGTGGAAAATTGCTTACGGGCGGAGGATGCATTGCTGAAAAGTTGAGATAAACAATGCAGCAATGTCAAACAATGCTTTACATTCCAGCGAAATATTAAAAAAAGCCCTTTTTAGCCTGCCCCAGGGGATGGCTGTTTCGTCAAGCCATCTGAAAGGGTTTGGCGTATCCCGACAGCTCACTCATCATTATGTACAGAAGGGCTGGTTAACGCAATTAGGGAGTGGTTATTACTTTCGGGCGGGAGATAAGCTCACCAAAACAGGTGCGGTGGCATCGCTGACCACCGAATACGCCATCAGTTTAATGCAGAACAAGAGATGAGAAAACAGCATCTCACATGACGATTTCGGCGAGTTTTGTCTTTCATGTAGGTGGTGCCGCCTGATTCAATATTGTCAAACAGCCTTGTTCCCGCTAGAATTGCTCCACATTCCCCGCCGCCATCTCTTTATAATTACAGATGTCATCCAAACGGTGGGGTTTAGCCCAATAGGGTTTTTTGTGATGGTTGTGTGCCGTAAAAACCCTTGCCTTGTTACTCTCTAAAGGATGCTATATGAGTAAGAAACTGGCTCAGGTTATGCGATTCCAAATTACTTTGAATGGAATCGAACCGCCGATTTGGCGACTGATCGATGTTCCAGAGACGTACTCCTTCTGGGATCTACACGTTGCCATACAGGATTCTATGGGCTGGCTGGACTACCACCTACATTCGTTCAATCCTCCCCGGAGGCATGGCCGTATAAAATCTAAGATCGGAATTCCTGATGAGGATTTTGATGACGGAGCGGTGGAAGGATGGGAGGTTCCGATATCGAGCTTTTTTATGGAACTCGGAGACACACTGGAATACGAGTACGACTTCGGGGATGGTTGGTCCCATAAAGTTATTCTTGTCGGGACACTCCTAAAGGAGCCGAGTTTTAACTACCCGCGATGTGTTGATGGCCAGAGAGCCTGCCCTCCCGAGGATTGTGGAGGAGTTAGAGGATATGAGGAACTTCTTGATGTCCTAGCTGATCTATCTCACGAAGAGTATGATGGGATGGTAGGGTGGTTGAAAGGCCACGCCAAAAACTATTGGCCGTACAAACCAGACGAGTTTAAACCAGCATCGGTGAAGTTCGACAATCCGAGGAAACGTTTAAAAATTGCTTTCTCGCATTAATGAGGGATTGTCGGAAAATATCGATAGCTACCAAATAAGCTATCAAATCTGAAATTGCGGTCGTGACCCGAACTTCGCGTCGCCGCAAGTTATCAAAAACGTTACCCCCTCTGTTAACTTGAAGTGAGGTAGTAAAAAAATGCACCCGGAAGTTTTGACATTCTGGTTTCATGACATCGATGCAAGACTTTGGTTCGCTACGGACAAGGACTTCGATGATCAGGTTCGGCACCGTTTTCTCCCCATGATGCAGCAGGCCGCTGCCGGAGAGTTGTACACATGGCGGGCTACGGCAGAAGGGCGTCTTGCTGAAATCATCGTGCTTGATCAGTTTTCCCGAAACGTGTATCGCAACACACCGCAGGCATTTGCCCAAGACCTAATAGCACTTGTTCTAGCTCAAGAGGCCGTTGCTTCCGGGGCGCTGATATCACTCACACCGACTCAATGTGGCTTCCTTCTCTTGCCGTACATGCACAGCGAATCAAGACAGATACACGTCGTCGCAGAAGCGCTATATAAGGAGTTCGCGCCATCCGAAAACTACAAGTTCGAGTTAATGCATAAAGCAATCATTGACCGCTTTGGTCGATATCCGCACAGAAATGAGATCCTTGGACGTACTTCCACGTCAGAGGAGTTAGAGTTTCTGACGCAGCCGGGCTCGCGGTTCTAATTTTTGGCCTTCAGTATTTTTCGCAGATGAATATGTGGGCAACCGTTTTCTCTACATTGCAACAATTCCAGATCGATACCAGAGGCCCCTATGAACTTAAAAGGAATTTACCCTATTGTCCCGACTCCGTTTATGGATAACGGGGAGGTTGACTACGACAGCATTAGGCGGCTCGTGGTGGATTGTATGACAAAGAGAAGTGTTTACGGGCTGGCTATTATGGGTGCTCTGGGAGAAGGTTCTAAAATGACCGACAGCGAGCGTTGTGCGATTGTCAAATTCTTTCGCAAACAGGTGCCCGGCGATATGCATCTTGTTTTGGAACCCGGGCGCCGGCAACCGATCCAGCCAAGATACAGGCGCAAAAAGCGCGTGATCTTGGAGCGGAAGCCTTGTTCTTGATAAATGACGCCAGACGATCTTAATAGCCAATTTGAATTGAAAGGATAGGAAGATGGCAAAAGATACAAAACCTTTGGTTACATTAGAAGATTCCTTGGAAACG
>JAGYPB010000016.1 GCA_018399135.1 Deltaproteobacteria bacterium | reverse complement strand
CTTGAACCCTTACAAGCTCTGTCAAACATCTGCTATTTAGTTTTCAAAGACCTGATTTTGCCCCGCCGAAACGAAGCGACAAGCAAGGACTTTACCCAGATCGCCTTTTCTTGTCAATGCTTTTTTGTTTTATCAATTGCTTTTTTTATCGGCGCCGCCCACGGTTTTGCTGGGCAACGGAGCGCAGTTATAACCAAAGCCCCCGTGAGCGTCAACCTTTTTTTTTAAAAAAAATTCACTGGCGACAAGGTACTGATCTAGCGCACTTTTCCTCAAACAAAATAATAACGACAACTACACAACCTCGATGATTGTATAATTCTTCTTCCCCTTCTGGACAAGAAGATAAGATCCTCCAACCAGATCAGCTGCCGTCACCAGATAATCCTGGTCAGTCAGCTTGGCCTTATTCAGACTGAGGCCGTTCCCCTGGATGGTGCGTCGCAGATCGCCTTTGGATGGAAAGGCTGGAGTATGAGTTGCCAGCAATTCGATGATGGAAACTCCCGCATCGAGGAGGATGCGCTCTACTGGGAAGGTTGTTACGCCCTCAAACACCGACAGAAAAGTCTCCTTATCCAGCCTGGCAAGATTATCTGTCGTTGCATTACCAAAAAGAATCTGTGAAGCCTCCATCGCCTTGTTATACTCCTCAACTCCATGAACCATACAGGTAACCTCTGCGGCCAGGCGCTTCTGTAAGGGACGAAGGTGGGGTGCTGAAGCCTGTTCCTTTACTAACTCTGCTACCTCATACTGACTGAGCAGGGTAAAGATCTTGATATATTTTGCAGCATCCGCATCGGAAACATTCAGCCAGAACTGACAAAATTTGTAAGGCGTTGTCAATCTTGCATCAAGCCAGACATTACCGCTTTCGGTTTTGCCAAACTTGCCCCCATCTGACTTGGTTATCAGCGGACAAGTCAGGGCAAAAGCTTCTCCACCCTCCTTACGGCGAATAAGCTCAGTTCCGGTGGTAATATTCCCCCACTGATCTGACCCACCCATCTGCAAGCGACAACCTTTTTCACGATACAGGTGCAGATAATCCGTGGCCTGCACCAACTGATAGGTAAATTCTGTAAAAGAAAGGCCAGTTTTAGCCTCATCGCTGAGTCGCTTCTTTACACTATCTTTGGCCATCATATAATTGACAGTAATATGTTTACCAATATCACGGATAAACTCGAGAAAGCCAAAATTCTTCATCCAGTCATAATTATTGACCATTTCGGCAGCATTAGCGGCACCGGATTTAAAATCAAGAAACCTTGCCAGCTGTCCCTGCAGACAAGCAACATTATGTTCAAGGGTCTGCTCATCAAGCAGATTGCGCTCAGCCGATTTCATCGACGGATCACCGATCATGCCGGTTGCCCCGCCGACCAGAACAATCGGCTTATGGCCTGCATGCTGAAAATGCTTGAGCATCATGACACTGACGAGATGGCCGATATGCAAGGAATCTGCCGTCGGGTCTATGCCAACATAGGCGATGGTCATCGCTTTCTGGAGTTGCTCTTCCGTCCCGGGCGAAATATCGTGGATCATGCCGCGCCAGGTTAATTCTTCAATAAAGTTATCCGTCATGACTATCCTGATATATATAGTAAAGCCTCAACTTCCGGCAGCGTAACAACAAAAAAAACTGATCACCAACGGTAACTATTCAGCTATAGCTTTGCGCAGGACCCCCTATCCGGTGCTGAACAGAGACCATCAACGTACCTGGATGCGCTCAATATAGGTACAACACCCGCTATCTTCGTCAATTGTCAGCACTACCGCAGACAGCTGAGGATCTTTTTTAGCGACTTCAAGACGCACCGGCATCTGCGACAAAAACCTTTCCAATGCGGCTTTTTTTTCATTGCCGATGATAGCATCCTGACTCCCCGACATACCGACATCGGTTAAATAGCCGGTGCCGCCGGAAAGAATGCATTCATCAGCGGTCTGCACGTGGGTGTGGGTACCAATCACCGCGCTGACCCGTCCATCGAGATAATACCCCAACGCCTGCTTCTCACTGGTTGCCTCCGCATGAAAATCAACCAGAATAACAGAGGTGGCCTGGCGCAGCTCTTCAATGAGCAGGTCAGCCGTGCGAAATGGACAGTCGAGGTTTTTCATAAATACCCGCCCCTCCAGATTGCAGACTCCGACCCTGATGCCACCTGCCGTTTCATAAACCCCTGTCCCCCTGCCAGGAAGACCTGGGGGGTAATTTGCGGGGCGCAACAAACGATGTTCGCGATCAAGCACCGGGACAATCTCGCGTTTGTCCCAGATGTGGTTTCCGGAAGTAACCACATCAACACCGCAAGCAAAAAGCTCTTTAAGGATCGCCCCGGTCAAGCCATTGCCGGCAGCAGCATTTTCACCGTTAGCAACCACCAGATCTACCTGATGCTGACTGACCAACTTCTTCAGATGATCAGTCAGAACGTTTCTTCCGGCCCGACCGACAATGTCGCCAACAAACAACAATTTCAACGCATTAACTCCGAGCCTATCCCCCGCCGACCAGGCATCTGCCAGAACAAACAACAACACCAAAACGAGCCGTCATCAAGCACAGGCTACTTGGCGTACTCTACCGCCCGTGTCTCACGAATGACATTGACTCGAATCTGCCCGGGGTAGGTCATTTCCTGTTCAATCTTGGCCGCGATTTCCTTGGCCAGGACGTGAGAGTAGTCGTCAGACACTTCATCACTGGAAACCATGACGCGAATTTCACGCCCGGCCTGAATGGCAAAACAACCGGTCACACCAGAGAAGGATGTGCCGATCTGCTCCAGATCGCGCAAGCGTTTTACGTAGGTTTCCAGAGTCTCACGACGGGCACCGGGGCGGGCACCAGAAAGGGCATCCGCTGCCTGCACCAGAATAGCGAGAACGGTATCGGGCTTTTCATCCTCATGGTGAGCCATTATCGCGTGGACAATCGCCGGCGACTCCCCATATTTACGTGCCAAATCTCCACCATTGACAGCATGGGAGCCTTCCAGCTCGTGACTAACCGCTTTACCAATATCATGCAGCAACGCTGCACGCTTGGCTTCCTTGACGTTAACACCCAGTTCGGCGGCCATCATGCCACAAAGAAAGGCCATTTCAATGGAGTGAACCAGGATATTCTGGCCGTAGGATGTGCGATATTTGAGCATCCCCAGCAATTTGACAATTTCGGGGTGAATCCCATGGACGCCGACATCGAAAGTGGCCTGTTCACCGGCCTGGCGGATCTCCTCGTCAACTTCTTCACGCGCCTTTTCAACCAACTCCTCAATTCTGGCCGGATGAATACGCCCATCGGCGATCAAACGCTCCAGAGCTATACGAGCAACCTCACGCCGCACCGGGTTGAAACCTGAGATAACAACCGCCTCAGGAGTATCATCGATAATCAGATCGATACCGGTCGCGGCCTCTATCGCGCGAATATTGCGCCCTTCACGACCAATAATCCGCCCTTTCATCTCGTCTGACGGCAATGGCACCACACTGACAGTTTTTTCTGCAACAAAGTCTCCGGCATAGCGCTGGATCGCCAGAACCAGAATTTTCTTGGCTTTTTTGTCAGCTGTTTCCAACGCCTCATCCTCGATACGCTTGATACTTTTGGCTGCATCGTGCCGCGCCTCACTCAACATCCCATCAATTAACTGCTGCTTTGCCTCGGCCTGGGTCAGGCCGGAAATCGTCTCCAGACGCGCCTGTTGCTCAGCAAGCACTTTTTCGGCATCTGTCATTTTGACTTGCAAATCAGACTCGAGCTGGTGCAACTGTTTCTCTTTACCGGCCAACTCTTCATTCTTCTTTTCCAACTGATCAAACTTGCGATCCAGGTTTTCTTCCTTTTGTTGGAGCCGGTTCTCGTTGGCGTGGATTTCTTTGCGTAATTCACGTGCCTCTTTTTCCCAATCAGTCTTGGCCTGAAGAACCAGATCTTTAGCCTGAATAATCGCCTCTTTGGTAATTGTTTCCGCTTCCTTACCGGCATCGCTGATAATTTTTTGTGCTTCAGCTTTAGCGCTGTTAACAGTTGATTCTGAGAGTTTGCGGCGCAACAACATTCCCAAGAAAACACCGGCAGCTAGAGCTACCAGAACCAACACAATCGTTATTATTTCTGTCTGCATAAAGTACCTCCCCCTTGAAGGGCTATGTTAAGCCTGGCAACACACTGCGCCAGGTGATGGTTTCTGCGTCTGTAACCAAAACATCCAGAGACTGATCGTGCGCGTCAGCAGGCAGCGCATTGCGTAGCTGAAAAGAATAAGAGAAGCCCACACGAACAGCATTGTCGCTACAACACGCAAGATAGCGATCATAAAAGCCCCGACCATAACCAAGACGATGGCCACAGCGATCAAAGGCCACTCCAGGAATCAGGATCAGATCCGGCACCTGTTGACTGGTTTTCAGATCGGCAGCAGGTTCAAGCACGCCAAAAGCTCCCGGCACCAGTTGCCCCGCACTGCTGATCGGAACAAAGTGCAGGTGCTCTCCGGCAACCCGGGGGTAATAAACCTGTTTCTCCCGGCGACGGGCCATTAAAAAGATATCGCTGGTATCTACCTCATTATATATGGGGCTGTAGAGTGCCAGGCTCCGGGCCACCGCAAACAGCTTAGTCGCTACCAACCGCTGTTGGGCCAGACGCGACATGCAGGCCGCCTGTTCCGGCAACAATTCTTTGCGACGTTTGAGCATGAGCGCTCGAATCGCCACTTTATCCATAAAAAAACCCAATATGGTGCAGGGGTGGCCGTAAGATAGCGCCGGAGGAGGGTCGTGATCGAGAGGATGAGCGGATGTTAAAGCAGTCTACTATTCATAGCGCGTTAGTGATAAATGTCATCCACCTGTATGAAGAAAGCTGCGCTGAAGACAACTTGCACTCATAAGATCTTTCCGCAGCCTGATACTGCGCGCCAATGAAATATAAACCACACAATCCACGTTCGAGACTAACTGCAGACCCGAAGTGGCTTGACTTGCATTCACTTCTTCTCGTTCGACACTCGCACCGTACTTGAGTAACAAGCGCCCGACAATCTATCAATCAACCCGACCACAGTCGAGAATAGCTTTGATATTACAACGGATTGTTGAGGATTAGCAACCAAAATTATCGTCAATTTCCAGCGTTAACTGACGCTCTAACTGTCCCAGACGTTGCGTTATTTCACTATCATCCTGAGCTTTTTGTGCCAGTAACAGCATATGTTCTCCAGCGAGATTCAAGAGAGTCAGAATCATCAGGTCTACAGTGTCAACCGACCTGCCGGCAGCTGTTTCAGCAAGCTTCTTTTCCACAAAGGAAACAACCTTCTGGATCTGATCTTCCGATTGCTGACTGCGTAGAGTATAGATGCGACCCTGAATCCTGATCTGAATTTGCGCGCTCATACCCCCTCCTCATCAATGTCGTCAAGACCCTCGAGAATTTGATCAATCTGCTCCAGCAGACGCTGCTTCTCTGTCAGCCAGCCTTTTTTTTCCTGTTGCAGCCGCCGGTTGTCAAGCTTCAAGGCACGATGTTGCTCAAGCAAGGCGGCAATGGATTTTTCAAGGTCAACCAGTTTCAGCATTTCACTCATCCCTATGTTGAGGTGTGCAGCACCATAAGATATCAGGAATGCTCAAACAGCGCGTTTACAAACATTTCGGAATCAAAAAATCGTAAATCGTCAAGTTTTTCACCGATACCAACATAACGGACAGGCACGCTGAGTTCAGCTGCAATGGCGACAACAATACCACCTTTTGCTGTGCCATCCAGCTTGGTCAGGGCAATACCGCCCAACCCGACAGCCTCATGAAACATGCGCGCCTGAGTCAAAGCGTTCTGGCCGGTAGTAGCGTCGAGAACCAGTAATATTTCATGTGGAGCACCGAGAATTTCACGATCAAGCACCCGCCGCACTTTTTTCAGTTCTTCCATTAAATTCACCTTGGTATGCAGCCGACCGGCGGTATCCAGCAGCAAAATATCAGCCTTACGCGCCACCGCCGCCTTGGCGGCATCAAAGGCTACCGCAGCCGGGTCAGCGCCTTCACCATGTCGAATCACCTCAACCCCGGCACGCTCACCCCAAACCTCGAGTTGCTCAGCAGCAGCAGCACGGAACGTATCCCCTGCCCCCAGCACAACCTTGTGCCCGGCCTGGGAGAACTGATAAGACAACTTGCCGATAGTCGTTGTTTTGCCGACACCGTTAACCCCCACAACCATCATCACAAAGGGGGAGGCACTGCTTAAATTGATGGGGCTTGCCTTTACTGCAAGGATTTTTTTCAGTTCCTCCTTGAGGAGTTCACGTACCTGCTCAGGATCTTTCAGGTTGCCTGAAGCCAGGCGCGTCTCCAGGGCCTGAATCAGATGCTGGGTGGTTTTCATCCCCAGATCTGCAGTCACCAATACCTCTTCCAGATCTTCGAGTAGCTCTTGGTCAATCTCGGTGCGCCCACGCAACAGGCTGTCGACCCGCCCGACCAGTGATGACTGGGTTTTTGAGAGCCCCTGTTTGAGACGCTCAAACAGACTCAGGCGCGGTTCCGGCTCGATTTCCGGTTCCGGCTCGATTTCCGGTTCCGACTCGATTTCCGGTTCCGACTCGATTTCCGGTTCCAGCTCGATTTCCGGTTCCAGCTCGATTTCCGGATCCGGCTCATTTTCTGGATCCGGCTCGACTTTCTCCTGGAAAGCCTTTATTCTTTGGTGGCCGGCGGACAATTTTCAACAACACCAGCACCACCAACAATGCCAGAATCGTCGCTACCTGGTACAGCACCCCCAGGCTGCCACCACCAAGTGTTCCGCAGGGACACCAATCGATCCAGCCACTGGAGCCAGCAGCTCAATAAAACCGACAAATTGTTCCAGAACATCATAAACGGTCAAGGTTCTAACCCTGTCAACCAGATCATTGCCAACTCATATGCGTTATTCCAAGCCAGGTTAAAGTTTTTACAGGGTGATGTCTTAACAGATCCCCATTGTTCGCTACAGAGCAATATCATCATGCAGTTGCTCTGCACAGGCGCAACTTTGAGCCGCCCGAGCTACCAATGCCCTTAACTGTAGAATCAGCAGGTAATCTTCGGTCAAAGGCTGGATCGAGTGTAGTACCCTGCTGTGTGCGAATAACCACCTCTTCCGGGTAATCCGATCCCATCCGCTCCAGTGCTTCACGCAACAGAGTCAGGATAATACCATGATGAGCTCCCAGTATTTTAATATCATACTCACCAATGTGTGTTACTGATCAACGGCCTCACCTTCCCACATCGACAATAATGACCGAGAGGCCGGGAACATCCTGCAACAGTTGATTCAAAACTGCTTTAAATGACATATCATCTTCTCCTGCCACCATCAAACTTTTTGCAGCGGCATGCTCTTCGTTTTCTCGTACTACTGGTGCAAAGTCGTTCATACGCACCGAAACCAGTCGCGACACGCCGGGTTCCTGCATAGTCACGCACGCCATAAAGGGTGTCAACAACACCATGGTTCGTTTACTGTGGGTGATCAGAATAAACTGCGAGCGATCTGTCATTTCGCGCACCATTTCCGCGAAGCGATCAATATTGGCATCATCCAGTGGAGCATCAACCTCATCGAGAACACAGAACGGCGTCGGCTTGAGCAAAAACAGAGAAAAGATCAGGGCAACCGCCGTCAACGCTTTTTCTCCCCCCGACAGCAGATTGACACTCTGCAGACGCTTCCCCGGGGGCTGGACAATGATGTCAATGCCAGTTTCAAGCAGATCATTTTCATCGGTCAGCCGCAATTCGGCCTGACCGCCACGAAACAGTCGCGGGAACACTTGGCGAAACATTTCATTGGCCTGCTCAAAGGTTTCTTTAAAGCGCCGCCGGGTGGTACGATTAATCTGGGCAATGGCCTTCTCCAGATCATCCAGAGACTGTTTCAGATCGTCACGTTGGCCGGTGAGAAATTCGTAGCGCTTTTCCTGCTCCTGGAATTCGTCTATCGCCATCAAGTTGACTTCCCCAAGATCAGCAATTTTCTGTTGAAGGCGCTGTAATTGCAGTTGCTGACGTTCAAGCTCTTCGTCGACGGCCTGGGGAACCTGATGCAGACGCAAATCGACAGCGTAGCGCTCCTGCACGCCCTGATACAGATGTTCCGCATCCAATTGCTGTTCGCGGTGCCGTAACTGCAAACGGGCGACGCTTTTACGTGCCTCCTCGGCAGCGGTACGCAAACGCCGCAACTGTTCACGATGTTCTTCAAGCTCCACGCGAAGCTGCTGATATACCTCATGAAACTGAGCAGTCTGCTGCAATTGCGCTTGTCTGTCATTAAGGTGTAGATCCAGATCTGCGCGAATCCTGATCTGTTTTTCTTGCAGATCTGCACACGCATCATCCTGCTGCTGTAAGCGCTGCTCCAGGTTTTGCTGCCGCTCGCTCAATTCATTGCGTTGACGGTGCACACGCTCAAGGGTCTGGCCTGCGGCCTGATGTTGCTGCTGCAGTGCGGCAATGGCCACGCGATAGCCGGTCATCGTCTCACGGCAACGATCAACCTCCTGACTTACCGAGGTTAAATGCTGCTGGTCTCGCTGTTGCTGTTGTTCAAGTTGCTGCTGCTGTTCCAGCGCGGCATCACGTCCAGTCTGGCATTCGTCCATTTCCGCCAGCAAGCCGGTGTGGGTCTCGTCAATCTGCTCCAGATCAAAAGATAGATGCTGGCGACGGCGTGACAGGTTGTCCTGCTCCTTGTCGAGTGCCTGCTGATCCTTACCTAATTCCAGCGACTGCAGTTCAAGGCGATGCATTTCACCTTGTAAACATGCCAGCATTTCCTCGTTTTCGTGCAACCTTTCCTGCTGACACTCCAACTCACGTTCCTGATTGCTGTGTTTTAACTCAAGTTCGACGATACGTTCAGAGAGGTCATCCAACTGACGTTGGCGCCGCAACAATCCCGTCGTCGATGCGACCATGGAACCACCATAAAGCACACCGCGCCAATCCAGACAGGTTCCGGCAAGATCAACCAGAATCACACCAACAGCAAGCTTCTCATCAAGGTGACCGACTACCGAGTCAACCAGAAAGACACCAGCAAACAATTGAGCGACTATCTTTTCGGCACCTGCAACCGGGGTGACCAGATCAACCAGTGGAGCGCCCATCGAATTTACCCCAACAGGCACCTCCTGGTTAGTCAGCAACATAAGACCCCGTACCTGTTGTTGCTGCAGCAGTTCAAGGCTAGTGACCGGCGATTCAGTAAGACCCAATGGAACGGCCTGCAAATGCTCACCCAGCACACTTTCAACCGCCAGTTCATAAGCAGCCTCTACACGCAACAGATCAGCAGCGATCCGGCGTCCCGCATCGGACGCCAACAGGGCGCGGGTGCCTTCGCCACAACCTTCACGCCGCTGCTGTAACTCCTCCAGGGATTCATAACGGGAACGCAGCTGTCCTAACTCCTGGCGACAGTCTGTGACCACTGCCTGTTGTTGCTCCAGACCATTTTTAATTACCTGCAGTTCTTCCTGCAACCGCTGCTGATGTTCGTGCAACGACTCTGCTTTGCTGCTGACAGCACTACGCTGACCGGCCAACTGCTGCAGCTGTTCTTCCTGTTCGCACTGACGCTCATCAATCTGGGCCATCTCTCTGGCCAGCTGTTGCTGACGCTGTTTTTCCGCTGCCAGACGGCGTTCGATCTCTTCGCGACGATTCTGCAATCGACTGGCCTGGGTAAACTGCTCCGTCAATGCGCGGCGGCACTGTTCATAGCGCTCATTCGCTTGGCGATCTCGCTCTAAAGCCTGATTCAGCTCCTTTTCAGCACTGCGGGTTTTATCCTCAAGGTCACTCAAACTTTCCGTCGATTCCTGCTGTTGCATCTGCAGCTCACGAACTTCGCTTTCAAGCTCGGCAAGACGCAAGGTGCATTGTTCCAACTCGGTGCGCGCCTGCTGCTCCTGTTCCAGCAACTGCTCCTGTTGACGCAACATCAGACTCAGCTCACTTTCCAGACGCGTAATGTCAGCACCAGCCTGATAGTCCTGTTGCTGGGCCTGGTGATAGTCCCCTTCTGCTGCGGTCAGTTGCAACTGCCGCTCTTCCAGACGCAGCTCCCCCTCTTCCAATTGGCCATCAAGCCGTTCGAGAGTCTCAGCCTCACGTTTTTCCTGCTGCTCCAGCAGCGCTACTTCTTCATCCAGACGCTGCAAACGATTACCACTGAGGCTCAGCTCTATCTGTCGAGCTTCACGACGCAGCTCGCGAAATCTTTCTGCTTTACTTGCCTGGCGCTGCAAACTGCCGATCTGACGCCTGATTTCAGAAATAATATCGCCCAGACGAATCAGATTCTGGCGCGTGGCATCCATCTTGCGCAGGGCACTTTTTTTGCGTGATTTGTACTTGGTAACACCAGCAGCTTCCTCAATCAGACTGCGGCGCTCCTCCGGCTTGGCACTGACCAGAGCACCGACCTTGCCTTGTTCAATAATCGAATAGGCACGCGCCCCGACCCCGGTATCCATAAAAAGTTCGTTGATATCCAGTAGACGACAAGGGGTTTTGTTGATCAGATAATCACTGTCACCACTGCGGTACAATTTGCGTGTCACCATGATTTCGGCAAAATCTTTATAGGCTGCGGGACAATTGCCGTCGCTGTTATCAAAAATCATGGAAACTTCCGCCAGACCTGTAGGCTTCCGGGTTTCACTGCCGCCAAAAATGAGGTCTTCCATCGTCCGGCCGCGCAGATGACGGACATTCTGTTCCCCCATCACCCAACGAATCGCGTCAAGAATATTGCTCTTACCACAACCATTCGGGCCGACAATGCCGGTAATCCCCGGCTCGAATTCAATCGAGACCTTGTCGACAAAGGATTTGAAACCGAAGATGTCAAGTCGTTTGATCTTCATGATCTGTTGCTGACCGTTTCAGGGAATAAGGAGATATTCCACCCCATGCGGGCGGACAGGTATCTGCCAAAGGGCGGGTTATGTTAGCAGGGGGATTTAGTCAAGTAAAGCACAGATATCCGACATCTCCGACAGCCATTGCCACTTGCTGACCGGCACTGGACAGGCTATCATGAGGGACAGCTGTATTTGACTTTCTTGCTGCCGACCGGGCGCAACAGGTACCAGATTCATGATGAGAGCGATCCTCACAACCACAACCCGCGTTGTCCTCACTTTGCTGCTGATTGGCCTGCTCGGCATTGCCCTGTTATTACTCTATATCAGTCGGCTGGAGTTGGAAGAGTATCGCCATGCCCTCGAACAACAGATCAGCTCAGCATTGCAACAACCGGTCAGTATCGGCTCCGGATCTCTCAAATTCCGTCAAGGGCTGTCCATCGATCTGTATCAGGTTGAAATCGGCACAGAACAGGACTTCCATTTACAGATTCCGCAAATCAGGGCAACGCTACCCCTGATACCATTGCTGAGCAAACAAATCATTCTCAAAAACGTTGAAATCCTCGGAGCGAGGACGACTCTGCACTTACCCTTGAAGCAACAATTGCGGTCCGCATCTACAGCAACAAAGGAGACCTCCTTTCAACTTGATATCCGTATGCTGACTGTTAGACATGCACAGGCAAGGATTTACGACAGGGGGAAGTCACTTGCCCATCTGGACAACCTCCACGCGGTGATTTACGACTGGCAGGCGCAACAACCCTCACAACTGGTTGTTTCCGGCCATGAGGTTCAAACACAAGCCGATTTTCTTCTTGAAACCACGCTACCACCCATAACCGGCGACAACTGGCGACAGCTTAACTGGCAGGCTGACCTGCAGATCGGCCGCCATAGCCCCAAAACACCGGTAACAGATGTGCCATCTGTGCTGGCGCAGTCAGGGCGCATCAAGTTGACCCTTGACGGAATCCCCGCCAACGGAGCCCAGGTGTCAGCAACTGTTACCCGGGCGGGTAGCAGCGCGCCATTGATCCATATAGACAGCCTCTGGATATCCGACGCAAATGCTGAACGCCTTGATCATCTCGACGGGACACTGCTGGGTTTCCCGACCAGTGGCTATTTTAGTCTGCAACACACCCCGACCCGGCAACTCAACGCCCTACTGGAAAGCTGCAAACTATCTGTTACAACAGCGGATTTTTCCGTTATCAATCAAATCACTCAAGCTGGGGTTGTTTCAGGGATTATCGAACATCTCAGTCTGCGGATCAATCATCAATGGCCGGAATCTGACGAAGACATCACTCCGGCGCAAATTGATGGCCAGATCAAAGTCTCTGAAATCGTCTGGAAGGATCCCCAACCCTGGTCAATTGATACCATTGAATCAGAATTCAACCTGAGAGGCTCAACCCTCACTCTGGCTACTGCCCACATCCATACCGACCTCGGCAGCCTGCGGGCCGGCGGTCGAATCGACCATCTTTTTACTGAACCGATTTTGCAGTTGCAAGCTAGTGCAACCCCCTTGACACAGTCCCTGCTGGCCGAACTGAGTCTGCCGGATGGCTGGTCGGCCATCGGGCCTGCGCATCTGAATATTGAAATCAATGGAACCGTCGACGCCCCGACCTTCACTCTGGCCGCCAACCTGGATAACAGTCGTATTGTTCTCGACTCCTACTACAGTAAAGAAGCCCAACAACCTGCGCGTTTCGAAGCCCGTGGCACACTCCATCAGCAGGATCGTATCGAGCTTGATCGCTTTACTATTCATCTGGATCCCGTAGACCTTGCCGGCAAGGCAACTATTCGTCCCTGGGATAAGGAACCAGGTGTCACATTGGCCACAGAAAATCTGGATCTGGCCCGTCTGGCCTCTATCAACCGCACCTTTAAGCGCTTGCAGTTAGTCGGCAAAGCCTCTGCAGAACTGTTTTTTAACGCCACCAGGTGGCATGGCGACCTGGTTCTGACTGAAGGTGGTGCCCATCTGACCGCCCTGATCGGCGACCTCAATGGCGTTTCAGGCAGCGCAAAAATCAACAACAAAGGCCTAACCTTCAGACAGCTACCAGCTAAACTTGGCACATCGCAGTTCATCGTCAATGGTAACATGCAAGGGTGGAGCGATCCCCTGCTCAAGCTGGAAGTTGCAGCTGAAAGCGCACGGGCGCAGGACCTGGTGTTCAGCAATCCTGAGTTGAGCCTGCGCAATCTGCGTGGTCGGCTGGAAATCGATCAACACGGGATATCCTTCGATCCGGTAACTGTCACTCTGGAAGAATCCACCCAAGCGTCCGTATTCGGTAGCGTCAAAAACTTCAGCCAACCACAAACCAACCTGGTCATCCATGGAGAAAGGGCCAATGTCCTCGATATTATCAATCTGTTCCGCGACCCGACACGGCCATCACAACAACATACATCTGACGAAGACCTGCAAGAACCCATCATCATCCACATTACTGCTCGCGAAGGAACCCTGAGCGGCATGAAGTTCAGCAACGCCCGCACCACCTTAATTGACCACAAGGGCGTTCTCACCATCTACCCCTTGACCTTTGAAAGCGGTGAAGGCTGGGCCCGCGCTAAAGTCGAGTACAATCGTCACGATCGGGCTGCCCCGCTTAAAATTTCAGGTCACCTCAACGGTGTCAGCGCCTCTACCGTCCATCATGATCTGTTTGATCGTCCCGGCCTGATCCGTGGGCCCATGACCGGGGATTTTTACCTTGAAGGCGATCCGGGTAGCGGTACATTCTGGAAGCATGCCAGCGGTGGCGCCTATTTTCAGATCCATCAGGGTACCTTGCGCAAATTCCGCGGACTGGCACAAATATTTTCCCTATTGAACGTTTCGCAGATCTTTACCGGCAGATTGCCCGATATGGATCGTGAGGGGATGCCGTTCAATCTGATGGAAGGGAGCTTACTGGTGCGTAACGGGCTGGTTCATAGTGATGACCTCAAGATCACAGGTGAAGCCATGAATATGTCGATCGTCGGCAAGCAGGATCTGACAAATGAAACCGTTGATATGATCCTCGGCGTCATGCCGCTGCGAACAGTTGACAAAGTGGTCAGCTCGATCCCCATTGCCGGCTGGGTGCTGGCAGGTGAAGACCGTGCCCTGTTGACCGCCTATTTCCGCATTGAAGGCGCGACAGGAAATCCCTCGGTCAACGCCATTCCGGTCAACTCTATCTCCAAAACCGTCTTTGGGGTGTTCAAACGCACATTCGGACTACCGGAAAAACTGATCAGAGACTTCAGTTCACTCTTCCAACCCGAAGCCGTCAAAAAAGAAGAAACTGAATAAAAAAGACCCCCGCAAGATTTTTTCCTCTTAACGGGGGGCGTTGTTCTGATTCACTAGAACTGTTTCAGGCCGGGTACAGTCTATTCGCGTACGTACGTATTCATATCGCTTTCATGAACCATCCCCATGGTGCGAGCATATTCCGATGAAATAATTTCACAATGAATACGGGTATCTCTGGCTACTTCGTTAAAAATCGCGCGCACCTGGGGATCAATCATATTTTTAGCTGCCTGCAAAAAGGTTTTTTCCAGATATTCTTCTTCCTTAATAGCCAATTCACGAGCTTTACGTTCATGCACATCTTTATTGAGTGCTTTTTTAAGCTCAACCAGCATCGCTGAATCGGCCTTAGGTGGTCGACTCACCACATCTTCGAAACTCCCCAGGTCATCCCACTGATAATATTGATAGAATTTCCTGGCGTTTTCCCGAACCTCATCAGCCAGCCGGGCCAATACACTTCTCCCCTTTTCATTTTCTGTTATTCTTGCCGCTTCCAGATAAAAATCCATCAAATTCTTTTTTGCGAGAATAGCCATTTTCAACGCTTCTTTTAATGTGTATTCCTGTGGCATAAGATCCTCCTTGACTTCGATGAGGTTTAACAAACCTTTTTTCAAGCCCTGAATCTGAATATTGATCTGTTCTATTTATGTGTATCTGTTCAGCACAGGATCGGGGATCCTATGTCAAGGGACGCTTTTCGTCATCCATGACCGCTTGTTGTCGCCGTCCATGGCGACAAACACCCTTGCCACAGGAACCCCGATCCTGCGCAAGGACGACAGCTGAATAGTTACATTTATGTTTATCATTGTTTAGTGAAAAGTCTACTCCGGACGGCACACAAAAGAAACATCTTAAATAAATACATCGATTCAGCTTTATCCTGGCGGCAGGATCGGGGTTGAACAGCAATATCCAGGGGATGATTTCAAAACAGGGAATGTAGACTGATTTCCTCGTCTCAGACAGGTTTAGAGCAGGAGGAGATCAGCCGGTAAAACCCCGATCTATCAACAACGGTCATAGCAGACCAGGGTTCGTCGGAGGCTCAGATGCGTCCTTCTTCTACGGCATGACAGGCAACCTGACGTCCACCTTCAAGAGCACACAAAAGCGGCACTCGGCAATGGCAACGCTGGTCGGCGAAGGGACAGCGTCCATGAAAAACACAGCCACTGGGGAGATTGATCGGAGTCGGCACTCTCACCAGTCGCGAATGGCGGCTGCGGCCACCAGTCAGACGCGGAATGGCACTCAGCAGCGCCTGAGTATAAGGGTGTCTGGGAGATCTGAACAGTGGCGCTGCATTCGAAAGTCTAGTACACATGGTGCCCAGATACATAACCAGACCCGATCACTGATATGTTCCACCACCGACAGATCGTGAGCGATAAACAAATAGGTCAGCTGATGCTGCTGCAGATCCATCATCAGGTTGAGAATTTGCGCCTGGATTGACACATCAAGGGCAGAAATAGGTTCATCAGCAACGATAAATTCCGGATTGACGATCAGTGCCCGGGCACTGATGACTTCCGCCGACGCTGCCCCCGGAAAATTCATGTGGTAACCTGGTGACCCACTGAGGATCACTACCGACCTGCAGCATCACCTCGTCAACTCGATCCTTCACCAGCCCCTGTCAATTGGTGGGTAGCATAACGCAAACGGTGCTTCCAGGGTTTGACGAATGTCTTGCGCGCTGTTGATGCATAGGATCTGAAAACCATCTGCATTTTTTTCGATATTGGGAGCAGCTGCTTGTGGTTGAGGTTGCTCGCAGATGCGCGCCCCACGATAGAATATTTCTCCACTGTTGGGTAGAGAACCTATAATCGTCCGTCCCAGAGTTGACTTGCCGCACCCCGACTCCCCAACGACACTAAAGGTTTCTCCGGGCAGCAGGTCAGCATAGATTTTGTTGACGGCCTGACTCAAGGTTTTATGGCGCTGTAGTTCGCCATCTCGCCAGCGCAACTGATCCAGAACCTCTCCGGAAATATCAAAGTGTTTTGTACAGCTTGTTAACGGTCAGGATGTCATTACTCATGGCCGAAGCTGCTCCGTAGGGGGCGATAAGGGGTAGATGGCAGGCGGCGAGGGAATCGCCATTATCCGCCCCCGCAACACCGGGGTTTCGGTACGGCAGACTCTCCAATATCTGACGACAGCGTGATTAGCACACCCGTTGGTATATCATCCTTCAGGGTCGGCATCATCCCGGGGATTTGATTTGAGCGACCGCCATGACCACTCTTTGGTGGGCAAAGCCGCAATCAAACCCTGCGTATAAGGATGTTGTGGCCGACGACATCTTGTGTTGGCCCCTTCAATAACCCGTCCGGCGCAGGTACATAACGGCCAACGTCCAGTTACCTGAGCGACAACGGCAAGTGTCGAGCATCAGAATCATTCCCATCCCTTCCGTTTCACACAGCTCTATCAACAAATCCATAATCTCAGCCTGGATCGTCACATCCAGAGCCGTCGTCGGCTCATCGGCGATAATCAGTTCCGGATCGGTTAACAGAGCGATGGCAATAATAATCCGTTGGCGCATTCCACCTGAAAATTCATGTGGATATTGTTCCAGACGCCTTTCCGGTGAAGGAATGTGGACTTTACGCAATTTTTCCAGAGCAATGCCTCTCGCCCGCTCTTTGCACATTTGCAGATTGTGAGCCATCAAAGTCTCAATCATCTGGGTTCCAATTGTCAGCACCGGATTGAGAGTCATCATCGGATCCTGAAAAATCATACTGATACGGTTGCCCCGTATCGTGCGCAGGCGGGCCGCACTCATGGTTGCCAGATTTTCGCCATGAAAATTGACCGAACCTGAGGCAATGTATCCCGGTTGACTGATCAGGTTGATAATAGAAAAACCGGTAACCGACTTGCCGGCCCCCGATTCCCCCACAAGGCCCAGACGCTCGCCCCGGGCAAGGTCGAAACTGACGCCGTTAGTAGCGGTTACATCGCCGCCCCGCAGGGCGAACTTGACCACCAGATCTTTGACTTCCAGCAGTGTTGCCATGACGTCATCAGCCCTTATACAGTTTAGGATTGAAGACATCGCGCAAGAAGTCTCCAAGAAGGTTAATCGACAAAACCAGTACCACCAGCAAAACTCCGGGAAGAATAGTAATCCACCAGGCACCACTGAAAATATACTCAAACCCGGAATTGATCAGCGACCCCAACGATGGTCGATCGATCGGCATCCCCAAACCCAAAAAAGATAAGGCCGCCTCACTCATCACTGCATTGGCAACCTGGATGGTCGACAGTACCAGGATCGGTGACAAGGTGTTCGGAAAAATCTGACTGAGGATAATCCGGGGCGAGGTAAATCCCGCCACCCGTGCCGCTTCAACATACTCTTTCTTACGTTCGGCCAGCACCGAAGCGCGGACCGTTCGAGCGTATTGGGGCCATTGAGAAAAACCGATAACCAAGATCAAGAAAGGTACGGCAATTTCACCGAAACGAGAGACGCCCACCACTGCCTGAAGCACGGCACTGAGAAAAATCGCCACCATCAAGTAGGAAAATGACAGTTGGACATCAGCCGCACGCATGAAAATAGCGTCGAGACGGCCACCATGATAGCCGGCAAAAAGCCCGATGAGCACACCCAGAAATGCCTGTAGCAACACTGCGCCAAGGCCGATGGTAATAGAAATCCGCATGCCGTAAATCATGGTCGAAAGCATATCACGCCCCTGAGAATCTGTTCCCAGCAGAAATTCCCGACTGCCCTGATCTTCCCAGGCCGGAGGAATTTCAGAATTCATGATATCGATCATTTCAGGGTCATACGGATTATAGGGGGCGATCAGCGGAGCAAAAATTGCGCTGCAAAACAACAACACCAGAACCAGCAAACTGGCTATCGCAATTTTATCGCGTTTGAAACTGTACCACAGATAACTCTCGCGAAAGGTCGCCAGAGCACTCATGATGAAGCCCCGCTGATACGGATTGTCGGATTAACCAGACCATAAATCAGGTCGACAATCGTATTAACGACAACCATCACGATACCGACAAACATCAGATAAGCGACCAGCAGAGGGGAATCAGATCGTTCAACCGCCTCCATAAACATAAAACCGAGCCCTTGCCACTGAAATACCGTCTCGGTAAGGATGGTAAAAGCGATGGTCACTCCCAGCTGCACACCGCCGACGGTAATCACCGGTAACAGGGTGTTTTTAAACGCATGAACAAACCAGATCCGGCGGTTGCTGAGCCCTTTTGCCCAGGCAAACTTAATATACTCCGACTCAAGCACTTCCATCATTTCCGCCCGAATCAAACGGATAAAAAGGGGCAACATGATGGAACTTAAAGCGACACTCGGCATCAGAATATGCAGCCAACCATCGACTGTCAGCAAGCCGCTGTCCCATCCACCGATCATCACCAGTTCACCGCGCCCGAAGGAAGGCAACCATCCGAGCTTAACCGAAAAAACATAGATCATCATAATAGCGGTTAAAAAAACCGGAATTGAAACCCCGACAATACTACCGCTCATTAAAAATCGCGACAGGAAATGATTAGGGCGGATAGCAGAGAAGACACCTAGCGGTACAGAAAAAAGAATAACGATCAAACTGCTGACAAAAACCAGTTCCAACGTTGCCGGAGCCTTCTCCAAGATGACATCGGTCGCCGGTCGCTTGTAGAAGAATGAATTACCCAGATCCCCCTGCACAGCTTTACCGAGAAAACGGACATACTGGACATACCAAGGGTCATTAAGCCCCAGTTTTTCTCGAAACTCCTGCAGTTCCTCAGCCGATACAGAAATTCCGGTCATTTCACGCACCGGGTCGCCAACGCTCTGCTTGACAGCAAAACCAATGACGCTGATGATGAAAATAACAATAAATGCCTGAATAATCCGACGGATGACAAAAGCTATCATGCCTGCTCCAACATCAATCAGGGGGGGAGCGCCGACGACGCCCCCCCCCTGAAACTATATCTACCTAAGCAACGGCACGATTACTCAATCACTAGATCACCGAAATAGGGGAAGTCCATGACATTAACAATCGGTTCAATCTGCAGATTCTTCTTGCCGGCCCAGGATAGATCCTGCCAGTGCAACGGGACAAAGGCCGCATCATCGTAAGCGATCTGCTCCATTTGCTGCATCATCGCAATCCGCTTGGCCTGGTCGGTTTCCGACTGCACCGCAATCGTCAGACGATCAACCTCAGAGTTACAGTAGTTGCCGGAGTTGTACTGACCATATCCGGTTTCCTTGTTGGGACACATCAATAAAAATTCGAAAAAGTTGCCGGTATCCTCAGTGTCCGAGTGCCAGCCAATCATTTGAATGTCGCCAACCTGAGCATCGAACTGATCCCAGTACTGAGCCTTGGGCATAGTTTTCAGGTTCACCTTGATACCGATTTTGCCCAGCATCGATGCCGCCGCTTCGGCAATTTTCTCGTCATTGACGTAACGGTTGTTAGGAGCAATCATACTGACCTCAAAACCTTTTGGGTAACCGGCCTCCTCCATCAGTTGCTTGGCTTTATTCAGATCGTAACGTGGGGTCAGTGCCGGGTTGTGGCCTAAATAGCCCTTTGGGCTGTTCTGCGCTCCGACAGTTGCCCGTCCCTTCATCAGCTTTTCAGCAATGCCGGCATTATTGACGGCATAAACTATCGCCTGGCGAACTTTCGGGTCTTTAAAAGCATCTACCCTGTTCTGATTCAACTGGAGGGTGATGATGCGGGTACCACTCATGGTAACGAGCTGAACATTGTCAGCATTTTCAATCCGGTCCATATCCTGCGGCGGCACCGGCATGATGAAATCAACACCGCCTGAAAGCAGGGCGGCGACACGGGTTGCGGCATTCTTAATCGGGGTCAAGATTATTTGGTCGACATTGCCGGGGGAAGAGGTATCCCAATATCCGGCGAATTTATCAAATATCACCTTAACCCCCTGCTGGCGCTCAGTAACCCGATATTTACCAGTGCCGGAGAGATTTTCATTGGCAAAAGAATAATCTGTCTTAACAATAGCTGCTTTATCCATTCCTCTATCATCGGTACCCGAATAAAACTTGCTATCCATCGGAAAAATATAAGTGGCCGTGTTCAGCAGCAGCGGATAGGGCACCTTGGTGACCAGATCCACTGTGTACATGTCGACTTTGACCGGTGCAGCGAACGGCTCAAAAATTCCTTTGAAATCAACGGAGCTTTTCAAACGGTTGACCGTCCAGATAACATCATCCGCAGTCAATTCGTTACCGCTGTGAAACTTCACCCCCTCTTTGAGATAAAAACGAACGGTAAACTCATCCAGACGCTCCCAGCGCTCAGCCAGACGCCCCTCAATCGTGGTCTCTTTAGTCCAACGCACCAGCGGATCGAACACCATGTGAGAATACTGCAACATTCCACCAGACAACTGCACATGGGGATCAAGAGACACCGGATCCGCATCCATCGCCAGCTTAAGAGTTTTGGCCTGACCCAGACCAGCCATCAACAGCACTATCAATATCGCGAACAGGATTTTCGTCGTTTTTCGCATAGTCTACCTCTCCTCAACGGTCATCGGTTATTACGGTTTCTCCCCCGAGCGATCCCGCGATCGCACAGCAATTAAAGGGGAACCTGCGTTTGGAAATATGGAGTTTTTCAATCATTCTCAACAAAACAAGCCAGGACAAATGACTCATTTTTTTATCTGTTCCGCACCGGGCCGGGGATAATAGGGCAGGAGACGCTTTTTGCCATCCGACAGTAACAGAACAATCAGGTTGCGCATGATACCAGAACAAAAGGATAAGTAAATAAACGAACTACCCACCCAGATAGGCTTTTTTGACGTCAGGATTATTGCTCAACTCGGCACTGGTGCCTTCAGCTACGATATGGCCGGTGTCTAGAACATACCCTCGATGGGCAAGATTCAGCGCCAAGCTGGCATTCTGTTCAACCAGCAGGATGGTCATTCCTTCTTCATTGAGGCGCTTGAGCTTACGGAAAAGCTCATATTTTAACACCGGAGCCAACCCCATACTTGGTTCGTCAAGAAGCAGAATACGACAACCCGTCATCAAAGCGCGCCCCACCGCAAGCATCTGTTGCTCACCGCCACTTAAGGATTCACTGCGTTGGAGACGTCGCTCCTTCAGACGCGGAAAAAGATCAAAGACACGCTCAAATTCCTGTTCCAGATCGGCACTCTTGTCACGAGCATAGGTCGCCAGCTTCAGGTTCTCCATCACCGTAAGATTACCGAAAATTCGGCGGCCTTCGGGTGACAGGGCCATTTTCAGTTGCTTAACAACATCACTTGGGCGGGTTGCGAGGATCGATTTTCCCTGAAATTTGATATCACCCGCGATGACCCGCGGTGCTTCAGGAGGAGCCAGCCGGGCAACGGCATAAAGACTTGTGGTCTTGCCGGCACCATTGGCTCCAATAAGGGTGACGATTTCACCTTCATTGACATGAAAACTGATCCCATGCAGCGCCTGAATATTGCCATATTTAACTTCAAGATTCTCAACCGAGAGCAGCATCAGATTTTATCATCCCCCAGATAGGCGGTGATCACCGCCGGGTGGTTGCGGATCTCGTCCGGAACTCCTTCGGCGATAGTTTGACCAAAGTCAATAACCTTGATGTGGGTACACAATTCCATCATCACATCCATATGATGTTCGATCATCCAGATAGTGACATCAAATTGTCCATGTATCCAGCGGATCAGGCGAATCAGCTCGCGAATATCGGAGGAGTTGAGGCCCGCTGCCGGCTCATCAAGCAGCAGAAGTTTTGGATGAATCGACAGGGCACGGGCAATCTCGAGTTTACGTTGGGTACCGTAGGGAAGATTCCTTGGGTATTCGTCGGCATATTTCTTCAGTTCGAAGATGTCAAGTAACTCGGTGGCTTCTCGTGTAATCTCCTCCTCGCGCCGGCGATAGCGTTTGCTGCGCACCGCGCTGTGGAAAAAACCGTACCCGAGGCGATAGTGTTGAGCCACCCGGATATTGTCCATCACCGACATGTCATTCCACAGACGAATATTCTGGAAGGTTCTGGCCACCCCCAGCGCACTGATTTTGTGAGGTTTTAATTCGGCCGTGGGTACTCCGCCGACCTGAATCATCCCCTCGCTCGGCTGATAAAATCCGCTGACCAGATTAAACACGGTGGTTTTACCGGCGCCGTTGGGACCGATAAGACCGGTTAACTGGTTTTTTCCAAGCTCAACATTAAAATCAGATACGGCACGTAACCCACCAAAATTCTGCGTCAATCCGCGAATCTCCAGCACCGGAACCGGCTCTGTCTGTGGTTGTGGTTGCATAGCGAAAAGTGTCCTGCCTGTTATTTGAACCGATAGAATTTTTTCAGCCGCGGGAAAATCTGCCCCAGTTCACGGTTGCCCATGATCCCTTCCGGACGAAATTGCATCAGAATGATCAGAACCAGTGGAATCACGATCCATTTAATAATCTGCAGCGGTCGTAGCAATTCCAGCAAAATGGTAAAAAAGATCGCAGCAAGAATCGATCCGGAGAGAGATCCCATGCCTCCCAGATAAACCATTACCATGATTTCAGTCGACTTGAGAATATTGAAACTACCCGGATTCACATAACCGAGAATGTAGGCGAACAAGCCCCCACCGATTCCCGCAAGTCCCGACGACAGCATAAAAGTGATAGTTTTGATTTTATTGGTGTTGACGCTCATGATCTCGGCGGCAACTTCGTCCTGGCTGATGGCATTAACCCCCTTGCCGAAGGTCGATGAGACATAGCGACGAATCACCCACACGCAAAAAATGGTAAACAAAAACACCCATATCGGCATCCACGGTAGATAGAGGGTGTCTTCCATGGCATTGATGACCCCCTTCATCCCCATAAGACCGCGGGATCCACCGATGGAGCTCATATTTTCAATCGCACTGATAATAATGTAATTGGCAGCAATGGTGATGATCGCCAGATAATCCCCCCGCGTCTTATAGGAGGGAAAGGCCACCAACAACCCAGCCAGGGCAGCTGCCACTCCTCCGGCAAGAATAATCACAGGAAAGGCGTAAAGCGCATAATCCGGATCAAGCAGCGGCGCGCCAAACACCCGGTCTCTGGCAAACAACCAGACTCCAAGCACCGAGGCGACGTAGGCACCAACACACATGAAACCGGCGTGGCCGCAGGAAAATTCTCCCATGTAGCCATTAACCAGATTAAGACTCGACGACAGGATGATATTCACCCCCATGAACATCAGAACCGACAGAAAATAAAGCCCCAGGTACTCAAAATAGGCAAGATAGACAATCAGACCGCCGAGTAGAGTCAGGATCAGGTGAACAGAGTAACGTTTGAGCAAAGGGTTCTCCTAGATCTTGGTGGTTTTCGCGACACCGAAAAAACCGGTCGGTTTAAAAGTCAGGATGACCAGCAACACGGTAAATGCGATCAAGTCACGCAAGGTCGACGGAAAAAAGGCCACAACCAGAATCTCGATGCCACCCAGCAGAAAACCACCCAAAAAAGCGCCGCGAATATCGCCAATACCGCCGACAACTGCAGCAATAAAGGCTTTCCAACCAATCAAAGCACCCATGTAGGGTTCCAATACCGGATAGCTCATGGCAAACAATAATCCTGCCAGTCCGGCAAAACCGGATCCCAGGACAAAGGTGATAACGATAATCTGGTCCAGAGGAATACCCATTAATGGCACGGCGAACTTATCGTAAGAAATTGCCCGCATTGCCATACCAACCCGGGTTCGGGTGACTATCCAGTGCAATATCAAAAACACCAGAATCGCCGTAACAATAACGGCAATCTTCAAATTAGTGAAACTTACACCGCCGACATTGTAGACATGTTCCTGAATCAGCGGAGGGAAAGCTTTTCGGCTGGCGCCGAAAATTGCCAGGTTGGCGTGCTGCAGAATCAGTCCACACATCAGTGCAGTAATCACCACATAAAGCCGATGAGCACCTTTTTTCCGTAGCGGTCGGTAGGCAATCCGTTCCAGCGTCACGCCGACCATGGAGGTCAGAATCATGGTCAGAGGAACACAAAGAGCAAGTACCAACCAGCCGGGAATGCCCAGTGAAACCAGAAAAAACGTAGCGACAAAAAAAGCGATGTAGGCCCCAACCATGAAGACATCACCATGGGCGAAGTTGATCAGGGTTAACACTCCGTAGACCAGGGTATAGCCCAGAGCAATCAGCGCATAAAAACTACCCCACTGCAGAGCATTGATCACATTTTGAATAATCAGTTCCAGCATCACGAACCTTTTGTCTGTAACCACAAAGAACATCCCGCCGGAACGAACAAGCAGAGTTCCTTGTCACTGTAAGTAGCCTTACAGTTGATGAAATGGAAACATCCCGCTATGCCATGTTGCGTCGAATCGGCATAACGGGATGTCATCATATCAGACGATCAGGGACATACCGACTCCTTGAATTCAAACTCACCGGTCTGGCTGATCTGAACCACCACGGCGCACTTGACTGGATCGCCCTCTTCATCGAACTTCATACTGCCGGTAATTCCATCAAAGCTGGTAATGGCCTTCATTCCATCAAGGACAGCCTGGCGGTCGGCACGCAAACGGCCAGTCAGTTTACCGGTGTTCTGGATCCCCTGCAACACAACATTGGTCGCGTCCCAAGTCAGGGCGGCAACATCGTCCGGAGTGTAACCATAGGTAGCAGTATAGCGGTCGATGAACTCTTTAGTCGCACCGGTGGCACCAGCTGCAGCATAATGGGTAGAAAAGTGCAACCCTTTACAAACATCACCACACAGGGTCATCAATTCAGCTGAACCCCATGCGTCGGAGCCCATGATTTCACCGGTATACCCCTGCTGGCGAGCCTGACGTACGATCAGAGCCACCTGATTATAGTTGTTGGGAACAAAAATAAAGTCGGGCTTGCGGTTGATGATCGTGGTCAGCTGTGCGGAGAAGTCCTGGTCTCGGGTGCCGTGACTCTCAAAAGCGACAACGCTACGCGCCCCCATCTTTTCTTCAAACACCTGCTTGAAAATTTCGGCCAGACCTTTTGAATAATCGTTAGAAAGATCATAAATAACGGCGGCGGTTTTGGCGTTAAAAGTCTTAACGGCGAAATTGACGGCTACCGGCCCTTGAAAGGGGTCGAGAAAAGCTGCGCGAAATACCCAGGGACGCTCCAGCGTTGCATCAGGATTTGTCGACCAGGGGGAGACCATCACCGTCCGGTTGTCATTGGCTATCTGACCGGCAGGAACTGCCTGCTTGGAAGAATTGGGCCCAACCACTGCCAGAACCTGATCGCGGTCGATCAATTTGAACATCGCCGTAACCGCCGATTCGGCCTTGGACTCATTGTCTTCATAAATAAAATCAAGCATATACTTTTTACCACCGACCTCAAGACCGCCGGCCGCATTGATATCAGCCTTAAGCATTTCGGCAGCAAATTTGGAGGACTCCCCAACCTTGGGGATATCCCCGGTAAGGGAAATGTTAAAACCTATCTTGATGGTATCGGCGGCTAGCGCCGAGACGGCCGGCAGAACAAATAAAACCAGAGCCACAAACAGGAGCAGACTTTTCTTCATTTTAACCTCCTTGATGATAGTTGATGAATCCTGTAACACTGTTTTAAGGGGTTGAAACCCCACAAAAAAAACCGCCAACCGGTTTTAAAAAAACCAAATAGTGGCGGCATCATTGCCCGGGACAAACAGCTGTACTCTGTTTCATAAGTACCTTCAAAAAAATAATCAAACTGTTGTACATTGTTTTTTATTCAGGACGAAAAATCAAGAATAAACTGATCTACATATTTACTACAACCCCATGTACGAATTAATTGCGTTTCTTATCCCCCACATAGACAGTCGCGATACCATAGGTTAAATCAACATACTGAACCCGTGCGAATCCCGCTTCCGTCATCATTGCGGCAAAATCATTCTGCGCTGGAAAATCAAGAACCGAGTCAGGCAGATATTGATAGGCACTACGTTTGGATACTAGCCCACCGATCGTCGGCAGGACTTTCTGGAAGTAAAAATAATATATTTTTCTGAAAAAGTCATTTTTCGGATGGGAAAACTCAAGAATTACCGCCCGCCCCCCCGGTTTGAGCACCCGCACCATCTCACGCAGACCCACCTCCCGGTCAACCACATTGCGAATGCCAAAGGCAATGGTAACACCATCAAAACAGTTGTCCGGATGGGGGATCGCTTCGCACGGAGCGTTGACCAGCATGACCCGCTCACCATAGGGCGACTGTTTCAGTTTGGCCTGCCCCTGAACCAGCATCCCTTGTGTAAAATCTTCACCAACGATCTTCACCGATGGGTCAGTCTGAGCGGCAACCTCCAGAGCTACATCGCAGGTGCCGGTAGCGATATCAAGCACCAGGCCGTTTTTGGGTATCTTCAACTGACTGACGGCAAAGCGCCGCCAGCGCCGGTCGATCCCCAGGGACAGAACCCGATTAAGCAGATCGTAACGACCGGAAATATCATCGAACATCTGCCGCACACCGCGGCCCTTGTCGGAAATCTGATACATGAGATAACTCCTGGCAGAACGGGATTGTCACGGAGGATGTTTCTATCATAGAGTGTTTGGCAGCACCAACAAAAAACCCGCTATCAGGAATCTGAAAGAAAATCAATGGACACACCACAAACAGCACAGCCAACCATTGTCTGTGCAGCTATCATCATTCATCAGAAAAAAGTACTGCTGACCTTGCGCCCCGATGATAAACGCCTGGGCGGCTATTGGGAATTCCCTGGAGGCAAGCTTGAAACGGGGGAAGCCCCTGAGACGGCACTGCAACGTGAATTGCGCGAAGAAATCGACATCGCTATTGATATTGATCGACTGCTCGAAAGAGTCCATTATTCTTACGAATGGGGAACGGTCAGGATCGACGGTTACTTGTGTCGACTTGCCGGCGGTACAATAAAGCACCTGGAAGTAGCTGACCACGCCTGGGTTCCCTTTGACCAGCTGGACAACTATCGGATTTTACCCGCTGACAAACCATTTATCGAGTGGCTGAAACACCACGGTCATCAGGAAGAATAGAATACCCGGAGATAACCAAATGAGCGTGAAACTGACAATTCTGTGCGAAAATTGTGTTGAAAAAGCTTCTCCTTTCGGCCTGTTGGGGGAATATGGTTTCAGTTGTCTGGTTGAAACAACCAGCGGCACCTACCTGTTTGATACCGGTGGCGGACTGACCATCATCAACAATACCGAACGCCTCGGAATCGACCTTCGTCGACTGGATGGAATCATCCTCAGCCACGGCCACTTTGACCATACCGGTGGTCTCAAGCAGGTGCTGGAAAAAACCGGATCCATTGCCATCTACGCTCACCCGGAGCTGTTCAACCAGCGCTTCAGCAGCCATGGCGGCCCCTTACGCAACATCGGTATTGCCTGGGAGCAAAAAGAACTCGAAACCTTGGGCGCCAGATTTCAGCTGTCAACGGGGCCCATCAATATCGCCGAAAACATTCTACTTTCGGGGGACGTTCCGCGAACCAACCGGCATGAAACCGGCGACCCGAAACTGGTTATTGAGATTTCAGAGGGGAAACTTGACAGTGATCCCCTGAAGGACGATTTATCCCTCTTTCTTCGTACCGAAAAGGGGCTGGTGCTCCTCCTCGGATGCGCTCACGCCGGACTGATCAACATCATCGACCATGCCGTCGCAGTCACCGGTGTAGATCGTATCCATGCAGTCGTCGGTGGCACCCATCTGATGTACAGCGGCAAAGACCAGCTCAAGGCAACAATGGATCGGCTGGAAAGCGAAGGCATCACCCACATTGGCGCGTCCCATTGCACCGGTCGTAACGGCGCTCTGGCCCTGGCGGAACGGTTTGGAGAGCGCTTTTTCTCGGCAACCGTCGGTGCAACCCTTGAGGTTTAGTTCGCCCCCATCACCTCGTGGCGAAAGCGTTTCACCAGTTGGCGTTGAGACACATCCAGATTGGCCAGACACCACTTCCCCAGTGGGTCAGGAATACTGCCATAGTAGGCCTCAGCGATACTGCCGCTGATACAGGCGATGGTATCGGAGTCACCGCCAATGGAGACGGCCGTACGGATAGCATCTTCATAATTGTTGCTGTGCAAAAAGCAACTGATCGCCTGGGGTACCGAACCCTGACAGGTGACATCAAAAGTATAGTCGGGACGGATATCATCCGGGGTCATGGCTAGATCATAAAAAAAAGTCTCTTCGATCCAGCTTTTCATCTGTTGCTTCGACTCACCACATCGAGCCAGAAAAATCGTCGCAGCAACGGCCTGTGCACCCTTGATCCCTTCCGGATGATTGTGAGTCGGCAGGGCACTCTGCCGTGCCAACCTCATCACCTCATCCAGGGTTTTTCCGTACCACCCCACCGGTGCCACCCGCATGGCCGAACCATTACCAAAACTATTGTACCCCTTAAAACTATCGCCTGCGGCCCAGGCAGCAAAGCTGCCGCCATAACCGGCATGGGGATAACGGCGATACCAGCAGCGATAAGCCTCGCCAAAAGGAACCTGATCGAGCAAGGCCTGCGCTGTAGCAATGGTCAGCACCGAATCATCTGTTGCCCGGCAAGCGGCGTGGCACAGCTCAAAATCCTTGGCCTGATAGTTGTGCCATTCAAAGCGACTGCCAACCATATCTCCCAGCAAAGCACCGAGCATGTTACCCTCCTGAACTTTCCACTCATTTGCCAGACCTTGATTCTTTAACTATACTTCAGATGTATCAGTTCAGCACAGGATAGGTGATCCGGTGCAAGGCCATAGCTGAATAGTTACCTTCAGATAAGTAATCCGCGCCTATCTTCTACTGCTTCTGATTGGGATTCCTGATGCTTTTTCATAAGGTTACCAGCATGACAACTGCACTGGTGGCTGGATTATTCCTCATACTGCTGGGCGGTTGTGCGATGGACGACGCCTTTATTTTCTTCCCGACCCGCGAACTGGTCATGACGCCCCACAGCGTCGGTCTGACTTACGATGAGATCTACTTCACTGCCGCAGATGGTACCGGTCTGCACGGCTGGTTTATAGCTGGCCAACCCGGCACACCGGTGATCCTTTTTTTTCATGGCAACGCCGGCAACATCTCCCACCGTGTCGACAACCTGCGCCTGTTTCACCGACACCTCGGCGTCAGCGTTTTCATTATCGACTACCGAGGCTATGGCAACAGCGCCGGAAAAATCAGTGAAGAGGGCACTTATGCCGACGCCCGTGGCGCAATGAACTGGTTGCACGACAACGGCTGGGGCAATGACCGCATCATCTATTTCGGTCGATCCCTCGGTGCCGCAGTGGCTACCCAACTTGCCCTCGAAGAAACACCGGCTGGCCTGGTGCTGGAATCCCCCTTTACCTCCATTGAAGCGATGGGACGCATGCACAACCCGATTCTTTACTTTCTTTTCGGTTGGCTGTTGCACTCGAGCTACGACACCCTGGCCAGGATCGACCAGATCAACTCTCCCTTGTTGATACTTCAAGGAACGAGGGACACAATTGTTCCTCCAGCCATGGCAGAACAACTGTTCGCCCGTGCCGGGCATCATAAAACTCTACATATGATTGAAGGGGCCGGACACAACGACACCTTATCGCACCAGCAAGACAAGTACTGGCAGGCCTGGCATGACTTTATTGAGAAGCTGCGCGCCAGCTAAACCACCCATCAATAATAAACAACTATCGTCGCTCATTCGTGTTTTTTCCCGATGGTTCCTCCTCGAAAAAGGTTTCAGCGGCAAAGGCACCCTTACATCGCCACTGCAAGCATAGTAGGATAAATAATCCATCTAGACCGAAGGGAGCGCCGGTGAAGAAATCGCGGTTGTGTTGTTTGTTGTTGATCTCAATGTTAATGGCACCATTGGCAGCCACCGCTGCCACGCAGAATTACCGTGGCAGCTGTACCATCACCTTCCAGGTGCAGAAAACGGTAATGAAGGATTTTACCGGGACAGCGGCCTGCGAATCTTTTGAAATCACCGTCACTGATAACATGGTCAGCATACCCTTCATTGTCGTCCCGATTGCAGCCATGGATACCGGCAACAGCAAGCGTGACAGGGAGATGCGCACCATGTTCGAATCCCAGACATTTCCCCGGATCACCGGAGAGACCGAAGGTTTTGCTTCCAGACAGACTCTTGACTACTGCGGGCCCTCTTGCCGAGATGCCAGAGGAATTAACCTTCGCGTTAACGATTCGTGATATCACCCAAACGATCACAGCAACGGTCACGGAACCCCCTGTGACTCATCCTCCATTGAAGCAACCCTGATCTTTGACCTCTCGTAGCGTCATTCAAGGCTGGATCCGCCATCACTTTATGGGGATTGTCAGGGTCAAGGACAACCTTCAGATCCGGGCGAAAGTGTCCATTGATAGAATTCCGGCATCAGCTCACATTCCCACCGATCCAGGAGTAAATCCGTGACCCAGGTCTGGTTACACCAACCACAAACAGTCGTCCCGGCCCACTGCTATCAGCAACAACAGGTTGGTGCGCAAATGCTTGAATGGACCACGGATCCCCGTGACAAGCGTCTTGTCCGCATGCTTTACCGTCATTCCGGCATCGACACCCGCCACAGTGTTATTCCCGACTGGGGCGATGGCTTTTTTGCCTTCACCGAAAACGCTACCGCAACTCAACCGACAACCCGGCAGCGCAATGACATTTACGCCAGAGAAGCAAGCGTCCTGGCGGCAGAACTCGGGCATAAGATCCTTAACCACAACGACAGTTTTTCCGCTAAAGACATCACCCACGTTGTTACCGCATCCTGTACCGGCTTTTTCAATCCGGGCATTGATTATATCCTTTGCCGCGAACTGGGTCTGGCCGACAATACCCAGCGCTTTCATCTCGGTTTTATGGGTTGCTATGCTGCGTTTCCGGCCCTGAATATGGCGGCCCAATTCTGCCGCGCCGATCCGGATGCTGTTGTCCTGGTCATGTGTCTGGAGCTCTGCAGCCTGCATCTCCAGTTGAACGGCAGTGAAGACAGCCTGCTGGCCAACGCACTTTTTGCTGACGGCGCAGCAGCGGCGGTGGTCGCTGCACGCCCACCAGCCACTGGTCACAGCTGCCGGATCATGGATTTTCACTCAGCCCTGATTCCTTCCGGGGTCGATGCCATGGCCTGGAGCATCGGTGATAACGGTTTTGACATTTCCCTGTCGAGTTATGTTCCCAAAATCATCGGCGCCGGCATCGCCGACCTGACAACCTCCCTGCTGGATCGTCACCACCTGGGCATTCAGGACGTCCATACCTGGGCGGTTCATCCAGGCGGGAAATCAATCATCGATAAAGTGGCCGAAGGTCTCCAGCTTCCAGCCGCCAAGGTTGCAGTTTCACGTGATATTCTTCGCCGCTACGGTAACATGAGCAGCGCCACCATCCTTTTTGTGCTGCACGATATCCTCGCAGCAGCACAAGCGGATCACCAGCAACTGCTTGGAGCAATGGCCTTCGGTCCCGGCCTCACGGCTGAAATGGCCCTGCTGCAGGTAGAACCGGGGAACTGATGGGCGTCCCTGGCGACTACGACGTCATCATTGTTGGAGGTGGGCCGGTAGGGTTAGTGCTGGGGAACCTCCTCGGCCAAGGCGGCATCCGCACCCTGCTGGTAGAAAAAACTACGGCAGAACCCCGGCAATCCATGGCCATAGGCATCACCCCCCCGAGTCTGGAAATCCTGTCCCGGGTTGGTCTGGATGCGACCTTTATCAAAGAAGCCGTCAAGATTGATCACGCCAGGATTTTTGAAGAAAAAAAACTCCGTGGCGAGTTACGCTTCAACTCCCTGGCGGGACAATATCCTTTTATCCTGTCCCTTCCGCAGGCAAAAACCATCTCTTTGCTTGAGGAAAATCTTGAAAACTTCAGCAGCGTCAGGGTCCAGCGCCATTGTCATTTCCTGACTGCTGAAGAAGAACATAACCACATCAAGGTGGTGTTACGTCCTGACGACAACCATGATCAGTTACAGAAAACCAGGATTCTGGTCGGCTGTGACGGCCATCGTAGTGACGTCAGGACCGCGGCAGCAATTCCCTGTATCAAGGCCAGAATCTACCCGCATTCGTTTATCATGGCCGACTTTCATGATCGGACAGATTTTGGCAACAAGGCTCATCTTTACTTTAACCGCGCAGGCGCCCTGGAATCATTTCCCTTGCCAGAGAAGCAGCGACGCTGGATTCTGCAGCTCAATCAGGATCAGAAACACCCGGACGGTTCTACCCTCATCATGGGGATAAAACAACGCTCCGGCCTGGATCTGATACCGGCTGATTGTGGAACACTCAACTGTTTCAACGTTCATCGCTTTGTCTGCAACCGCTATTTTACACGAAGAATCGTCCTCTGTGGCGATGCTGCCCATGTCATGAGTCCGATTGGTGGTCAGGGGATGAATACGGGGTTCGCTGACGCCGAGTACCTTGCCAGTATCCTGATCCGCCATTTTCACCACTCACAGGATCTGGAAACTATGCTGAACGATTATGACCGGGTCAGACGCCAGGCGTTTATGGTGGCGGCCGACCGGGCAGCGCGGGGCATGTGGCTGGGAACCAGGCGGGGCCGAACAGCCTCTTTTCTGCGCGGCCTTGGGGTCAGCATCCTGCTTAATACCTCCTTCAGCAACCGACTCCCCCCCTACTTTGCCATGCAGACGATCCCTGGCCGATCCCGGTCGCCGTATCATTTTTCTCCAGGGACACCAGGATGAGCCGACCCGGGGAAGGCGCCAGATCAGCCGGAGAGAAGTTTCTTGCTTATCAACTCGGCAAAGGCCGTAACTTTTGTCTGGTGCTGCTCCTTATTCTAACCGGATCAGCAATCTATCCCGCCCTGCACGTTGTCATCGAAAATGACAACAGCTCCATGGTTTCCCATGACCCGGAGTTACAACAAAACTACAATATTTTTCGTGAGGACTTTGGCAACGACGAGCTCCTGATGATAGCTCTGACCGCGCCGGATCTGTTTACCCCTGAAAAAATCAGGCGGATACAAAACATCAGAGGCGATCTGATCGGGATCAACGGTGTTACCAGTGTTACAACGCCGTTCCTGCCGCAAACACCAACCGTCATTATGACCCCCTTTTCTCCTGTTTTTCCACCCATCACCACCCCTGACTCAGGCTTTTTGCTGTTGCCCATGCTGCTGTCACCGGATCGGGAAACGGCACTGATCATGGTCGATCTGAGTGCTGATATTGACAAGCAACAGCTAGCGCTGACGATCATTGAAGAGTTGATCACGAAGGTGCATGCCGACCTTGACCTGCGCCTTACTGGAATCCCGTTGCAAAAGCTGACCGTCTCGCGACTCATCCAACGGGATCAACTGGTAACAATCCCCCTTGCTGTGGTCATTTTGAGTCTGCTGCTGTTGTTTTTTTTCCGGCGCCTCTATGGATTATTGCTGCCCCTTGCGGTCATGGCCATCAGCCTGTGCTGGACGATTGCTCTTTACAGTCTTGGCGGGTTTGCCCTGAATACCATTACCGCACTGCTACCACCGGTTGTCATGGTTCTTTCCGTAACAACCAGCGTACATCTTTACAACAGCTGGTTGCGTGGCAACTCGTTAATCAACGATAGCAATCAGCACATCATCACGGTGATCACGACCTTGTTCCGACCCTGCCTGTTCACCACCCTGACGACGGCCATGGGGCTGGCCTCCTTGTTGCTCAGCAATATTCCAGCAGTCCGTTTATTCGGTGGTTTTGCTGCGATTGGCATCTGTTTGTCATTTGCTGTCAGTTTTCTTCTGGTTCCGATTGTCTTGGGTTTTTTACCGCAACCGATCCCCCAACAACCGCAACCAACTTTTACTTTTCACACTATCCTGGCGAAAATGGCTGACTTATCCATCAACCGGCCTGGCAGAGTACTGCTGGTGGCTCTGGCTTCGGTACTCTTTGCTGTCAGCGGCATTCCACAGATCAGTAACAATACTGACCTGATCAGGTTTCTGAAATCTGATGAAAGGTTGTTCCGTGATACCATGTTTATCGACCGTGCCTTCGGCGGGGTAAACCGGATCGAATTCATGCTTGAGCGCACTGATGGTTTGCCACTCACACAAAGACAGGACGTGCAACAACTGATCATTTTTCAACACGGGCTGGAAGCCTTGCCACAAGTCACCGGAACGGATAGCCTTCTCTCATTTCTCTCACCGCAGGCGGGATCGTCGGATACAACTTTTTCAGCGGACAACCTCGATCAGATCATGCGCCGAATGAGTACGATCCAGAGTTCCGGATCAGGCCTTATTACCCGCTTCAGCAATCAAGATCAGACCCGACTGCGACTGAGTGTCCGCACTCCTGTACTAGGAACTGCAGACCTCGCTGCTCTGATCAAGGACATCGACAAGCTCACCGTCCCGGGACTTGGTCACCCCTATAAGCTGACACCAACCGGGGAAGCCTATCAACTGGCAATCGACTCCCATAACCTTGTCCGCAACCTGACTAGCAGTTTTTCCCTCTCTCTGGTGATGATTCTTACCGCCATACTGGTGATGTTTCGCTCCCTCAAGCTGCTGAGCGTAGCACTGATTCCCAACCTGATCCCATTGCTCTGGACATTCGGACTGATGGGTTTTCTGGCTATAGATTTAAGTACCGGCACTGCCATGATCGCCGCAGTAGCCATCGGTCTGACCGTGGACAGTACAATCCATTACCTGGCGGAATGTCAACGAGTCAATACCTGTGACATCAACACCGCCATCAGGTGGACAACGACAACGACGGGACAGGCCCTGAGCATTTCCGCACTGGTTCTTTTTTGTGGTTTTGCCGCTGGAGGCGCCAGTAGTTTTCTGCCGACAGTCTATTTTTCGCTACTGACCGGCACCACCATGCTGGGGGCTTTGATCTGTGATCTTGTCGTTCTGCCCGCCGGTCTGGTGTTAATGGATCGATTTAAATCCGGGAGACGAGCATGCTGAAGCACTTATCCTTAATCAAGGATCGATTCAATCGCGCACGCAACATTGCCGCTGACATTGACACTCCCGAAAAAAAACGGCAATTCAACCAACAGCATTTTTCCGTTGCAGCAAAGCGCTATGATCTGGCAACCAGGGCCATGTCATTAGGACGCGACCGTAGCTGGAAAAAACAACTGATCGCCACCCTACCGCAAGGTGGAACCCCCAACTGCCTGGATCTGGCCACCGGCAGTGGTGATCTGGCTTTTCTGCTTGCCCAGGCCTACCCAACAGGCAAGGTAATCGGCCTTGACCTGACAACGGAGATGTTGCAACTAGCCAAAGAGCGTAACAACTATCATCATCTCGATTTTATCTGCGCTGACATGGCAATAACGGGAATGGCCGCCGGCAGCTTCGACATCATCACCGGCAGCTACGCCCTGCGCAATGCGGCAGACCTGGGTGCGATTCTCAACGAAATACAGCGCCTGCTCAAACCAGGTGGGCACGCGGCATTCCTCGATTTTTCCAAACCCGTATCCCTTGCGGCACAAAAAGGTCAGTTTTTATTATTGAAGAGCTGGTGTGGTTTGTGGGGGCTGCTACTGCACGGCGATCCGGGTATCCACGCCTATATTGCCGACAGCCTGAAGCAATTCCCCGACCGAAATAATTTGCATCTACTGATCGGTGAATCCGGTCTCGATCTGATAGCGTCGCGCCGGTTCTATGCCGGCATGCTCGAATTGTCGCTGGTACGCAAAAGCGGATGAGAAGGCTTGACGGCGCGGTAAAGAGTGATGGTTCCGTAGATAGTATTGACCGACTGCAGTTGCTTCACGTCGACAAAACCTTGGCCGGAAAAGAGTTCGGGCATGCGACCGGCAATGTGATCTCTGGTTGTGGCAAAACTGTCGAGCAGTTGCACGGTCAAAAACAATAAGCGCATCAAGCGGCTATCCGGAGCTCCCCAGTCGGCAACATAAAACTGTCCTCCCGGTTGTAAAACCCGGTAAACCTCCCTGACCGACCTGACCTTCTCATCCCAGGTCAAGTGGTGAAAGAACATGGTCGACAACACCTGGTCAAAACCGGCATCCACATAAGGCATGGAAAACGACAGGGCCTGATCAAATCCAATTGACACCCCTGCTGATACCGCCTTGCGCCTGGCCTTATTCAACATTCGCTGATCAGCATCAACTGCACTCAATTCTAGGGCCGGTTCAAATTTCTTCACCATCACCGCCAGCGTGCCGGTGCCACAAGCCAGATCCAGAACTTTTTGTTTTGGTTGAAGATCCGCATGCTGGATTAATGCCTTTTTGACAGTCCGTTCGCGCCCTGTTAGCCCGACGATCAGATCGTAGAAGGGAGTAAACAAATGAAACCCCAGTGCGGGAATAAATTTTTGTTCGTGGCCAGTTTTCATGAAGTTTCCGCCTCTTTGATCCAGTGTTCTGGAGTACCTTGTCCCGAAACTGCCTATTGATCACCATTATGGCACTGACAAATGAACTAAAGCTACCCAACCCCGAAAAACACCAACCCGAACCAGATGATTAACAACTACATATTGATTTATTCTAAAAATATAGCTACAATTGATGAACAAGGAGGCCATCATGACCCTTTCCATCAATACCAATATCTCGGCACTCAATGCCCTCGGCAAAAAACAGGCGATCAACGCCAACAATATCGCTAACAGTGAGAGTGAGGGGTTTAAAAAATCGCGGGCGGTACTCGAGGCAGGCGAAAAAGGATCGGTTGTGGCTAAAACCCAGCTAGTCAACACCCCCGGCACCATGATCAACCAGCCCGACGGGTCACTGAAAGAATCCTCAAATGTTGATCTGGCAACCGAAGTCACTTCAATGATCCCGACCAAACACGCCTACCAGGCCAACCTTAAAGCCCTGCAGGCTACTGCCGAAATGGAAAAAAACACCCTTGATCTGATCGGCTGATTTCTATCAGGAATTTTACCCTCTGCTAGTACCCTGCAACCCATAATCTATCGCATCTTGCTTGTCTTTTGACGCGTCAACTGCGCTATGATCACCGCTGATTAGCTATGGCTAGGCAACGTTGGTCATGCCTTGTTGACCCACCAAAATCCAGCGCAATTTTTGCGACATTTTATAAGTTTCAGGGTACTAGTTTTCAGGAATCGAGGATATCACGTACTTTCGTCGCCAAAGTCACCTGGGTAAAAGGCTTCTGGATAAAACTGATGCCCTCGTCAAGCACACCATGATGGGCGATGACATTGGCGGTATAGCCCGACATGTAGAGAACCTTAAGTGTTGGATTCAACTCTCCCAGCTTCCCCGCCAGAACGCGACCATTCATCTCGGGCATGACGACATCCGTCAACAGCAGGTCGATCCCCTCGGAGCTGTTTTCAGCCCGCTGAACTGCTTCTGACGGCAGGGAAGTGACGAGGACACGATACCCCAACTCTTTAAGAATGGACTCGGCAAGATCAAGAATCATCGGTTCGTCTTCAACCAGCAGAATGGTCTCACTCCCCCGGGGTAACACTGCCTCCTCACGACCTGAACTCTGGGGAGCCTGCTCACCATCATAGCGGGGCAGGTAAATTTGAAAAATTGTTCCTTTATCCGGGGCACTGGAAACCTGAATGAACCCCTTATTCTGTCTGACAACTCCATCTACGGTGGCCAGCCCTAGCCCAGTCCCCAGCCCCATTTTTTTGGTCGTGTAAAAGGGTTCAAAAAGATGTGAAAGGGTCTGTTCGTCCATGCCCGATCCGTCATCGCTCACCGTTAGCATCATATATTCTCCGGGAATCACGTCAGGAAGCCCTTCGCAGTAATCTTTGTCAAGATCAACATTGCTGGTCTCGATAGAAACTGTGCCGGTATCGAAAATGGCATCTCTGGCATTGACGCAGAGATTGATCAGTATTTGATCAATCTGGGAAGGATCCATCCGCACATTCCAAAGATGGTCACCAGGCCTCCAGATCAGACTGACGTTGTTGCCAACAAGTCTGATCAACATGTCCATCATCCCTTCGAGGGTTGCATTCAGATCAAGAACCTTCGGAGCAATCGTTTGTTTTCGGGCGAAAGCCAGTAGTTGCCCGGTGAGATCAGCCGAGCGGCGAGCGGCTTTTTGAACTTCTACAAGGGTCTTTCGCAATGGGGAATTTGCATCTGTCTTGTTAAGTGCCATTTCGGTGCGACCCAGAATTACACCCAGCATATTATTGAAATCGTGAGCTATACCACCAGCCAGAAGACCGATGGATTCTATTTTCTGAGTCTGGAATAACCGTGCCTGGATCTTCCTGAGAGACTCTTCGGCTTTTTTCCGTTCGCTCAGGTCAATATCAAAGGAATAGAGCTCTACCACACCATCTGAGCCCTGATAGAGCGCGTGACTGGTAAACATTTCCAGAATACGTCCATCTTTGTGGCGCAATCGTATCTCTCCGGATGGGTGCGGATCGGTCGAATCTTTCATCTCGCGAAAAGCTTGTCGCACCTGTTCCTGCATCTCTTCAGGAATGATCAGATCAATCAGGTTCTGTCCCAGGGCCTCCTGATCGGTATATCCATAAAAATCCTCGGAAGCCTTATTCCAGTAGATAATGGTGCCATCAGGACGATAACCCTGAACCGCCACGGATTTAACTTCTTTCAGTAATGTGCGAAAGCGCGATTCGCTTTGTTTCAACGCTTCTTCGGCTTTCTTCCGTTCACTGATATCGCGTATGACATACACCATCCCCAGAGGCCTGGACTCGTGATCACAAATCGCCGCACCGTTAACCTCAGCATCGATAACGACATCAGCAAAAACCAGCCGGTATTCATGAACACCGGACTCCAGATCAAGTCTGAGCTTGGCGTTCTCCATTGCCCGCGGCAGATCTTCCTCGGCAACAAAGGAAAACACGTTTTTTCCGAGGACCTCCTTGCCGACTTGATTGGCAAGAATCGAAAAACTCTGTTCGTTGACAAAAGTAATGGTTCCGGCCATATCAGTTTTGACAATCAGGTCAGGAACGGCTTGCAGTAAACGTCGCACGATCTCTTCGCTCTGCTGCAATTCATTCGAAACCAGGCGTTGCTGTGCGAGGCTTTTTTTCAGTTGTTGAATCAACAGGACCAGCACCACAACAAACAACAGCAAAAAAACGATCATGACCAAAGCCAGTGGAACTACCGCTGTGGAAATATTGCTGAACCGGTCGGAGCTGTCGACATCGATACCCATGACAGCGACCAGTTCATTGTTATCCGGATCGGTTAGAGGAGTAAGTGCCGTGACAAAGGTGCCCCAGCGGTCGGAATAGGGACCGATAACAGCACTTTCAAGGAGATCGTAAAGAAGAAACATCTCATCAGGAGCATCTTCATACAGCTCCCCCGGATGAGCCTCTATTCCCCTGTCCGAGGGTTGTCCGGTATCCATCAGAAAGAACAATGAGCCATCTTCCTGCTGCCCGACAAGGTAGACATAACGGATGTGAGTATTTAACTGAATGGAAAATTCCAGAAGCTGTTTCAGCTCCTGATATTCCGGCAGATGCTCATCTGCCGGATTGCGCACAATGGCGACGACAAGATCCTTGTCAATCGCCCGGGCAAAGTGATTGGCCTGTTCGACCAGATCGTCGCGCAGCTTGCGGTCAGCCTTGACAACCACCACGGCAAAAACAGTAGCGATGATTCCGACCACCAGAAACAGCATGAAAAGTATCAGCCTGATACTGGCTACCCTTTCAGGGTGGTAGCGTGCTGACGATACTGTCATGGCGACTCATTTCGTGAAAGCGGATAGCCCCTCACCCCGGGATCTCGATGAAGGGATCAGACAACCCTGATCGTTTCCTGCACTTTAAGAGCAAATTCTGCCACCGAGAACGGTTTCTGAATAAAATGAACCCCTTCATCCAGTACACCGTGGTGGGCTATAACATTGGCGGTATAGCCGGACATGAACAGCACCTTCATCTGCGGTTGCAGAGCCTGAATAATACCAGCCAGATCACGGCCATTCATCTCCGGCATCACCACATCGGTCACCATCAGGTCGATGGAATCTTCCTTCTGCTGCGCCAGATGAATCGCTGCACTGGGAGAAGATACCGCCAGAACCTTATAACGGTGATTTTCGAGCATGGATCTTGTCATATCGAGAATCGCCTGATCATCTTCAACCAGAAGAACAGTTTCACCGCGACCTGATGGGATAAGGGCAGGTTCATTATTCATCGGCTCTTCAATCTCCCCCAGCTGTCGGGGCAGATAAATCCGGAAAGTCGTACCTTTTCCGGGTTCGCTGTAGACATTGATAAATCCCTTATTCTGTTTAACAATACCATACACCGTAGCCAGCCCCAAACCTGTACCCTTACCAGCCACTTTGGTGGTAAAAAAGGGCTCAAAGATCCGGCTTCGGGTTTCTTTGTCCATGCCACAACCGTCATCACTGACGGCCAGCAACGCATAATCACCGGGAAGAAAACCAACGTGTCGGGCACAATACTCGTCATCAAAATGGACATTGCCGGTTTCAATTGTCACCTTACCCACCCCGTCTATCGCGTCGCGGGCGTTAACGCAAAAATTAGCCAGCAGCTGATCAAGCTGGGAAGGATCGATACGAATCGACCACAGATCAGGAGCTGGTCGCCAGGCAATGTCGATATCTTCACCAATGAGACGCTCGAGCATCTGCAACATGCCACCCACCGAAGCATTCAGATCAAGCATTTTGGGAGCAACCGTCTGTCTGCGGGCAAATGCCAGCAACTGCCGGGTCACCTCCGCAGACCGCTGGGCTGCGTTAATAATTTGATTGAGCCTCTTGGACAATGGATCATCGGGGGCTAATTTGCTCAAAGCCAACTCGGCATTACCAAGAATGACCCCAAGCATATTATTGAAATCGTGAGCGACACCACCAGCCAACCGCCCCACCGCTTCCACTTTCTGCGACTGCAGCAACTGATCACGCAAGGCCACCTGCTCCGTCACATCGCGGGCAATACCGTTAAAACCGGTGATCTGTCCATCGTCATCTTTGACCGGCGAACCACTGGAAACCTGCCAGCGCCAGCTCTCATCGCTGAATTTCACCCGGTATTCAGGACTGGTCTGCTTTTCACCGGCAATCAGGGTTTTTTCAAAAAAGTTGCGGCACAGGGCGAGGTCGTCAGGATGAATGAGATGATCAAAGGGTTGTCCCAGAGGATTTTCTGCCCCTTCTCCCAGGAAATCAGTCCAGTTTGGCGATATATAGGTAAACACGCCGGCAGGCGAGAGGGAGTAGACAACATCGTGGGCATTTTCCACAAAACCGCGAAAACGTTCCTCGCTTTGACGTAATTCATTCTCAATACGCCGTTCCTCGGTCTGGTCCCGGAACACCAGAACCACGCCGGTGATCTGGCCCTGATCATCTAAGATCGGGGCACCAGAATCGGCAATCGGGCGCTCGCTGCCATCGCGGCCAATCAGCAGGGTATGGTTAGCCAGCCCGACCACTACCCCTTCCTTAAGCACCTTGGTCACCGGACTTTCCACTGAGGAACGTGTCTGTTCGCTGAAAATCCGAAACACCTCATCAAGCTGATGACCACGGGCTTCACCATCAGTCCAGCCGGTCAGTTGCTCTGCGACCTGGTTGAGCAGCTCCACCCGCCCGTCAGCATCGGTAGCGATAACCGCATCACCAATCGCTTTTAAAACGATACTGTGACGTTCCACATTGGCGCGCAACAAGGCCTCTGCAGCGTACAACCGTGCGAAATGCTGCTTCCGCTCTCGTTGCCACAGCAGAAGCCCCATGGCACTTATGCTCAGGATCAGAGTTGCCAGCAACCCACTGGATCATCAGCGCGCGAATGGCCATTCGGCAAAATTTCCACCATCTTTTTTAACACAATAAACCAGGGAATCAGGCACCGTAACACTGACGCGACTACATGCACGCCGCGGTAGTCCTTTCCCTCAAAAAATACCCTGATGACTAAGTACCGCCGCTACTGCCGGATCATTGGTTTTTGCAGGGGAATACGTAGATTCATGGGCGCATTATCACGATAGCGCACATCACTCAGCACCTGCACCTCATCCCCGTCGCGCTCACGATATAGGCTTCAGCGGTGTCACTCGGAAGCGGCCACCCAATGATGGAGAAAGCTGCTCGCGCATATCGCTGATCAACAAAACCGCGCCCATGGTCTCGGCTGGTATCGGAGTAAAGGGCGCAACCACTGTCAGATAGGGCTCATCAGTCATAGGATCTGGATAGATATGGGTGAACAGCGGACGCCGTTGTGCCAGGGCGTTATAAAGCATATCAACGCAACAGTTGGACAGCACCCTGTCGCGCCCGGCCATGGTTAATCGAATCGAACCGGCTGAGTCAAGGAGACGACATCCTGATAATGATGATTTGCCTGGAAGCTCGTAAAACGTGACCGGATAAATTCACGGCTTTGTTCCTGGGAGGGTAAGGAAGCTGGCAATCGAACGCAGCAAAGGCTTACTGCTGATGATCAGTTCAGCATTGCCGAGTCGCTCCGCACGCCAAGACACCAACTGATCCACCTTGAGCTGGGCCACAGCAGAAGATCCCGATCATCACCTGACGCATGGCTTGTTTCTGGCTCTGATAAAACCAGACCCCGGCGCTGACCAACAACAGAACCAGAACCACCATTGCTGTCAGAATCCAGCGGGGAGTAGACGAGGGAATTCTGTGTTTGCATTAGATCACCAGACGTCAATCAAAGGTCAGCGGTAAAACTCACAACTCAGTCAACCAGATCAAGATGTGGACGATCAGCAGATAAGATTATATTAATTTTATCTGAAATGAAAGGGTAAAAAAGGTCTAGAGAAAAATATCCTTTAACAATTCATCGGTTTTGGCCACATTGGCCAGAGTGTACAACGGGATTTTGCTTTTTCACCAGTTATCACCCCGGATCCTGATTGACTACAGCCCCCGGCAGCGTAAAATAAAAACAGCTGCCCTTACCTGCCCCTTCCGATTCAACCCAGATGCGCCCCTGGTAGTTGGTAACAATCTTTTTCACCAGGGCCAGCCCCAGACCACTGCCGTCACTGTTCGGGTTGAGTTGGGAGAACAGATTGAAGATGCGTTCCCTGTGCTCAGGCGCTATCCCCATCCCGTTGTCGCGGACATAAAAAACAACATCTGGCCCTTCATGCCTTGCCCCGATCTCAATGCGGGGATGCAGTTGATCGCCCCGATACTTAACAGCGTTTTCGATCAGGTTCTGCCAGATCTGTCCAAAATGCAGGGGATCACCATATAACAGCTGTGGCAATTCACTGGTCAACACCTGAACTTGATGTTGGGGCAGGATACCCCCCAGAGCGATTAGACACTGTTCCACCTGACGGCTGACTGACAGCGTTTGGGGTGGAACCTCCTTTCTGCCGATACGTGAATATTTCAGCAGGGCTTCAAGGAGCAAATTCATCTTGTCGGCGGCTTTGTCAATAAAGTTGATGTCTTCGTCAATGCTCTGCCGGTTAACTTCAAGCAAATCCTTTCGAAGAATGTCAATGAACGTTCGCACCGTAATCAGGGGACTTTTCAGGTCATGGGAAACGATGTAGACAAATTGCTCTATCTCCTGGTTTTTTTGTTGTAAAGACTTTTCCACCCTTTTCCGCTCGGTCATATCCAGGGCGGTAAAAGTCACCCCTTCGGACCAGTTATTCAGGTTGATCGGTGTCGAACTGAGCAGAACATCAATAATCGTTCCGTCTTTTCTTAGCCATTGTGTTTCCACATCCCCCGTTCCCCGATCTGCTATCTGGGCATATTTCTCCCGACCGACATATTCAAAACTCTCATCATCAGGATAAAGTTTCCGGGCACTCTGATTGACCAGCTCCTGTTCTTTGTACCCTGTCATTTCACACAGTCTGCTGTTAACTGCCTTCAACACCCGATCAGCGACAAGGCCAATACCGGCCGGAGCACTGCGGAAGACACTGCTGATCAGCCGTTCCTTCTCACGCAGGGCCTCTTGCGCCTGTTTGCGCTCGGTGATATCTCGCGTACTGGCCACTACCCCGGCAATCTCTCCCTTTGCGTCGATATACGGAAAATACATCACTTCAACAAAACGCCTGCCCAGAGCGGGATATTCAAACCAATCCTGATAGCTGATAGTTTCTCCTTTTAAACAGCGATCAAATTGAGGTTTGACATGTTCTAGAAAAACGGTTTCTCCCAGGTATTCCGCAATGCTGTGCCCGATCAATTCCCCCTGTTTCTTTCCGGAAAATGTCTCGTAGGCTTTATTGATAATCACGTAACAATAATTTTTATCCAGAAGGGAAATGCCTTCTGAGGTCGAAGAGATAATTTGTTGGTACTTCTGTAAATGCTCCACCGCCTGCCGGCGTTCGGTGATATCCTGGATCGAACATACAACCCGGTCGATTCGACCTTGTTCATCGTGGAGGGGTGCTGCATTGATACTGAGGATTTTCCGGGGTGCATCCGGCGGGGTAATGGCGTGCTGGATGTCATAAACTGGCTGCCCGGTCGCCACCACCTGATGAAAGGGTAAGCGCTTATCGACAAAGGGTGATCCGTCAATATCACTGATCTGCCACTCTGGGTCATTGTAGCAGAGGGTTCCAATAGTAGATTTTTCCAGACCGAAAAGTTGTTCGGCGTGACGATTAGCAAAAACAATCTTGCCATCGCGGCTCACTATGGTGATGGCAACCGGACTATCCTCAATAATGCATTCAGAGAGTTCCCGCGCAACCCGCAATTCGTTGTCCCGCCGTTTGCGCTCGGTGATATCGACAATGTTGCCGATGACCCTGACAACCTTTCCGTTTTCAATCACCGGATGTGCGATGGTGCGAACCCAAAATTTGGCTCCCTTTACGTTTGTGAAAGGTAGTTCCAGATCATAGGGTTCCCCTTGCGCCACACAACGTTGAAAGGCATCCATGATAATTGATCGGGCATCCGGTTCATAACATGCCACGCTTATGTTGATGTGTCCCAGAGCGTCCGGATCTATTTCCCCAGGCATAAAACCATGGATCCGATACGTTTCTTCTGTCCAATACATGGTTTGGGTGTCGATATGCCACTCCCAGCCACCGATCCGGCTCAATCGCTGGGTAGTGTTAAGCAAATTCTGGTTCTTTCGTAAAGCGGCTTCCACCTGTTTGAGCGCAGTGATATCTGTGTGAGCGACGATGACCTGCAAACGACCTTGAAAGGTAAAGGGCGAAACACGTCCGATGAACCACCGTTTCTTATCGGGCGCATGACAGGAATACTCCCGTTCAAATAACTGACTTTTGCCGGCAATGACCTCACGAATTCCCTTTGCAAAGAGTCTTGCTTCTGCAGCATCTTCACCCGCTGCGGCTTCACAGACCGAGAGGTAGTTGGTGCTCCTGCAAAAATTGTTTGGATCTAACCCGTTCTTTGCTGCGAAAATGCGGTACGACTCATTGGTAAGGAGAATATCACCCTGATCGTTGAGAACTGCGATATTATCAGACAGACCATCTATGACAGATTTGAGAAATTGTACTGACTCATGTGGAAGGATATCGTGCTGGCGATACTGCGGAGAGGAGGAAATAGGCAGATTTTCGGAGTTTTCTTGCTTGTTGCTCATAGCATTCCCTCCTGTTGATCTGATTCTGTGACCGATGCTCGCGACACAGAGCACTGTATCAGCAAAACTGGTCCGGGAACAGGTTTCAAGCAATATGACCCTGATTTTTCATATGTCAGGTGGCCTCCTTAACATGAATCAATGCCCCTGGCAGGGTCAACATAAAACAGCTGCCCTTTCCTGCCCCTTCCGATTCAACCCAGATGCGCCCCTGATAGTTGGTAACGATCTTTTTCACCAGGGCCAGCCCCAGACCACTGCCGTCACTTTCCGGGTTGAGTTGGGAGAACAGATTAAAGATGCGTTCCCTGTGTTCAGGCGCTATCCCCATCCCGTTGTCGCGGACATAAAAAACAACATCTGGCCCTTCATGCCTTGCCCCGATCTCAATGCGGGGATGCAGTTGATCGCCCCGATACTTAACAGCGTTTTCGATCAGGTTCTGCCAGATCTGTCCAAAATGCAGGGGATCACCATATAACAGCTGTGGCAATTCACTGGTCAACACCTGAACTTGATGTTGGGGTAAGATACCTGCCAGAGCAGCTAAACAGTCCTGAAGTGATTGTTCCGCCGACAAGGGTTGAGCGGGGGCATCGGATCTGCCGATGCGCGAATATTGGAGCAGGGCATCGAGGAGCTGCCCTATCTTGTCCGCAGCCTTGTCGATATAGTTCAGATCGTCGTTAATTTGTTGATAATGACCCTTCAGCAGATCCTGCTTCAAGATGCTCACAAATACCCTTACTGTCACCAGCGGGCTTTTTAAATCGTGGGAAACACCGTACACGAACTGTTCCAGCTCTGTGTTTTTTAACTCCAGCGCCAATTGAACCCGCTTTTGATCTGTGATATCCACCGCTGATGTTGTCAGATATTGGGGATTGCCATCATCATCCTTGAGCGTAATCGCACTCATCAGCATGGGGAATTCCGTCCCATGACGATGGACGTGCCAAACCTCGGAGGGAGAAAAGTAGCCATCCTGGCGTAATTGGCTGACCAGATTATCGACATGTTCAAGCTGGCTTGATGTATGAAATATCGACAGATTCTTACCAAGCAGCTCAGCAGGAGTATAGCCGTGAATTTCTGCAAAAAACCGGTTGATATAGACCAGATTCCCTTCCATGTCAGCCATGGCCCTGCCATAAACAGCATTATCTGCCATGGTTTTAAAGCGTTTATTTTCTTGTTCCCGCTCGATCACAACATGCAACAGGCGGTTAAATGAACCAATCAGTCTGTTGATCTCGTTACCTCCTGTCAAGGGGAGGTTTGTCCAGGTCTGATCCTGTTGTGTCATCTGTTCCAGAACATCAACGGTGGAAAGCAATGGCTTTAACTGACGCTGTAAAATCCACCAGACGATGCTGCCCACCAGCACAGTGACAACCAGGGTAATCAGAGTCATACGCCGCTGCATGTCCCTGATCGGCAGATAAGCCTCGCTGATCGGTGTTATTGTCGCGATAAACCAGTCAGTGACTTCCAGACTCCGGACTGTCGCCAATGAGTCGATACCTTGCGTCGTAGTATAACGTTCACTTCCTTCTTCTCCCCGGATCGCACGATCCAGGGCCAGGCTTACTCCAGGCGGTGGCAGCTCAGCCATAATCAGATCCGGATTGGATGAGGTGACGACCATCCTTCGACTTTTGGAGATCACCGAATAGTAGCCGGTGCGCCCATAGGCCTGAGCAGTGAGATCATCAAAAAAATTCGGCTTGCTCAGATCAATCGCCCCACCCAAGGCACCGATTACTTCTCCGGCATGGTTACGAATGGGTACCGCCAGAGGAATCAGGGGTTGGCCGGTAGATAAACCCCTCAACGGACTGCCAATACTGGCTTGCCCTTCATCCAGCGCAACAGCAAAAGCATCGACCCGTTCACGGTAATTGATACCGATCCGTTCCTGCAGATATGGGGAATCGGCAATGCCGATGCCCTCGCGGTTAACTGCCAGGACACTGACATTGAAAAAGCTTTTCAGCAACGTGCGCTGGTCAAGAGAATTCTGCAGGGCGGCAGAATCCGCCATCAGATCGCTGCTAATCAGGGCAGCTTTGTGCTCGAGCGCCGCTAACCGGCTGTGCAGTTCTCTGTCGATCAGCAAGGCCATTTGATTGGTCGCAGAAGCCTGGGCATCTGCGACCAGTTGGCTGATGTCCCGCTCCAGGATGCGTGTGGTCAAAAACGCCAGTATCCACAAGCTCACCAGAAAAACCCCCAGGGCACTCAAGGTAACCCTGGTTTTGATCGAATCCGGCCAAAGAGAACATTTCATGAGAAATTCCTGCCATTAACAATAGTGCCTGCTGCAAGCAACGCAGTGACGCAAAAGGATGTGTAACGATTCAGTACATTCCGTACATTCAGCACCCCATACAAGGGGCGGCTTTATCTATTATTGTCCAGTCGTCAGAAGATGACCCGCGATATTTTTCCCGGAACGAAGCTGTTTCTCTGTTCTAGGTTACGTATAACAGGTCATTTAAACAGACGCCTTCTCTCAACAGCTGGGAAAACTGTGCTGCCGGCAGGGGTTTGCTGAAGAGATATCCCTGCATGGCATCACATTGGTTAGCCACAAGAAAGTCCAGTTGATCCCGGGTTTCCACCCCTTCGGCAATCGCCGTCAATTGGAGGTTGTGGGCGATGTCGATAATACTGGTAACAACCGACGCTCCGGACGGGTCAGTTGTTACATCACAGATAAAGGATTGATCTATTTTCAGACAGTCAACCGGAAAACGGCGCAGGTAATTGAGACTGGAGTAGCCGGTACCAAAATCATCCAGGCTTAGGGAGACCCCAAGATGTTTAAGTTCATGCAGGATACTGCTGGCACGATCGGCATGTTCCATGATCATGCTCTCGGTCAGTTCCAGTTCAAGCATGCCGGGATCCAGCCTGTGGCGCTGCAGTTCCGTCCTGACCGTAGCCGCCAGATCGCCCTGGCGGAACTGCCGGGCTGACAGGTTGACGGCCATCGGAATCGGTGGCAGTCCTTGCGCCTGCCAGGCCACACTCTGACGGCACGCTTCTTTCAGCACCCAGGCCCCAATAGGAACAATCAGACCGGTCTGCTCAGCCAGAGGAATAAACATGCCGGGCGATACCATCCCTTGTCGCGGATGGTTCCAGCGCAGCAGAGCTTCACAGCCGGCAATGCGGCCGGTTGTCAGATCAACTTTGGGTTGATAGTGCAAACACAGCTCGTCAAAGGCGAGGGCCTGATGCAAATCGTTCTCCATTTCCAGCGAGGCGACAACATGACGGTTCATTGCTTCTGAGTAATACGAAAAATGGTTCCCCTGTTTTTTTGACTGATACATGGCAATGTCGGCATTGCGGATCAGGTTAGGACCCTCACTGCCGTCATGGGGGTAGATACTGCCACCGACACTGGCGGTCAGGTTAAAATTTCGCCCTCTGATCTGGTAGGGTTTCGCCAGGGATTTCAGGATAGCTGCTGTTATCGTCTGCACGGTTTCGAGATCAGCAACATTGGTCAACATGACAACAAATTCATCACCGCCCAGTCGAGCTACCGTGTCTGTCTGGCGCACGGCTAATTTCAGGCGGGCCGCAACAAGGCATAGCAGTTCATCCCCGGTGGCATGGCCGTAACCGTCATTCACATTCTTGAAGCGATCCAGATCGAGCAACAGGATCGCCACCAGGCGATTGCTACGCTGCGCCTGTTTGATGGCCTGACCGAGTCGATCTTCCAACATCATGCGATTGGCCAGTCCGGTCAGGTGATCGTGGGTGGCCTGATGTTGCAGTTGTTTTTCATATTCTATCCGTGTGGTCACATCCTTGGCAATTTGGATGTAATAATCTTCTTCGCTGTCAGCTGGAAAGGGTGTTGTGGTAATTTCAAAGACCTTGCCGGAGCGCCGATGGGTAACTGTCTCTGAATAAGGGGTTCCATTCCGGATGGCTTTGGCCCGGGAGCACTCAACGCAGACAGCCGATTCTGTCCACAATGCTTCGCAACAGCGCTCACCGATCAATGTTCCGGGTAACGCACAGGTTAACTGGTAGGCTGCTTTATTCGCGCGCACAATGCGCATCTGACGGTCATGAATAGTCACCACGTCACTCATGGCGTTAAAGGTTGTTTCCCATTCACGACGGGCCCCCTCAGCCTGTTCTTCGGCCTGTTGGCGCTCTTGCAGGATATTCCACTCACGCAAGGAACGTTCGACGATCCGCGGTATCGCCGCAAAGGATTCAGGGCTTTTGACGATATAATCAAGAGCTCCGGCCTTCAGGGCCGCAACAGCCAGTTCTTCATTACCTTGAGCGGTCATGATCAGAACCGGCCATTCAATCTCAACGTTGTTGAGCAATTCAATGGCGGAGCCGTCCGGCAGATTCAGATCCAGCAGAACAATGTCCGGAGACAGAACCGAGATGGCCTCAACGTACTGAGCAATGGATATCACCAGCTCAACCGTGACGGTATCGCTTGCAAGCAAATTGCGTTGTAACACCTGGGCGTGAGCCGGCTCATCCTCAACAATCAATATCCGGGTTTTACGCTGGCTCATAATTCCTCACCTGAGTGGCTTTGGGCGGTTGACAGTTCACATTGTCAGAATATGACCCCTCCCGGCCCCTCTCCCACCAATGGGAGAGGAGGCTTTTGCTTTGCGACTTGCAGTCGCCAGGCAATCAGCTAGTACTTGCCAAATTCATCATCATCCAGAGCGATGGGTTGTTTGGCGGCAATCTTTTTCTGTGGTTGGGCTGGTGTCTCGCCCCAACCATCATTT
>JAGYPB010000153.1 GCA_018399135.1 Deltaproteobacteria bacterium | reverse complement strand
GCGCGCATTCTGCCTTCGGCAGAGCGCTCGCGGATAATTCCTCTTTCAAACTCTCCGATGGCGGCAAGAATATTAAATTGCAGCCGGCCATAGATCGACGTCGTATCAATTCCTTGGTCCAACACCACCAGATCGACATTTTTGCCCTCAAACTTTTGAACGATATTGGCGAGGTCCACAACGGATCGGGCGAGACGATCCAATTTAGTGACCACGAAGACATCGCCATCCCGAACAAAGTCCAAAGCGTTTTGCAATTCTGGCCGGTTCCTGGTGGATTTTCCTGAAACCTTTTCATGAAATACCCGATCACAATCGGCAAGACGTTCCAGTTGAAGATCCAGTTTCTGTCCAGCTGTGCTGACCCTTGCATATCCAACGCGCATCCCTTTGTTCATGACCGACTCCTTTCTTGCCAACATGGCAACTCTTAAGGGAATCATAATTTTATCTTGAATAAAGGGCTTGGCTGGGGATGCAGGGATTACGGGTAAAATGGTTTACGCCCGGAGACACCATTGCTGTAAAATTCACACAAAACATTGCAACAATGTCAAGTATCACTTTACTTATATGCTTATTTTAAATATCGTGTAGACGGAAAACACACTTAATTAAATTAGAATAGAGCGTAAAATGTCAAATGATGCTTTACATTCCAGCGAAATATTAAAAAAAGCCCTTTTTAGCCTACCTCAGGGGATGGCTGTCTCGACGAGCCATCTGAAAGGGTTTGGAGTATCCCGTCAGCTCGCACACCACTATGTTCAGAAGGGCTGGTTAACGCATTTGGGGAGTGGCTATTACCTTCGGGCGGGAGATAAGCTCACCAAAGCAGGAGCTGTGGCATCGCTTCAGGCCAACGGCGTCAAAGTCCATGTCGGTGGGAAAAGCGCTTTAGCCTTAAAAGGATTTGCCCACTACCTGAGTATGGGAGGGGAGACGCTAACGCTTTACGGACACGGAACAAGAAAACTCCCAGACTGGTTCCAGCAGCAGTTCAAG
>JAGYPB010000152.1 GCA_018399135.1 Deltaproteobacteria bacterium | reverse complement strand
GATCAAACCGCTCGTCGGTTTTTCTTGCTAAATCCTGTATGGCCTGATGCAGGGTGATATGTCCATCAGCAATCAAGCCAATTTTATGGTCAAAACTTTCACTGATAGCCGACAGATGCCGGGCAAACTTTTCATCCAATGCCGACGCATGCCGGGCAAATTTTTCATCCCACTCAGCTGCTTGCGTTTTGAACAGTTGCTCCAGTCGGGCATACTCGTTGTTGGTCATGGTTCCCGCCTCCTTGTGATTTTGCCGATGATCTCAATGTCAGGGTGTCATCATAGCTTGACCGGGTGCTTCGGGCAATAATTTTGCCTACCCTGCCGCCCTATCCAACTCCTCTCTGACAACAGTCCGAATGACCTCCTCAATAGGACGCTCATGTTCGCTGATATAATGATGCAGGGCGTCATTGATCAATCGTTGATATTGCCCACCGCCATCCTGATCAGCCTGATGCCGGAACCAGTCAAGCACATCATCGTCAATGCGTATAGTGATCCGGGTTTTCCCGCTTTGTGCCGGCACAATCGCTCCGCGGCGGGCATTTTTAAAATCATATTCTTCTCTGATTTCAACAGCCTTCTTCATATGCATGAGTGATCCGGGTTACCTTGACCAACGGCTTGCCGGCCTTGGCGATGATAAAATCTTCCCCGTTGACGGCTTTTTCGATCAAGCGCGACAGGTTGGTTTTAGCCTGGTGAATATTGACGGTTTCCATGAGCACTTCCAGCTGATGGACTTAGTTCACTCAGAGATTAACACTATTGTGGAAATTGCAAAACTATCCTTTTAAATGGAATACAAAATATTGAGTAACTATTCAGCTGTCGTCCTTGGATGACGAAAAGCGTCCCTTGACATAGGATTCCCGATCCGGTGCTGAACAGATACAATAGTGAATATCAACCGTAGGGATGCAATTCATTGCGCCCGGGTCATTGAATACGCAGTACGCGTTTATATTGGGCGTGATCAATCACGCCCTTACCAACAAATTATTCCGA
>JAGYPB010000151.1 GCA_018399135.1 Deltaproteobacteria bacterium | reverse complement strand
ACCTTCCTTGACAAGGAAATCCGTTTCGCCGTCATCTTCGCCAAAAAAAACGTCTTCATGGCAACGATGCAGATGATTATGAACAACATTCTCGGCCAGACGCCCGGCATCGGCCGAAAAGGAAAATGCCACCCGGTTGCGCAACCCAGTATCAATAGCGTAAGGCTTGAACCCGGCTCTCTGGACACTTTTGAGAGACCAGCTGAATTTCTGTAACTGGAACGTCAGGTAGCTTTCAAGAATCGCAGAGAGATAATTTTCGGTCTTATCTTGAGAAATGGAAAAGTTATTTTTGAGCTTATTGACACTGATCTTTCGGGTATTGTTGGTCATCAGAAAGACGGCTAAGTTTCGCAGGTTGGCTACATCACGAATCTCATGGCGGGTCACAATATCCCGGTAGAGAATATCCTCGAAGTAGTTTTTCAGCAAAATCTCCCGATCCTCGTCATTTTCTTTGAGGGCAACTTCTGGAAAACCGCCGTACTTGAGGTAATCATAAAAGTGATGACGAATCAGTGTCTTTTCTGCAACATATTCAAGTTCTGAATGAACTTTGACATCTTTAAATCGCAAATATTCACTGAATGAAAGTGGATAGACCTCGAACGAAACCTGGCGGCCGGTCAGCTTGGTGCCAATCTCCCTGGATAGCATCTGTGCCGAGGAACCGGTGACAAAGATCTTCACATCCTCGGTATCACTGCGACCACGAACCCACCCTTCCCAACCAGAAATATTCTGAATCTCGTCAAGGAAAAGATAGCCCTTCCCTTCCGGACAAATCCGTTCCCGCCAGGTGCGGTAGATCTGTTCGAGCAATTCTACCGACGCTTCGACGGCAAAAAGTGGTTCTTCCAGGTTAACCCGTAACAGCTGCCGGGGCGGAATGCCCTTGCCAAGCAGAGCATCCATCATTTGCGCCAACAGTGTGGACTTGCCGCAGCGACGCACCCCTTTCAGGACAACGATTTCCTTCGTATCGACCTGAGACAAACATCGAGATAGTAAATCCCGACCAATCCCTGCTTCGACATGTCCTGTCGTCCAGAAGCGATTGTAACTGACCAATATTTCTAGAAGGCGCCCTGCATCCATATCATC
>JAGYPB010000150.1 GCA_018399135.1 Deltaproteobacteria bacterium | reverse complement strand
AAGCCCCACGATGTATCCAACCTCGATCTCGACTGGTTCTATCGTAAAGGCTCGGTGCGCTTTGTTAATTTCGCCAGGGGTCCGATTGTCTCAACGAATGAATGGGTCAGCAACGTCTACAAGAATATCGGCCTGCGCCTGACCATGGCGTTGGCCCGTGCCTTCTCCTGGTTCGACAAGGAAGGGATCGACTGGACCATCGACGGCTCCGCCCGCAACATCGTCGCCGGCGGCAACAGCGTCCGTGAGATTCAGACCGGGAAGATTCAACATTATATTGCCGCCGGGGTGATTGCCGTGGTGGTGGTGCTGGTGGTGGTCATTTTTATTTAGGCACCTGCCGGCACGTAAGACGTTAGACAACACGTAGGGGCGACGCATGCGTCGCCCTGGGGAAGACATCCTTTTTTTGCCCCTACACCCAAGGAACGATCGTGGAACAGTATCTGATTGTTAATCAACTGAACTACCCTATCATCTCCGTGCTGCTGCTGTTGCCGCTGATCGGTGCGGTGGTGGGTCTGCTGTTTAAGAGTGACAAGGCGCAGCTGCGCTGGGGGCTGGGCGTTACTGTGGCAACGGCACTGGCCTCCCTGCCCCTGTATACGCAGTTCGATCGCACAACAGCCCTGTACCAGTTTGTCGAAGTGCGTCACTGGTTACCGGCACTGGGGCTCGATTATGCGGTCGGGGTCGATGGGATCAGCGTCTTGCTGGTGCTGCTGACCACCCTGGTCATGCCCTTGTGTGTGCTCTGCTCCTGGAGTTATATCAAGGAACGGATGCGCGAATTCATGTTCGTTCTGCTGGTCATTGAAACCGCCATGATCGGCGTTTTCGTCAGCCTGAACACCTTGTTGTTCTTCCTGTTCTGGGAAGCGATGCTGATTCCCATGTACCTGATGATCGCCATCTGGGGCGGAGCGCGCAAGGATTACGCCTCGATCAAGTACTTTCTCTACACCTTTGCCGGCAGTATCTTCTTTCTGGCGTCAATTATTGCCCTGTATGTTCAGACCGGCAGTTTCTTTATTCCTGAGCTGATGGAGCACAGTTTCAGCTTTACCTTCCAGGCCTGGATTTTCCTCGGTTGTGCCCTGGCTTTTGCCGTCAAGGTGCCGATGTTCCCCCTGCACACCTGGTTACCCGCCGCCCA
>JAGYPB010000015.1 GCA_018399135.1 Deltaproteobacteria bacterium | reverse complement strand
ACTTATGTGGTGGCGGCGATAGAAACAGCCTGTATAACCTGAGGAGACCAATATGCCCGGACGAGTTCTGGTTGTTGATGACGCGCTTTTTATGCGCAATATGCTGACCGATATTTTTACCCAGGCGGGGTGGGAGCTTGTTGGTGAAGCTGAGAATGGTGAACAGGCAGTGGTTATGTATGAACAGCAGCGTCCGGATCTGGTCACCATGGATATCGTGATGCCTGTCCTGGGAGGGATCGATGCGTTGAAAAAAATCCTGCAGTCGGAACCGGAGGCCCGGGTCGTCGTCTGCAGCGCATTGGGGCAGAAGCATCTGATCCTTGATGCTATCAGCGCAGGAGCCCGGGATTTTATCGTCAAGCCGTTTCAGAGTGAGCAGGTTCTTGAGGTAGCCGAACGGGTTATAGCAAGTTGAACGGATTGATTAAAAGCACTGGATAAAATGATGGATAGAGAAAAATATCGCGCCATGTACCTGGTCGAAGCGGCGGAGCATTTTCAGGCCATGTCCGACATATTACTGCGTCTTGACAGTAACCCGGACAGCCGTCAGGAAATCGATGCTCTGTTTCGCGAAGCCCACTCCATTAAGGGGATGGCTGCGACCATGGAATATGAAGAAACAGCCCGATTGGCGCATCGTCTTGAAGATGACCTGGATTTGTGTCGCAAGCGGGGTTCTATCTGCGCAACCGAAATTGATCAGATGCTGGCTGGGGTCGACCTGCTGGAGGCGCTGCACGATGATATCAGTCAGGAACGTCCGGAACGCAGTGTAGAGTCTTATCTTCAGGCGTTGAACACCAGGTTGCATACGGAACGATCTGTCAGCCAGGAACAGAACAACAATCTGCCGGAAGAAGAAAGTTGTCAGGCGGATGCTGCAGAGCCGGTATTGGTGCAGATTGTCCTCGCCGATACGGTACCGGTAACGGCGCCACGATTGATGGTTCTGCTGAAAAGATGCGGCGATTTTGGCGTTGTACTGAAATCCTGGCCGACACTCGAACAGATTCTCACGGACAAGGTCGACGGGCGACTGTTGGTACAGTTACGTCCCCGGCTGGCAATGCAGGCAATCCATGAGCAGCTATCACAGTATAGTGAGGTCGAGGAAATTTCATTTCCCAAACCGGCGAACAGCCCAGGCCTGGGTGAACGGCCACAGAAGAGCGCCAGCGTGCGTGTCAGTACCGAGCGACTTGATCATTTGATTAACCTGACCGGCGAATTGATTACTACCCGCTATCAGTTGCAGAACGCCCTTAAAGAGCGAGACTTAAAAGACCTTGACGATGGAGTCGGTCAGTTGTCGCGCCTGGTCAAGAATCTACATCACCAGGTATTACAGGTGCGGATGGTGTCGTTACGGGCACTGTTTTCCCGGTTGTCGCGCATCGTCCACGATCTGGCACGCAGCAATTCCAAAAAGATTGAGCTACAGACCGATGGTGCCGATATTGAGATAGATCGCGCTATTGTTGAAGAACTTGTTGATCCTTTGACCCACATGGTACGCAATGCCGTTGATCACGGCTTCAGGGATAGGGCAGAAGGAGTTATCAGCCTTAAGGCCTGGCGTGATCGCGATCAGGTTCTGGTGCAAGTGATGGATGATGGCGGTGGTATTGAGCCGCAGATCATTCGTCGTATCGCCCTGGAGCGAGGACTCCTGAGCAGTGCCCTGGCAAAAACAGTGCGGGATTACGATCTCTATCAGTTGATCTGCCAACCCGGGTTTTCAACCGCAGACAGGGTTACCGGTATTTCCGGTCGTGGAGTCGGTATGGATGTCGTTAAAACTGCTATTGAGGGGATTGGCGGATTGGTTTTGATCGATTCAACTCCGGGACAGGGCACCAGCATCACGCTGAAATTGCCACTATCGCTGGCGATTATCCGTGTCTTGTTGATTGAATCGGCCGGTGCGCGCCTGGCGATCCCCATCACCCGCGTTATTCAAGCCATTGAAGTTAATCCTGAGGAAATCCACAGCAGCGGCAAACAACTGATGGTTCATTTCCAGGATGTTTTTATCCCTCTTCTCTCACTGCGAAAAATGCTCAACCAAACCAAGGGCCCCAAAAAAGAATCGATTCCCCTGGTGGTGTCTGAAGTGATGGGGCGGCGTGTTGGTCTGGTTGTCGATCGTTTGATCGGTCAGCAGGAAGTTTTTGTTCAGCGCCTGGCCCCCCCTTTTGATCAGGTTTCCGGTTGTGCCGGCGGAACTATCCTCGGTGATGGCCGGGTGGTGTTTCTTTTGGACCTACAATCATTACTCGAGCGCCGCAAAAAAGGGGTATGATGATTGCCGGCGGGGCAAATGAAATAACCATGGACAGTTATCTGATCGAAGCAGGCGTGCGTTCTTCGCTGGAAACCTTCGCACGGATGCTACCACAGGGATCACTGGCACTCGAAGGCCAGGAGTTTATCCACTCATCGGCGGCGGCTCGCATTTATCAGCACCAATTGCGCTGTGATGGTGTCGAGGTTAGCTTAAGCTTGTCCGGCAGATTCTCCGGCACATTTGCCCTGAATCTCGACACCAGATCAGCACAGCAACTTGCCACCATTCTTGTGGGGGAGCCCGCGACTATGCCGGTTTTTAATGAAGTTGCCCGATCGGCGTTAAAAGAAGCAGGTAATATCGTTGCTTCAGCTTTTCTCGGCGCGCTGGAGTCACTGTGTGGACGAGGAGGCTTGCCGGGCCTCCCTGCCCTGTATATGGATTTTCCCTGCCATGACGAGGACAAGTCCAATGTTATTGTGTACGCATTACCAATGACACTGGTTGCCGCTACACGTGAAGGTTGCGATGCCAGAGGTGGAATTTTTATCAGTCTGTACGACGCTGATAATCCCCCGCCCTCCCCTGTCTGATGAAAACAATTCCGGGACTCGTACACAGGTATGATAATAAAATGTTATTGTGTCTGAACACGAAGCGATAAGGAGCCTAACAAATGAAGTGGTGTGTTTTTTTGCTGTCATGGCTGGTACTGTTCACCGGTTCGGCAAGTGCAGCAGTGGATGAAGAATTAACCAGTGTTATCGAGGCTCTGGAGACTCCGTTTCGTGCAACAACGCCGGAGTCGCAGCAGGTTCGTGACTTTGCGGCAGATTTTGTGCAACTGTCGACGGTGGTGGCGATTGACCGGATGCAGCGTGGCGAGGGCAAAGTATGGTTCAAGTTTCCGCCGGAATCGCGCACCCGTTCAGCCATGCCCATGTTCCGCTGGGATTATCAGTTGCCTAATGAGCAGCAGATTTTATCCGATGGTTCAACCCTGTGGGTGTATGTACTGGAAAACCGTCAGGTGATTGTCAGCGAAGTCGGTCAGGTTGAGGCCGAATATGGTGACAATCCAGCGGCTTTTTTCACTGGACTGGGAAATCTGGCGCAGAATTTTGATATCGATTGGGGCAATGGCCGCCGTGACGAAGCGGGGCATTATCGTTTATTGCTGACACCTAAGCGCCCATCGCAGTTTTTCAAGCAGATCGAAGTTATTGTCAATCATCAGGCGGTTCAGGCTTCTTCGCAGGGGGGTAAACCCCAGGTCTTTCCCCTGGTGGCAACCCAGGTGACCGACCCGCAGGACAACCTGACCCGGATTACTTTTATTGATGTGCGCTGGAACCTCGATCCTGCTGACAGTGAGTTTGTGTTTGCGGTACCTGAGGGGGTAGAACAGTTGTCACCGGCGACACAAATGCCTGGTTTTTAAGATCAATACCAAGATCGCGAACTGCCGGTTCTGTAGCGCCGACGCATGCGCTGCCCAACTGTTTAATATCGATGTCAACATCAAGACCGCGGGGTTGCGGCCCTGCCCGCTGTGTCACAATGGGAAAGAGGGTCAACGACAGCAAAAATTGACAAACCCCCACTTGGGGGTATCAAGACACAGCTCTAAAACGTGTCGGCCTATTCAACCTCCATCTCCAACTGTTGGAGGATCATCTCTTCACCGGCGGTGGCCTCGACATCCGCTGTACCACATACCGGGCAGATGAAGCGACGGTCTTTGATCGGCCCCTTGTAACCGCAACCGCAACTGATCAACACCTCCTGTTTTTCAACCACCAGTTCCGCCTGCTCGGCAAGGGTGCCGCGCTTGCAGACGTGGAAAGCCTCTGTCAGCAGTTCGGCAACCACTCCGGACATCTCGCCAATGCGCACAACGATCCTGGTGGCCGCTTTGGCCTCGTGTTTACGCACATCCGCTTCAACCAGATCAAGCAAAGAGGAAACAATCGAAAATTCATGCATCAGCAGATCCTCGGCAGGATTTCTCCGGAGGGATATTCCAATCGGCGTTTGGTGCCGTAGGCGGAATGGAGCAGGACAGTTGCTGTGCCTTGCGTCGTTTCCACTGCGCCGACCAGTGCTGCCCGGGGATGGCCATGGCGGTGCAGCAGGTTAATAACGGCCGCGCTGTCCTGCGCTGCAACAGCCATAACAAACACCCCTTCACAAGCGAGAATATAGGGGTCGATCCCCAATATCTCGGCAAAACCGCGTACCTCGGAGCTGACCGGGATATTATCCTCGTGCAGGTTGAAGTTAAGCCCGGTCTGCTGCGCCCATTCGTTAAAGACGGCGCTGATACCACCGCGGGTGGCGTCACGCATGGCGTGGACATCCAACCCTGCTTCCAGCAACGGCGCGATGGCCGGCCACAGGGTGCAGCAATCGGAGGTCAAACCCTTGATGGCAATCTCCTCGCGGGCGGCAAAGATACAGGCGCCGTGGCGAGCGATGTCGCCGGAAATAATCAAATGATCCCCGGCAGCGATGCGTCGGGTATTACAATCGCTGACAATGGTGCCGAAACCGGTGGTGTTAATCATCAGCTGATCGATGACCCCGCGAGGGACGACCTTGGTATCTCCGGCGATAACCTGAGCGCCACTGACGGCCAATTCTTCCCTCATGCTATTGATAATACGGATCAGCATGTTCATTTTTACGCCCTCTTCAATAATGAAGGCGACAGTTATGTGCTGCGGACGGGCTCCGCGCATGGCGACATCATTGAGGGTTCCGGCAACTGCCAGTGTGCCGATGTCGCCACCAGGGAAAAACAGCGGGCTGACGGTAAAGCTGTCGGTACTGACGGCCAACCTGCCACCCTCAATCAGCGCAGCATCTTCACCGGCGGCCAGCACCGGATTATCAAAAGCGGTAAAGAACAGATCATGAATCAGCTGCTGGTTTTCCAGCCCCCCGGAGCCGTGTGCCAATTGAATGGTGTCTGTCATGATTCTCTCCGGTATTTGTAATAAGCGGCGCATGCCCCTTCGTTACTGACCATGCAGCTCCCTTGCGGGTTCTGTGGGGTACAGCCATCGGCAAACAGGGGGCAGTCAGTTGGTTGCGCCAGCCCCATCAGAATTAGACCACACAAGCAATTGCCGGGTTTTTCTTCCGTTGGTGCGGGGCAGGATTCAGGGAATTGCACCTCGGCATCACGGTCGCCAAACGTGCTGCGCAGCTTGAGAGCCGAGCCGGGAATCCTGCCGATGCCGCGCCAGAGGAAATCATCGTGGGGTTCGAAGTACGTTGCGACCAGTTGCTGCGCTTTATGATTGCCGGCTGTTTTGACAAAGCGGCTGTAGGCGTTATCCACTTCAGCGACACCACTGTTGACCTGATTAATAATCCGTAGAACAGCATCGAGCAGATCAACCGGCTCAAAGCCGGAGATCACCACCGGCGTGCGATATTTTTCCGCCAGGTGTTGATACTGCTTTGCGCCCGCCATGACGCTGACATGTCCCGGTGCGATAAAAGCATCGACGGCGCCTCCGGCGGCCAGAATCCGTTCCATTGCCTGAGGTACCAGCACGTGATTGCAGTGGAAAAAGAGATTGTTGAGCTGCTTGCTCTGTGTTTGCTCCAGTAACAGGGCGGTCATGGGAGTGGTGGTTTCAAAGCCGATAGCAACATAGATGATGTTCTTATCCGGATTGTCAGCGGCAATGGCGAGGCAATCCAGAGGGGAATAGACATAGCGAACATCGGCACCGGCAGCGCGTGTCTGTTGAAGGGATATTCCCTGACTTCCCGGCACCCGGATCATGTCCCCTAACGTCACCAGAATGGTGTTGGGCCGCCAAGCCAGATTGATGGCGGCATCGATGCGGTGTTGTGGCAAAACACAGACCGGGCAGCCAGGGCCATGAATCAATTTGACGGACTGAGGCAGTAACTGATCCAGCCCGTACTGAAGGATGGCATGGGTATGGCCGCCACAGACTTCCATGACTCGCAAGGGTTTTTTGAGTTGTGCGGCATCAATCTCAATACGTTTGGCAAAAGCCCGGATGGCGTCAGTGCTGCGTACCATCTGCAGCAGGGTGTCAGCCGCCTTCATTCAGCGCTCCGTCCTGAAGCTGAAGAATCTCCTGATACACATCAAGGGTTTTTTGTGCCTCGTCGGCATCAATGCGGCTGATGGCCAGTCCAACATGCACCAGAACCCAGTCACCGACAGTAATTTCTTCGTCAATCAGAGAAAAATTCGCTTCACGCGTAACCCCCATGGTATCAATCTCCCCCATGCAGGTATCGCGATCAATACTGACAATTTTTGATGGTATAGCCAGACACATAAAATAAACTCCAATCAGCACTGTAAAGCTTCAATAACCCCCTCCATAAATGCGACAAGTTTATTTCAGCAACGCTTGCCACAATTCGCTGATCCCGTCCCCCTTCTTCGCTGACGTCACCAGCACCTGCGCATGATGATTGATTTCATGAATCTCCTGTCGGCAGCGCTCCAGATTGAAATCAAAATGGGGCAGCAGATCGGCCTTGGTTAAAACAACAACATCCGCCACCCGGATCATCACCGGATATTTTATCGGCTTGTCATCCCCTTCCGGAATAGATACGGCAACCAGATTCATATGGGTACCCAGAGCAAACTTGCTTGGACAGACCAGGTTCCCGACATTCTCAATGAACAGGGTTTTCACTCCCTCCAGCGATACCCCGATCAGGGCTTCGGCCACCAATGATGCGGACAGGTGACAGGCGCTACCAGTGGTGATCTGTTGCGCTTTTACTCCCTTGGCGAGAATCCGGTCGGCATCACGATTGGTCGCCAGGTCCCCTTCCAGCACCGCCAGTTCCGCCAGATCATCCCCTGGGTATTGATCGATCAGGGTTTCGAGCAACGCAGTTTTGCCACTGCCTGGAGAGCCCATCAGATTAATGCCGCGAATCCCCAGGCTGTCGAGGCGCTTGCGGATATGCCCGGAAAGGTGGTCGTTATTACTGAGCAGGCTCTGCTGAGGCTCAACGATTAACCTGTTACCGTCATGATGGGTGTGGTTGTGAATTTCCTCACACATGGTTTGCTCCTTTAAAGGGCTGATATCGTTTTATCTGGTTATCCATTTCACTCCAGTTTTCTGTTTACTGACATCCAGATCAGTTTAATTCTCTCTTAGCAACGCCGCCGCTACTTGCCCCAGGGCGATGCCGCCGTCATTCACTGGAACATTATGCGGTATATGCAGTTTGACGTTACGCTTTTTAGCCTGTTTAAACAGAGCCTCCACCAGGCGGCTGTTCTGAAACACCCCGCCGGTTAACAGCGCTTCAGGTGACTGCTCCCGTTCCATAATTGTCATGATGATATCGACCAGCATATTGATAAAACCGGTCACCCCCCGTCCCCGATCAGATTCATGTACCAGAACTTTAAAAGTCGGTGTCAAATCAATGACCCCTTCATCAATGGTAAAACCATAACAGATATCCAGACCACTGTCGTAATACTTTTCCATCAACATACCACTTTGTCCTTCGAAAGATAACTGCTGGCATATTCCCAGGAAAGAAGCTACAGCATCAAACAGACGCCCGACAGAAGAGGACAAAGGGGCATTGAGCCGTTGGGTGTACATGCGCTGCAACAGCAGCAGTTCTTCCCTGGAGAAGGATCTGATTGCGGGAGTGTCGAGTTTGAGGGCGTCGTCACCATAAAGGTCGAAAAGCAGACTTAAAGCAATTCGCCGTGGTTCGCGGATGGCCTGCTCCCCTCCCAGGAGTAACAGCGGGCGAGTATGGTAGCGGCGTTGATAGTTGCGATAACTGACCTGTAAAACTTCTCCTCCCCATAAGGTACCATTATCACCATAGCCGGTGCCATCCCAGCAGAATGCCGGCATCTCGGTGGTCACTCCCATACCGCAGGCGACCATAGCAGACAAGGCATGGGCATGATGATGTTGAACCTGATGCACCGGAATATTCTGCTGGGCGGCCCACCGTGACGACAGGTAATCCGGATGCTTGTCACACAGAATCAGCTCCGGTTCAAAGTCATATAAACGTTTGAACGTGGCAATGGAACGCTGGAAATATTCATCTGCGGCAACGCCGTCAAGATCACCGATATGCGGGCTTAAAATCGCCTGTTCGCCAAATCCCAGGGCGATGGTACTTTTGAGACCAGCACCGACTGCCAGCACCCGTTGCTGTAGCGTTGCCGGTAGTTTGATTGCTGCCGGGGCATAGCCACGCGCGCGCCGCAGCATCAGGGTCTGGCCGTCCACATGGGTGACGACGCTGTCATCGCAACCGTTGATGATCTCGCGGTTAACGTCAAGCACTGCATCGACCACTGTTCCCAATCGCGCGCGCAGAACTTCTGCGTCGGTGATAATCGGTTGGTCAGCAATATTGGCGCTGGTAGCGATCAACGGGCAATCAAGATACTGAAACAGCAACAGGTGCAGTGGGGAATAGGGAAGAAACAGGCCGATACGGTCGAGATCTCCATGAACCTCGAAGGGTAATCCCCCCTGATCCGGAACCAGCACCACCGGACGTTGGAAACTGGTCAACAGAGTCTCGCTGTGTTCGTTGAGGTGACCATATTTTTCTGCCATGGTCATATCCCGCACCATCACGGCAAAGGGCTTATGTGGACGTTGTTTGCGATGGCGTAATAGCGCAACGACATTCCTGTTGCCGGCATCGCAGATAATATGAAAGCCACCGATGCCTTTGACGGCAACGATCTTCCCCTGTTGTATCAATGCCGCAACCGCTTGTAGCGGTTGATCCGTATGCACGAGCACACCGGTGCCTGAGGTCAGGGTCAATTGTGGACCACACACAGGACAAGCCGTAGCCTCGGCATGGAAACGACGATTGGCTGGATCCTGGTACTCCTTTTGACACTCTTCACACAACGAAAAAGACGCCAGTGCCGTTGCCGGGCGATCATAGGGCAGATCTCTGATAATGGTGTAACGCGGGCCACAGTTGGTACAATTGATCAACGGGTACTGGTAACGTCGATCATCGGGATCGGTCAGCTCGCGTCGGCAATCGGCACAAATGTTGATGTCAACAGGTACCTGCGTTTCTGTTGTGCAATCATCTGTTGAAATGAGGATGCGGAAGTTGTGCTGATGGTCAATAGCCGGTATCTCTTTAATGGCAATCGAATCAATCTGCGCCAGAGGTGGAACATCTGCCCTTAATTGTTGGCAGAAATGTTTGAAATCGGCAGAAGAGCCACACAATTCAATGACTACCCCGGCGGGGGTATTAGCAACACTTCCATAAAGGTTGTTAGCATGGGCTATGCGGTAGACAAAAGGGCGGAAACCTACACCCTGAACTGTTCCTTTAACAAGGATTCGATAACTTCCCGTTAAATCGATATAAGTGCAGTGAGTCTGATCAGGTTGCATGGAGAGAGTCAATGGGAAGGATGACGGAATAGAAACGCCTCAATGCGCTCAGCGGCAGCAGCTATGAGTTTAGGCAACCCCCGCTCTACCGGAGGTGAAAGGGTCATTTCCATGTTGATGTTATCATATTGAATACCCAGCAGTTCCACATCGTAGGGACGGTCACCAATCAGCTCAGCTGCTTCGAGCAGATCCTTGAGACCCACCTGGTGGGGGGAGACACGCTGGGAAAATATCGGATTGATATCCTCATCGGCAATCAGCGCAACAGTTCCGGCGGGTTCATTGATGTTGATAGCGTCAAGAAGAAGGAGCTTGTCTGCCCAGGCAACGTGCCCGAGAAGATCAAGCCCCAAGGTTCCTCCATCGACGATCTGAAAATTTTCCCGCCCGGGATAGCGATCCTGCAGGGCGTAGGCAGCTCGCAATCCGGCAGCATCGTCATTCATCAGCAGATTGCCAAGACCCAGCACCAGAAAATTACTCATGGCTGCGCCATATCCGTTAACCTTTGGCAGGTTGGCATCAGTCGCGCCGATCCGGTTTCCAACCGGAGAAGATTGAGCTGATCTCTCCCGACTTGGTTTTGAAGTCGAACAGAATAACACTGTAAATATGGTTGATCACAAAACCGGCAATCATGAACATGATCATAAAGTGAACCCAGCGCACCCATTGATTGCTCATCAAACCGAATAACCAGCCGGTCAGGGCATACATGGTTCCATTTGGATCCGCCTGAGCCCAAAGGGCGAAGCCACTGAGAATCTGAAACAAAAAGAGACCGAACAAAAAGATATACGCTACCACAGCAACTGGATTATGACCGATAACATGGGGGGTATCCTTGCTTAAAAAGGTATAAAACTTGATATAAGCAAAGAAGGTTTCTCGATCCTTTTTGTTAAAAGGATTGGGAATGGCCCGCCAGCTGGCAAATCGATTGCTCAATACAAAGAGCGCCAGTATGCGGGCAAGAACCCCACCACAGAACACCACACCGGAAACATAATGAATGTGGCGCATATGCCCCATGATGTACGGATGCTGATCCGCTGACATAAAGGGGTTGTGAATAAAGTAGCCGGTTATTGACAGGATCAGTATGCAAAGAAAGTTGATCCAGTGAATGATTCGGATCTGACCTTCCCAGATATAGAGATAACGACGTACCGCGCATTCGACTGGCGCTTCATGTTTATCAATGGTTGTTCCCGTAATCTCAGCCATAACGCCTCACTAGAGTATTTTAGCTTTAGATACGAAATTACCGCCTTCGTCGTACAGGTGCACTGCACAGGCCATGCAGGGATCGAAGGAGTGCATTGTCCGCAGGATTTCCAGCGGCCGTTCAGGGTCGGCAATCGGCGTACCGATCAGCGACTCTTCATATTGACCACGAACTCCGGCTGGATCTCGTGGGCCGGCATTCCAGGTGGTCGGCACGACGGCCTGGTAATTTTTGATGTTTTGATTTTCAATGACAATCCAGTGACCGAGGGCGCCACGTGGAGCTTCGTGAAAACCGTAGCCTTTTGCGCTGGCGGGCCAGGTCGAAGGCTCCCATTTTTCGCCGTTGTGTATGCTGTAGTCACCGGTTTTGATGTTGGCTACCAGCAGATCCAGCCAGTCGGTCATCTTGTTGATCATGATCAGGGTTTCTACCGCACGAGCGGCGGTTCGTCCCAGGGTAGAGAACAGGACTTCCGGACCAACACCGAGTTTGCCGAGAACCAGATTGACGGTGTCAGTGACCTCCTTGTGTCCTGAAGCGTAGGCGACCAGCATGCGTGACAGGGGACCTACTTCCATGGGTTTGTCATCATAGCGTGGCGACTTGGACCAGGAGTATTTGTTGTCGGTATCCAGATACTGGTACGGGGGCTTGGGTCCGGTATATTTCCAGTTGGTTTCCCCTTCGTAAGGATGTTTGCCGACGTTGTCTCCATCGCTGTACTCATACCAGGAATGGGTCACGTATTCGGTAATTTTCTGTTGATCAACGGACATGACATTGGACAGGTCGCCGTCCATAATCACCCCGGAAGGCATCCAGAAATCATGGGGATAACCACGGCGTCCTTCGGGGAAATCACCAACGGACAAATAGTTTTTATGTCCGCCACCAATTCCAGCCCACTCTAGATAGAAAGGAGCAACTGCCAGCACATCGGGAATATAGACTTGCTCGACGAATTCCTTGGCCATGGCAAGATAGCCGCGAATCTGGGCAATCTTATCGGCATTCAGGGCATTCTGGCTGTTGGGGTCGATAGGGATTGCCATGCCGCCGACCAGGAAGGTTTGTGGATGGGGATTTTTTGAGCCGAGGATGGCGTGAACCTTGATGATTTCTTTCTGTACCTGAAGCGCCTCCAGATAATGGGCTACCGCCATCAGGTTGGCTTCAGCCGGCAATTTCATTGCCGCATGACCCCAATACCCGTTGGTAAAAGGTCCCAGCTTGCCGGTTTTCACAAAGGCTCCAACGCGATTCTGGATTCCGCGAAAATAACTGGCGCTGGACAACTTCCACGGTGAGATGCTCTGCTGCAGAGCTGCTGTTTTATCGGGATCCGCCGACAAGGCCGATACGACATCGACCCAGTCAAGGGCATGGAGATGATAGAAATGGATAACATGATCCTGAACGTTCTGGATTCCCATGATAATGTTGCGTATCATTTCGGCATTGAACGGAATCTGGATATTCAGGGCATTTTCCACGGCCCGGATCGAGGCTAGTGAATGAACGGTAGTACAGACTCCGCAGAAGCGTTGAGTATAGTACCAGGCATCGCGCGGGTCGCGGTTTTTAAGGATAGTTTCCACGCCGCGAAACATGGTGGCACTTGACCAGGCGTCGGTAATGACGCCATTTTCAATTTTAGCCTCGATGCGTAAATGTCCCTCAATGCGGGTAACCGGATCGACAACAATTTTATTTGCCATGATTTATATCTCCCCTGGTGCGAATTCAGTCAGTGGTTTCTTTGGTTGTCTCTCGGGTTTCGGCCTTGGCTTCTTTCACCTGCTTCCAGTTACGGGCAACGGTCACCGCACCGTGAGTTGCAAAGATCGCCGCTGATGCGCCGACAATGGTACCACCGATCTTCAATGCCGAGGCTTCGACACCAAATCCCGGTACGTTGGGCAGGCGTTTGTACATCGGCATCATGGTATCAAAGAACCCAGGCTCACTGCAGCCGACACAGCCATGACCAGCCATGACCGGCCAGCTCAGTCCTTCATTGAAACGCAAGGTTGGACAGTTATGGAAGGTTTCCGGCCCTTTACAGCCCATTTTATACAGGCACCAGCCCTGGCGGTGAGCATGATCTCCCCATTGTTCCGCATACTGACCCGCATCAAAATGACCACGACGTTCGCAGTTGTCATGAATCCGTTTGCCGTAGGCAAACTTGGGCCGACCAAAGCGATCCATCGCCGGAGCGCTGCCGAAGGTGAGATAATGAACGATGGTTCCGGTCAGGTTATCAACATTCATCGGGCAACCAGGGAGATTAATAACGGTTTTGTTCGGTAACAGATCACTGACACCGACCGCGCCGGTCGGATTGGGATAGGCGGCGGGCAGACCACCGTAGGCAGAACAACTCCCGACGGCAATAATCAGACCGGCATCACCGCCCACTTTTTTGAGAATATCAACAGCCGTCTCGCCGGCAACAGTACAATAAACACCATCTGCACCGGTGGGAATAGAGCCTTCGACAATACAGATATATTTTCCTTTGAACTTTTCTGCGGTGGCGTGTTTGCTGGCCTCGGCCTGATGACCGGCTGCCGCCATAATGGTTTCATGATAATCGAGGGAGAGATGATCAAGGATCAGTTCACCCACCGTGGGGCGGTTGGCACGCAACAGGGACTCGGTATCGCCGGTGCAGGACTGAAACTCCATCCAGATGACCGGCGGTCGGTTGTCACTTTCAAGCGCTGCTGCGATTCGCGGAGTCATCCCGGCAGGTACGGCCAGTATTGCACCAAGTGCGGAACAATATTTGAGAAAGCTTCTTCGTGAAACATTGTGGGCAGCCAACATTTCCTTAAAATTACTCATAGGTCACACCTCCACTCCCTGTGCTAAAAGAGATAATCAGATGTGATTAAAACACGATTTTATAAAAAGTCAAACAAATTTATCTTGACATATCAGGGCGTTTACCCGGAATCTACAGTAAATAGACGATGAATGCAGGAGGTTTGCAGCCTCTGTCCCAGACAAGAATTATAACCGGGATGTATAGTGATTTTTCTTTCGGCCACGTGTTTCTAGGTAATATATGAATTTTGAAGACGGTTTTGTTCTGTGCCGGCGACTCCTGATGACCCTTATGGTAGTTGGCTTTAGTACCTTAACTCTGCTGCTCAGTTCCTGCAGCCAACAGACCCTGCCGTTGATCGAACAGAAATGCGGCACCTGCCACACTGCTACGATCGTCTACCAGACACGGCGCACTGAAGAAGGGTGGCGCCAGGTGATGCACGGCATGAAGATTCGCGGAATGGAAATCACCCCGGAAGAGGAAGAACAGGTGTTCGCAATTTTGTTCCGTGAGTTCCTGCTCAAATAAAACAAAATGCGAAGATGCTGGAATTACTTCTCTGCCAGCCAGTAGAAGTTGAAACCCGGCACCACCAATGTATGATTTACCATGTCGGGCTGGCCGCCGCTGTAGAGATCGGTGAGTCGACTGAAATCGATGGTACCCCAGGTTGCCAGTTCATCAAGGTTCAGCGAGTGGGGCTGACGGTCAAAGTTGGCCACTATCAGAACCGAATCACGGCGACTGAGCCAATTATAACGTTCAAAGACAAACAAGTTGGGATTTTCCACCTCAATCAATTCACGATTGTTAAAATCGGCGAAGACGCAGATTTCACCACGTACCGCAATCATCCGCTTAAGGGCAGTGAAAATCCGGTATTCAATGGTTCCCGACTGATTGCGACGGGCAGCCTTTTCCCAATCGATGGTCGGTCGATGGATCCAGCGGGTATCTGTTGCTTTATGCGGATCCTTCAGGTAGGCATCATCGTTGACCGTGCCGATTTCATCACCATAATAGAGCAGGGGAATGCCCCCAAAGGACAGGATCATTGCGTGGAGCAGAAGAACGATACTGATGGCATCCCGGGTGGCTATATCGTTATTGGTTTCAAGGGCATATTCAAGACCCACCAGTGAGGCAAGAGAACCGGAAATCCGGCTGTCTCCGGTTCGGTGATTCTGACCGAAGGGCAGACCGCGGGCGTGAGACTCGGCATAGCGGCCGGTAAAATAGTCGACCAGATATTGACGATGATTGGCCGGGTCATAACCGGCCAGGTCGATATCGCGATCGTCAAAACCCAGACCGATATCGTCATGACAGCGGACATAGTTGAGCCAGGTTGCGCGTTCCAGTTTGACCGGCAAGTTTTTGATCCCCTGATTGAGCAGTTTGGCATTTTTGGTTGCCACCGCGTCCCACAACAGTGCCATGAAGGTGGCGTTATAGGCGATTTCACACTCCTTGGCGATGACCGCATCTTCACCAAAGTATTTGATCACCTCAACCGGAGCGACAATCGCTTCGGCAATAAACAGGACGCCAGGGGCGGTGACCTGGGCGCAGTCTTTCATCAATTGCAGAATCAGATGAGCTTCGCGTTCGTTCTGGCAGGTGCTGCCAATCTTCTTCCACAAAAAGGCGACGGCATCAAGACGCAGGATATCAGCTCCCTGATTTGCCCAATAAAGAACAATATCGAGCATTTCAATAAAAACTGTCGGGTTGCTGTAATTCAGATCCCATTGATAGTCATTGAAAACCGTCATTACCCAGCGTTCCATGATCTCGTCCCAGGTGAAGTTGCCGGGGGCCGTTTCAGGGAAGATCTCCGGCATGCTCTGTTCAAACATGTCGGGGACGTTACGGTTGGGGTAAGTGAAAAAATAGTCGCGGTAATGGCTTTCGCCGGCACGAGCACGACGTGCCCATTCATGCTCATTGGAGGTGTGATTCAGCACCACATCAAGGGTCAGTAGAATTCCGCGTCGGCGAGCTTGTTCAGCCAGCTGCTGGACATCCTCCAGGATCCCGACGCGAGGATCGATGGCGCGAAAATCACTGACGGCATAACCACCATCACTGCGCCCTTCAGGGCACTTCAGCACCGGCATGATATGAATGAGGTTGATGCCCAACTCCTGAAAATAGGACAGCCGCTCCGTTACGGCACTTAACCTTCCGGCAAAACCCTCACTGTACAGAGCCATGCCGACCCATTTCTGGTGCAGAAACCAATTGAAATCGCGCTCCCGCTCGATATCGACAGCGCGTAATATCTGTGGCCGGCGAATATACTGTCGGGCCATGGTTTCAACCAGACGCTGAGCCTGCTCAGTAAAATCAGGGCGATCACCATAGAGTCGAAAAAAAAGCGAGTGGATAGCGTAAAAGTTGGCCCCCAGACGGGTGTAGAAATGGCGCAGATCCTCTTCGCAGATTTCATCATTGAGGCGATTGAGAATATCATTCAGCAGAGCATGGGAAACCTGTTCATACATGGGTCAGCCTGTCGTTATCAGCGATTTATAGGGGGTTCTGTTGGTGGGTACGGCTCCGCGCATACCGATGATATCGGCGGCAAGTTGCTGAGCCATGGTAATATTCATCTCAATCGGCCTCCCGGTCATCAGTCCCTGCAGATACACGGCAGAAAAGGCATCCCCGGCACCGACCGTGTCGATGTAACGTTTGACCGGAGGAGCTGCTACCGGGATAAGTTCTCCGGCACGGGTGTGCACCAGGGCACCATCGGCGCCACGGGTAACAATCAGCTGTTCCAGCTTGGCTTGCCCCATCAGCTCGGCCATGGCGATATTCGTATCCGGGTCATCAAAGCCAAGATCAGCCAGTTCATCACTGTTCATTTTTGCCCAGCGTGCCCGCATCAGACGATCAAGCACGGTACCTTTGTCCCACCAGGGGGATCGCAGGTTGATGTCGACAAACAGGTGGCACCCTTCGCGTTCGGCCAGCGCATCAAAGGCCCGTTGTGATTCCCCATGGCGAAGAGCCAGGGTGCCGTGATAAAGGATAAAGTCGGCGCTGGTGCCAGGCAGCAGATCGGTGCGGATGTGATCGTAAGCCACGTCTTCGCTGATATGATAGGAAGGCTGTCCGTTAGAAATGTGTACTTCAACCATGCCGGTTGGATGTTCTGTGTTGACCTGAACAGCATCCGTTTGCATACCCCAGCCGCTCATGGTGGCAAGAATCTGCTGCCCCAGGTCATCATCACCGATGGCTGAAACAAAACAGGGCGCGGCTCCAAGGGCTTCGAGATGCCAGGCAACGTTAAAAGGGGCACCCCCGAGAATCTGTTCCCCGCTTGGAAAACAGTCGAATAAAACCTCACCAAAAACCACAATCTGTTGATAATTCATACTTCTCCACTCGTCAAATAAGATGTATAAGCCGGTTGGAAATGACAGATCCCCTCAAGGATTCCGGCACTGTAGTTGCCGTTCATGGCGAGCAGCCCGCCCCGGGCAAGGTACAGCGTCTCGGCTTGATCGTTCTGTTGCGCCCAGGTTAACGCTGCCTGTTTGATCTCTGGTGCCGCATTGGCTACCAGGATTGAGGGAATGTCGCTGTTGATCACCTGCAGATCATTGCCGCTGTCACCGGCGAACAGAAGCTCATCGTCGCCAAAGCCCAGCTGTTGCTGCAGGAATCTGATGGCCTGACGTTTATCTGCACAATCCGGCAGTATATCGAGCAATCCGATGCCCTTCTGTTCATCAATGCTCCAGATCAGGTTTGCCGCTATGCCATCGCTCTGTAGCTGTTCTGTCATCTGTACCATCATTTGTTTTGTATCAAATTGCAGCGGAACGTAAAAGCTGACCTTGAACCTGTTCTGCCTGGCTTCTTCCTGCAGATATGGTCCGGGTACTTTGTCAACTAAAGATCTGATGATCTGGTTTGTTGCCTTTGACCAACGGGAGGACAGGTGGCGATTCCATGCTTCCAACTGTTGCCAGTCGCCTGCCAGGATCTGATAAATGGTTGAACCGACATCGGTCAGAGCGTAGTCGGGCTGCGGCAGTTGGTATGTGTCAACCGCGTCCAGCACCAGCCGGCGATCTCGACCGGTGACATAGACCAGGGTGATGTCGGCATTGCTGCACAGTTTGCTGAACAACCCCTGAGCCCGCGCGTCTTCCGGTGCGATGCCATTGGGAATCAGGGTCCGATCCAGGTCGGTACACAACAGTAATCCGGGTTTATTCAGCACCGTCGGCCTGCTCTCTGGGATCACGGCAAGCGCCGAAAAAGTCGTAATAGTCAAGCGCCTCAAGAATGCCGGCGGCCAGCGGCTGAAGTGCAAAATAGATTCTTTCGGTATCCACCAGACCGGACAGTTCTTCGTGGTGGCGGTTGGCGACAACCGCCGCCAGGGTATTGCCGGACAGCATGTCCTCATCGGCACCGGCGCCCCCGGCAGCCAGCACCCTTTCCAGATCAATCCCTCGACGGTCGGCCACGTAACGTAATGCCAGTCCCTTGGAGGCGCGAGCCGGCAGAATATCAAGAAACTGGCCGAAACTCATAATGGCGTTGACCGCCAGTCCTTCCTGATGGAGAAGGCGCTGGATGTTATCAACATCAGCAATCGTCGGATCAATGTAATAGCTGACTTTGAAACGGCTCTGCTCAATCTTGGGTTGACGCTTCAACCCGGGGTAGTCGGTAAGTACCTCGCGAACCTTGTACGGTGACCATTGGAAATCGATGTATTTGGCCCAGACCTGATCCTCTTCAAGTTCCGGTGCATAGTAGATTTCGGTACCGCCCACTGGTAATCGAAATTAATCAAGGTTCAGGATGGCATGTTTATTCATCAGTGCCAGGGCCGAGTCAAGCCGCCGCCCGGTGGCAATAATAAACGCGCCGTGCTTTTGCGCTGATGCCGTAACGCGAAACATCAGTTTCTTTCAGCGCAGATGCGTCGCCGATCAGGTTCTGATCAAGACCACTGACCAGGGCGCGATCACTGTAAAGGTGCTTCTCTCTGCGGCTTAAGGGTTCACGTTCCCAGCGGGTTCGTAGCGCGATCACCGGAATCACCATGCATGTAGACTAACGATCGGCATGGGCCTGCCAGGAATAGTGTTCGCGGACTCCCTTGAGCCCGTGCTGCGAAAGGGATTGCCAGCACTGGTTATCTTGAAGGATCTGCAGCAGCTTGTCCGCGATCTCTTGCGGATCGAGGGGGTCAACCAGAAAACCGTTATTACAGTTACCGATAATATCCCGGGGTCCGCCATCCCGGGTAGCGACAATCGGCAGGCCGGACGCCGCTGCTTCAATCAGGGTCAGGCCAAAGGGCTCGGTCAGGGCCGGGTTGACAAAAACACCCTTTACTGCCGCAACTATGCGATAAAAATACGGTACATCATCGCGCCGGTGCTGCTTCGGAATTGCTACTTTACCATAGAGGTCATAACGATCAACCGTGGCTAACAGTTCGTAGAAAACGTCACGAGCGCCATCGTCCAGATCGTCAATGTCCTCACGGTTGCCGGCGATAATCACCAGATTGGCAAGATCCTGCAGGGTTTTACTCTCACCATAGGCCTCTATCAGTTTGGTGATATTCTTGCGCTTGTCTGGCCTGGACAGGGCAAAAATAATCGGTCGTCGGGGATTTCTCAGATGGCGGGTAAGCAGGGTGAACTGTGGCAGGTCGAGTTCCTTGCCGGTTGGCGTGGTAAAAAGTTCCAGATTGGTTCCCGGTGGCACCACGCGCATCTGCTTCGGCTGATAATAATCATAGATCTCGTATTGCTCCTCGATTTCCTGCTGTGTACTGGTAATTACCCGTTCAGCTGTCGCCAGGGTCAACTCTTCGGCCTCAATGCGTCTGGTCATGTTATAATGATTTTCGATGTCTTCTCGACTCAGTCCGGCGGCCAGCAAACGTCTGCGTTTGACCCGTCCGAGGGAATGTCCGGTATGAATCAGAGGGATTCCGGTCAGTTGGGCCAGGCGTGCTCCCACCCAGCCGGCATCGGCATAATGGCTGTGGAAGATGTCGGGCCAGCGCTCCTGATGACGAAAATAATCGTAGAGCTGATCAACAAAGGTGGGCAGATGATCCCAGAGTTGTTCTTTCGGCAGATACTCGTCGGGGCCGGCAGTGATGCGGATTATCCGTAATTTGGTGGAAATCTGTTCCATCAACTCAGCGTAATCAGCATCAACGGTAGAATCGACGACCTGACGGGTGATTAAGTCAACCCGGTCGACATCTTCCCGCTCGGCCAGGGCTTGGGCCAGTTCCAGCACATACAGGGTCTGCCCACCGGTATCGGCATCACGACCCAGTTCCAGGTTGTGCCCGCGAATCAAACCATGGACACTGATCAGTGCCAGATAGAGGGGCTTTTCGGAATCTGTCATGGTGGCTACCTTTCAGTCGGGACGCTACCGAAAAACAACAACGGTGCAAGGTTGTTGTCCCGCTCATATTCAATGAACTGCTAGTATAGACTGCCAAACCCGGCAACAGGCGTCAAGTTGCCAGGATTAGCACCTGCAGGTATAAAGTGATAGTTTAAAAACCTGACCAGAAAGAGTTTCGATTCCTGACAGTTATTTCGTAGTGAGGTTCTTTTATGAACGAAACCATCCGTTTTGGTGTTTCTATCGATGCTAACCTGCTTCGTCAGTTCGATCAGTTAATTGCCGAGAAGGGGTACCATAACCGCAGTGAAGCGGTGCGTGACCTGATGCGCGATGCTCTGGTCGAACGCGAATGGTCACAGGAAGACCGGGAGACCGTCGGAACTGTCACTTTGGTGTACAATCATCATACCCGCGACCTGTCAGACAAGCTCACAGAACATCAGCACAGCCACCACCAGGCCATTGTTTCTGTCCTTCATGTCCATCTGGACGTCCACAACTGCCTCGAAGTTGCCGTAGTGCGTGGTAGCGCTCAGGAAGTCAGAAGACTCGCCGACGAGCTGATTGGCACCAAAGGGGTTAAGCACGGTAAACTGGTGATGACGACTACAGGATTGAATCTGACCTGAATAGTTACCGATCTGGTTTGATGTAACAGCTCAATCAATCTGTTAAAGGAGAAAAATAATGGCTAAAATTCTGATAGTTCACTACAGCATGTATGGTCATATTTATCAAATGGCAGAAGCGGTAGCGGAGGGAGTACGTGAAGTCGAAGGGTGCGAAGTTGCTATCAAGCGGGTACCGGAAACCCTCTCCCATGAGGTGTTGGAAAAGATGGGCGCGATTGATGCGCAGAAGTCGATGGCGCACATTCCAGTAGTATCGGTAGATGATCTGGCAGAAGCCGACGGCATTATATTCGGCACGCCAACCCGTTTTGGCAACATGTGTGGTCAGATGCGCCAGTTCCTCGACGCTACCGGTGGCCTGTGGTTTAATGGTTCATTGATCGGCAAAGTCGGCAGTGTTTTTGTCAGTTCGGCCTCCCAACACGGCGGCCAGGAATCGACCATCCTCAACGTTCACACCAACCTGCTGCATCACGGCATGGTTGTCGTCGGACTCCCCTATTCCTTTGCCGGACAGATGGATAACAGCGAGATTACCGGAGGCTCTCCCTACGGCGCATCAACCATTACCGGCGGGCAGGGTGAACGGATGCCGAGTGAAAATGAACTCGCTGGAGCCCGCTTTCAGGGCGCCCATGTAGCTAGGATCGCGAACAAGCTTAAAGGCTGATGGGATGATCATCTGCTAATTTAAAAAACCGGGCCGGGGCGCAATGTTGTTGCGCCCCGGTTAGCTTATATGAACTTTATCCTGAATATCAGTGGGTCTGATGTGTTGCCGCGTGGTGCAATGTTTCAGGACCGTTATTGCGCTTATTCTGGCGAGTCAGCGCCCCGCTGAACAGGTTGATCACGGCGTCAGCGATGGCAGCGGAATGTAATTGCCGACCACGCTCAACCAACAGGTCCATATCCACGCAGTGGTCATTGCCTCTTGCGACCTTCTCTCTCTGTGACTTTAACATGGCGTGCCTCCCTTCCTCATGTTGTGAAACTATCTGTTATTCGTTAAGCCAAGAATAGATGTGGAAATATCATCAGTAAATAGATAAAATCACTCATCTGGTGTGCAGAAATAATCAGCCCGGTCATTTGAATAAGGTAAAAGGGCTGAACAAGGGGAAGGGCATCAATGAAACTCAACTGGGATGACATGCGGTTTTTTCTGATTCTTTGCCGTAGCCAATCATTTGTTGCTGCCAGCGCTGAATTGAAAGTGACTCATAGTACCGTAGCGAGGCGCCTGACAACGCTGGAAGGTTCGTTGCAAACACAGTTGTTTCTAAGAACGGAAAAGGGCTGTCGACTGACTCCGGCGGGGGAGAGACTGCTGCCTTATGCCGAGCGACTTGAAACCACGATCCTGCGGTTGGAAGAGGATATTTCAGGTAAAAACAATCAGCTTGCGGGAACCATCAGGATCGGTGCTCCGGATGGATATGGGAACTGTTTTCTTGCCCCACGTCTCGGAGCTTTTCAGGGGTCACACCCGGCCCTTGAGGTCGAGTTGATTGCCGTCCCCATGTATTACAGCCTGGCTAAGCGTGAAATTGATATTTTAATAACGGTCCGCAAGCCGACAGAAGGCCATGTTGTTGTCAGGCGTTTGTCGAGTTATCGTTTCGGCCTCTTTGCCACCAGAACCTATCTGGATCAATCACCTCCAGTTACCTGCAAGGATGATTTGCGTGGGCACAGGATGATCAGTTATATCGACGAGCTCTTGTACGATCAGGATCTGAATTTTATCAACGAATTTTATCCGGGAGGGCGCGCGCAATTCAGAAGTTCAACCCTGGTAGGGCAGAAATATGCCATTCTTGCTGATAACGGCATCGGGGTTATCCCATATTTTATGGCACATGACGAGCCCACCCTGGTGCCGGTGCTGCCGGACCTTTACGCCGAAAGGGTGTTCTGGCTGCAGGTGAATCCCGATTCGAGGCAACTTGCCCGGGTGCGGGCGACAATCGATTTTATTGTCAATGAAATGGATTCTTGTCGTCCACTGTTTATGGAAATCGAGTCCCCACCAGGGTAACCGGTACTACCGATCATCATCCGCACGGATCGCTCAATCGAGGGCACTGACAGATCGATCAGCAAAAATCCGTGCCATCAATAACAAAAAACACATCCGACCCTAACCGTTTTCTTACAGGGCAAGAGTACTTCTGCCGAATCAACCCTCAGGAGTACAAGCCATGGAAATATTGTTTTTCTTGTCGATTGCCGGCATTTTCTGCGCCTTTGGTGTGCTGAATTATCGCAACACCAGAAAAAAGGCAAAAAAGTTGGTGGATGATATCCGGCGTAATCAGCCGTAGGGCGACAAATTTCCTGTCCCTTCCCTGCTCCCCCACCCTTCACGCACAATCCCGCTTTGTCTCACCGTGGTGCGCCATATAATCAGCATATCCTTCCTTCCCCATATAGCGCTGCAGTTGCTTTTTATCGGCTTTAAGCAGATCGACCAGCAGCAGTCCATCAATGACATCACTGAAATCGGGATCACGATTGAAGGCGAGGATCTGGCCGCCGAGGTTGAGGTAGTGGCGCAGCAGTACGGGGATTCCTTTACCGTCGGCTTCCATGTCGCTGACCAGTACGGATAGATGATCAATCTCTTTGAGAAATGACTGCTGTTGTAAATCGAGGCCGGCGAGCAGCCGTGGCTTGAAGGTAAGGGGCGTTCTGGGTTTCACCAAGGCAGCTAGTTCATTGAGACGATATTGATCACTTAATACCTGCGTCATCAATTGTTGTGCTGATGGACTGTAGTCGCGGGAAATACTGACCGGCCCGAACAGATAGCGGTATTTCGGATACCGGGTCAGATAGTGACCAATTCCTTTCCACAGCAGCAACAGTGGTGCAAATGAGCGTTGATATTCAGGGCGTACAAAAGAACGACCCAATTCCAGACCCGGTTTCAATTCGTTGAGCAATGCCGGTTTCATGGCAAACAGGGTGCTGGTGTACAGCCCTTTACTGCCGACGCCGGCCATGATGCGGTCGATATGACCGAGACGATATGCACCAGCCAGTTCCTGCCGCCCCTTGTGCCAGAGGAACAGGTGGACGTAGCTTTCGTCAAAGGTGTCCAGGTCACAGTCTTTCCCCGAACCCTCTCCCACCGCGCGAAACGTCACCTCCCGCAGGCGCCCGATTTCGTTCAATATCCAGGGGATCTGCCCGGCGTCGGCATAATAGACCTGGAATTCTTCATTTTCCGTCAAGATTTGAGCCGGTGGTAGCTGCGTCATTTCCTGAATCATCAGTTCCTGGTTGACAGCAGGCATGACCGGTTTACAAGCCGCGTTGGTCAGGGCTGTTGATGATTCGGAGCGGGTTCCAAGAGCATAAGTGCGCAGACGCAGATAGTTCGTCAATTCGCGGTCAAGGGTCAATTCACTGTAGCTTCGGTGAGAAATCTGCTGACCGACGACCAGCTGCTTACTTCGGTGACGCTGCCCAAGCAGCATTCGTGGTAACAGGGCGGTACGCAGGCGTGGATGAATTTTCCCAGCCCATTGAAACAGCGAACCGTTGTGACCAGAGAAGTAAATCGGCACGACAGGTGCTTTGCTGCGCCGGACAATTCTGGCGACTGAATCACTCCAGCCCGGATCCACAACCCCGATAGATTTGGACTGTCGGTACGACACTTCTCCTGCCGGAAAAATGATCAGCAATTCTTCTTGTTCCAGACATTTGAGAGCCTGTCGCAGCGGTGCAATATTTACTCGTGCCGATCGGTCAGTGCCAAAAGGATCGACGGCGATCAGATGGGATCTCAGTGCCGGCAGGCGATCTAATAAATGATTTCCCATTACCTTGAAATCCGTTCGAATGCGACTGATGAGATCAAACAGGATCAATCCTTCTACCCCGCCATAGGGATGATTGGCCACCAGAATGCAAGGCCCGTTCGCCGGGATGCGTGTTAAGTCTCGTGGTTCGAGATGGTATTCGATGTCCAGGGTTTTCAGGGCCTGACCGGCAAAGTCGGCCATCGTGCCATCATGGTTAACCTGTCGATAGAGCTTGTTGCAGGTTTTAAGACCGAATACAATTTCAGCAAGACCAAAGACTGCCTGATGTACTCGGGCCCGGATGGATGAAGCGGGTTGTTGCAACAGACTGAAAGGTAGCGGACAGGCTTCTGATGGATGCATAGACTATTCTCCTTTTTTAGCAGAAGAACAGGTGCAGGTTAATCTGATGTTAAAAGTCCATGAGATTTGTATTTGCGAGGCAATCAGTATCGGCCTCACGAAAAGATCATCTGTTACAAGTATTTTCCTAATAATTCACCGTTAAAAAATCGAAAAAAACGTATCAGTTCAGCACCGGGCCTTCGGATCCTGTGTCAAGGGGCGCATTTCGTCATCCATGACCGCATGCTGCCGCCGTCCATGGCGACAGACACCCTTGCCACAGGATCCGAAGACCCTGCGCAAGGACAGAGCTGAATAGTTACAAAAAAACAATATGAAGAAAAAATAGTCCTTTTTCATAGGAGAGATCACAGTGAATCTGAAGGAAGTCAAAGAGTTTGCAGAACAAAAAGGAGTGCGTCCGGGGCGGCAGAAGAAGGCCGAGTTGATCAGATCCATCCAGTCGGCGGAAAACAACCCGACCTGTTATATGACTGATCAGGCAGCAATCTGCGGTGAAGCTTCCTGTCTGTGGCGAGCGGACTGTCGTTAGGTTACAAGGCAATTAAAATAAATGACTTGATCATTTTACCAGCGGAGGGAATCGATGAGTATGCAACAAAATATCGCACTGCCATTGAGGAACCAGGATCATTATCTGAATGACGATCAGCTCGGTTATTTTCAACGCACCTTGATCGACTGGCGGCAACGCTTGCAGATCGAGTACAACGAATCACGACAGCGTATTCGTCTGCAGGATGAGCGCGTTGGCGATCTTGTAGATCAGAGTATCAAGGAAAGCGGAACCACCATGGAAATGATTAATTATCGTCGTAAGCGTACCCTTCTTGACCAGGTCGAGGCCGCTTTGCAACGGATCAGTGACGGTAATTACGGCTATTGCTTGATGACTGAGGAAGAGATCGGATTTGAACGCCTGCGCTCTTATCCCATAGCGACCTTGTCAGTAGAGTCACAGGAACTGGTAGAACGGCGGCGTCATTGGAATATGTAATGCTGAAAAATTACCATTGTTCATCCTCGGGGCTGCTGCTTGATGAGTCTGATGCTCATGAGGTGAGCCCGTCACTGGTTCATCGTCTCGATCGACAGAGAATTTTTGATTTGCTTGAGTTTGCCGAAAAATCCGGCGTTAAATTGACTTCAGAGACGATTCCGCAGATGTCATTGGCAACGGTTCTTGATGCTTATGACAATGAGTTTCAGCTGAGCTGGCTGTTATCTGCACCAGTGAATGTGATCCACCGAGGTCATCATCGTATCGCCTGTCCGGCCCCGGAAGAACCGGAACGCTATCTGGCGCTGGTTTGTGCGGAGGCTCTTCTGCATGCCGGCAGCAGCAGAATCAGGGGTAGGGTCAAAGCCTTATTGCAAGGCACGGATGTGTCACATGTGGAGTAAATACATGATCCATCCCGTTAATCCTTATCTTCTCCTGACTCCAGGGCCGTTGTCGACCACGTCGAGTGTCAAGGAGGTCATGCTGCGCGACTGGTGCACCTGGGATCGCGACTATAACAACATCGTTCAGCAGATCCGCGCCGAACTGGTTACCCTGGCGACACCGGCAGCGGGATTTACCGCTGTCCTGATGCAGGGTAGTGGTACCTTCGCAGTAGAGGCCACGCTGACCAGTGTGGTTCCGGTCTCGGGTAAGTTGCTGGTGTTGGCCAACGGGGCTTACGGTGATCGCATGGGAGAAATTGCCCGGCGCATCGGTCTGTCGCTGATAATAGAAAATTTTGGAGAAATAAGCCCGGTTGATCCGGAGCGGGTACGTCAGGTTCTCGCTGAAAACCCGAGCATCACCCATGTTGCCGTTGTTCATTGTGAAACAACCACCGGGATGCTTAATCCTGTTGATACCATCGGTGTGGTCGTAAAAGACTTTGGAAAAATCTATATTGTTGATGCCATGAGCAGCTTTGGCGGTATAGCGATCGATATGAACTCCCTCCAGGCAGATTTTCTGATCAGCAGTGCCAACAAATGTATCCAGGGGGTACCGGGATTCGGTTTTGTTGTTGCCCGCACAGAGGTTCTCGAACGTTGCGAAGGCAATGCCCGCTCTTTGAGCCTTGATCTATACGATCAGTGGCGCACCATGGAAGACGGGGGTGGTAAGTGGCGTTTCACCTCGCCAACCCATGTGGTTCGGGCCTTTGCCCAGGCTCTTGAAGAGCTGCAACAGGAAGGGCTTGATAACCGTTGTAAACGCTATTTCGCCAATCAGCGTTATCTGGTAGAAGGAATGCGCCAACTTGGCTTTGCAACCCTGTTGCCTGATTTAATGCAATCCCCGATTATTACCTCATTCTGTAGCCCCGCCGATGCTGATTACTCATTTACGGCTTTTTACAAAGCTCTTAAGCAACAGGGTTTTGTCATCTATCCCGGAAAAGTGACGGTAGCTGATACCTTTCGCATCGGCAATATTGGTGATGTTTATCCCGGCGACATTGATCAACTGCTTGTTGCTGTAGAAACCAGCTACCCCTCAATACGCAGGTATTATTAATATGTTTAACCCAAAAATTGGTCTGGTGGTCTTTGACCTGGCTGGAACAACCGTGGACTACGGCAGTATGGCCCCGGTGGCAGCTTTTGTCGAAGGTTTCCAGAGGATGCAGATTCCCATCACCCTGACCCAGGCTCGAGCTCCTATGGGAATGGAGAAACGCGCGCATATACGGGCTATTGCCGCACAGAAGGATATCGCAGCACGTTGGCAACAGGTTCATGGTCGAGGAGTAACTGAGGCGGACATTGACGCCATGTATGAGGCTTTTACAGCGGTGCTCCTTGATGTCTTACCGCAGCACTGTGATCTGATTCCCGGAGTGCTTGACGCAGTTGCCTGGCTCGATCAGCATGGTATTCCTTTTGCGTCCACCACCGGATACTTTAAGCAGGCCGCAGAAACGGTTCTGGATAAGGTCGCTGAATCGGGGTTTTGTCCCCACGCATCAGTCTGTGCCACCGACGTTCCCGCAGGGCGTCCTGCTCCCTGGATGATCTATCGTTGTATGGAAACACTGGATGTCTTTCCCCCGCAGTATGTTGTGAATATTGGCGATACAGCTGTTGATGTTGCATCAGGCCGCAATGCCGGGGTCTGGAGTATTGGAGTGGCGGCCAGCGGTAATGAATTGGGGATGAGTGACGCTGAAATTCGCCGACTGGAAGGCCCCCTACTGCTACAACGCCTGAAACATGCACGACAGGCGCTGATGTCATCCGGCGCCCATTATGTTGTCGACACAGTAGCTGATCTGCCTGACCTGATCCCGAAAATTGAACAGCGGCTTGCCGCCGGTGAACGCCCTTAGTTTCCGTTTGGAAGCGGTTCTTTTCCGCTGCCACAACGAAAAATTCCTCGTTTCCATTCCGAAAACTATTGGATTTTATCCGTAAGTTATTTCTGTCGCCATTGCCGCGTCTTGCCGGCAAATAACCAGCACACCCCTTCGGCACCAAGTCGTACCAGAATATTCACCACAACAATCAGCATACACATGGCCGCTGCTGCAGCGGTATCGCCCGCATCATCCATATTGACAACCGCCACCGAGGCCAGGGGCAGGTGGCTGTTGTAGAGAAAAATGACTGCTGATACCGTGGCCATGGCGCTGACAAAGTAATAGGCGGCGATCTCTACGATGGCCGGAAAACAGACCGGTACCGTAACCCGGAAGAAGGTTCGATAAAAAGGTACTCCCATCGATTCCGAAACAATTTCAAATTCCTTGTCAAGTTGACGCAGGGCTGTCGTCGCGGTCAAAAAGCTGACTGTATAAAAGTGGACAATGTTGCTTAACACCAGGATTGCCATCGTCCCGTAGATAAAGGTAAAAGGGTTGGCAATCTGCAGGTCAATAAAGGGAAGACTGAAGGTTGGTTTATTGAAGAAAAATACATAGGCAATGCCGATCACCAGACCCGGCAACGCCAGGGGAACGATGGACAACAGGTAGGCGCTCTGCCGTAGTTTTTGTGCATCACGTGTCTTTTCAATTAGATAGGCACTGATGAAGGTAATAATGGTACCGAACAAGGCTGTGTAACCGGCCATGCGTAAACTGGTGAAAAAAGCCTTGAAGCCACCACCACCGACTCCTTCAAAGCGATAATGACTCAAGGTCCACAGCTCAGGATAGATTTCCGGGTGACTGAAGCCATAGGGCCAGATCTTGACGAAAGAACCGATGCCCGCAGTAAAAAGGATCGCCAGAATTGCCGCGGCGATCAGTCCGCACAAGAGGGTATAAAGACGGTCGCGCCAGGGGAGAGAAACGGGCGTAAGAGGAACACTGCGAGCGGTCAGAGCAGCGTGTGAACGGCGTTGCACAATCCGGTCGGTAACGAATGCCAACAGGGTCGGTGCCAGCAGTATAAGGCTGACGGTTGCGCCGAGACCGAAATTCTGCTGGCCGACAACCTGTTTATAAATGTCAACGGCGAGCACATTAAAATGGCCGCCGACGATTTTGGGCGCGCCGAAATCGGTAAAGGACAGGGTAAAGCAGACAAAAACAGCGCTGAGCAAGCCGTATTTGACCCCCGGCAGGGTGACCATGAAAAAGGTACGGATGCGTCCTGCGCCCAGTGATGATGAGGCCTCGTAGAGACGGGCGTCGGTGTGGGCCAGGGCAACACTCAAGATCATCATCGCCGGAGGAAAGGTAAAGGCGATTTCCGCCAGAACGATGCCGGTAAATCCATAGAGATTGATATCCCAGGCCAGCCAGGAAACCTTGCCGAAAAACCCGGTGGTGACCAGCCCCTGATTACCGAACAAATAGACCAGTGACAAACCGTACAGCATGGTCGGGGCAAACAGGGGAAGCATGGCAACAACCCGGAACAACATTTTTCCGGCCATTTTGGTGCGCGTCAGGCCATAGGCATAAATAAACGCCAGCACAACCGCTATCAGGGTGGTAGTAAAAGCAACCAGCAGACTGTTCCAGGTCGACTGCGCCAGGTTGGTATGGCCACTGTGGCTGTATAGCAACTGTCCCGAGCCTATCACCTGAGCACCAAGCAGCAGGGCCACCGCTGCCGGCAGGTACCAGGTGCGCACTGTCGCTGGTTTTTTCCTGAGGAAATCAACAAGCATCCGTATCAGCAGGAAACCGGCGGCAATGATCAGAAACAGGGCACCAACAAACTGTTTCTGTGTCAGGTCTTGGATGCCGAAATAGTACATGAAGTTCGTAAAGCCGATAAAACGAACCACGGTTCGTACCGAGTCCCCCAGCGGAAAAGGATGTCCGTCAATTAGCCAGTAGCCGCCGCTGTGGCGTTCAATTGTTACCGGCTTGATCGGCATGCGTTTGGTTTGACCGGGAGGAATGGCACTAGAGATGACAACCTGTTCAAACCGAGTGTCACTGATCCGCACCTGCAGATGTTCATCACTGGCGTCAACAGGATCAGTGCGGCGGTTATTCAGGTACAGCACCGCCTGCCCCCCTTCTTCCAGCAGCACCATGCTATACCCGGCAGTTCTGATTTCGCCACGAAAAGGATCTACGGTTTTTTGTTCTTCCGTCGGTTCATCGATAGCAACCTGTAATTCCAGGGTCGTCGCTTTTTCGAACACTTCAGCAAGTGGCAACAGTACACCGACAGCCAGCCACAGACAGGCCAGCAGGATCAGTAACCGTCGAATCCAGCCCTGTAGTCCGGGACGTTGGCGCGGCGTGGGTTCTGTAACCAGGGGCTTCATGGCGAGTCCTTCCAGCTGGTCAGGCGGCATGGGACTGACCACCAGTAACGGCTGAACTGTCGGGAAAGGCGAGCAGGTGTTTGGGCGGCAGATAGATATCCAGATCCCGATGGGCGTCAAGTTTCAGTTGATCGACGGCCTTGGGTTGCAGATCAATTTCGATCTGATGAGCAGACGGATGACCGGCCAGATGCAGTACACGCACCATCACCCTCGAAACGGAACCGCGAAATTCGATCTGTTCCACCCGCACCCGCAAGATATTGCTGCTGCGATCCTGATCATCGGCGATGCGCACATGTTCGGGGCGGATGGCCAGGGTTGATGTCTTATCGTGGGAGTAGAGCGCCTCCGGCGGACGAGTATCCAGAGAGTAATCGAGAAAGCGTACAGCGGTTGTGCTTTGGTGGCGACAATCGGGAAGAAAATTCATTGTCCCGATAAACCCCGCGACAAAGGTATTGGCGGGCGCTCCGTAAAGCTGTTGAGGATCGGCGAACTGCATCAGCTGCCCCTGATCCATTACCACGATCCGATCTGCCATGGTCAGGGCTTCTTCCTGATCGTGGGTGACCATGATGGTGGTGACGCCAAGCTTTTCCTGGATACTGCGGATTTCACCGCGTAGTCTGGTACGTACGCGCGCATCAAGCGCTGACAGTGGCTCATCCAGAAGCAGAAGCGAAGGATTCGGTGCCAGCGCCCGGGCCAGCGCAACGCGTTGCTGCTGACCGCCGGAGAGCTGGGCCGGATACTTATCCGTCTGGTCGGTTAAGCCTACCAGCTCCAGCATCTCCCGAGCGCGTTCCCGGCGGGCCGGAGCCGTCATCTGCCGCAGGCCGTACTGGACATTGTTGATGATGGTGATATTGGGAAACAGAGCGTAGGATTGAAAGACAATACCCAGATGCCGGTTGGCCACCGGCTCACAGGAGACATCCTTGCCCTGAATCCAGATGCTGCCGTTGTTTTGTTGTTCAAGCCCGGCAATAACTCTCAGTAGCGTGGTTTTACCACAGCCACTGGGTCCCAGAATGGAGACAAATTCGCCGGGGAGAACACCGATATTGACGTTATCAAGGGCGGTAAAGGTGCCGAACCGTTTGGTCAGATTTCGGACCTCAAGAAAAAAGTCAGTACTGGTTACCGATTTCTTCGGTATTTTTTTATTCATCGCTCATACTCTCGATGGAAAAAAAGCGGCGAGAGTCGGAAGGCACAGTTCCGGCAATCGCCGCCAATATCAAGGGTGGAATAAGATGCAACCACTGTTCAGTCAGCTGAGCATCTCCGTCCCGACGTTTAATCCGCAACCTTATCCACGTGGCTGGCTTTTTCCGTCGTAACGGCGTGTCCATTCATTGAGGATGCGCTGACGGTTTTTTGCGGCCCATTCGAGGTCGTTGTTGATCAGGACGGACATGGGATCGGCCGGCCAGCCCTTTGGGGCATCCACCTGAATGTCGGTAGCGACAATCGGGTAGACCTTGGCGTACATAGCCATGGCCTCGTCGCTGATGGCCCAGTCGAGGAAGGTTTTTGCTTCCGGCTTAATCCGCGGCTTGCGGATCAGGGCATTGGCTTCGACTTCATAGCCGGCTCCTTCAGCCGGGAAAGCAACCGTCACCGGCTCACCGGAATCGCGTTGTTTGAAACCGCGGTAGGCAAAGGACATGCCGATGGGAAATTCACCTTTACCAGCCATCTTTGCCGGAGCCGAACCGGAATGGGTGTACATGGCGATGTTCTGATGGAGTTTATCCAGATAACGCCAGCCTTCTTCTTCACCCATCAACTGCAGAATAGCCGAAACGGTTAAGAAACCGGTTCCTGATGAGGCCGGATTCGGCATCACCAGAGCACCACGATATTCCGGCTTGATCAGATCGGCATAGGACTGCGGCATGCGCAGATTTTTGGAAGGCATTTCAATGGTGTTGCCGACGATGCCGGTGACATAGGCTTTGACACCGACCCAGCGTGCCTCCTGGTTACGGGTGTCTTTCATCCCGTTACGAACCTTTTCGATTCCTTTGGGGTTGTAGCCCGCCAGCATCCCCATCTCGTTAGCGACGAGCAGACTGGTGGCTGCGGTACCCCAGACCACATCAGCCACCGGATTATCTTTTTCCGCCAGCAGTTTGGCGGTAATAATACCGGTGGAATCGCGAATCAGGTTCAGTTTGATGTCGGGATGTTTTTTCTGAAAGGCGGGGATATAGACCGCCAGTTCGTCATCTTCGAGAGCGGTATACACGGTGATTTCAGCAGCCGTAGAGGAAACTGCGCCGGCCGCAAGCAACATCATGGTTGCGACAAGCAGGGATAAATACTTTCTGATCATGGGGGCTCCTTTTTTATCGGATGGAATGAAATAATGACAAACAAGACGTCTACCAGACAGCAGAATCGACCCCTTCGGTAAGGAGCGAATTACAATGCCGTTAGGTTTTGATAAGGCAACAGCTCAGATCCGTTCACGATGCAGATAATAGTCAACATGAGCTCCAGTAACGGTACTGCGACCGGTATAAGCGAAGATGATGAGCCAGACAATTTGCAGAAAGAGAATTGGCAACGGCCGCCAGAACAGTTGCAGCCCGTCCATCAACAGCGGTGTCGTCGAAACTGCGGATGAAAAGAGATAGACACAGCCGATAGCATAAGGGATTGCCAGCAACCCCATGACCTGATAGGCCGAAAACCCCTGTCTGCCACGATAGTCAGCCCGCAGAAATTCTGAAAAAACCCTCCAGATTTGGGTCACCAGCAAGGTCAATAGAAAGCTGAAGGCAAACAATCCATGGAGAAAAAGCGCTACCCCGATTAAAGCAGTGCCAACGTACAAAACTGCCGTGACCATCTGAATCGGAATCAGAGGTTGCCCCGCCAGACCATCGGCATAGCAGGCTTTTCGGGTTTCATCCTGAAAAACCAGGCTCCAGCGTTTGAACATTCGTTGCATCCGGGGACTACAATCCGCTAGGCGTTTTCCATAACAACAGCCGAAACTGATGCAGGCAATTCTCCCCAATCCTTCACCCAAAGCGTAGGCACAACCGATTGCTGCAAGAAAGGTCAGGACAGGTAATGAAGTATCACTCAGCCAGGAAACCAGCTGGATAACCCACGGGGTAATCAGGATGCCGACAAATACGGCGCCGCCAATGGTAAAGGTGTGGGATTTTCCTTCCACCAGGCGAGCAACCAGACGCGAGGCGGGCACACAGACCAGCAGCAGGAGTGCGGCAATCATCAGCATCGCTGCCAGAGGAATAGCCGTACTGCCGAGCAGAACGAACAACAGCGCCAGGGCCGCTGCGTAGGCATTGGCTGTCAGTAGCCCGTACCAGGTCAGGTTGGTTCCCTCGTTGCAGGGATTTTTGCCTTTTCGCACCGGCAAGGTGGCGAGCATCTGCCAGCCGCGACCGGGTAAAACGCGAAACCCCCAGAACAGTACCGGTATTGTTGCCAGCGCCAGAACCAGAACAAACAGCTCATTTTCCATGGGTTGACTCCGTTTTCAAGAGGGGTTTTCGGTGTAGGGGCGCGTTCTCTGCACCCAGGACGGGGAGCGCCAGCAAGGATCTGACCTGGATATCTGTTTCGACCAGCGGCTTTTTGAAGCCCGAGGTGAAACGACTTCGGACATCGCTGCGTTGCTGATTACGGATCAGATCATCCGCAAAATGGACCCGGCCCGACTGAAACAGCAGGATATCGGTACTGCTTCCCGGCCGATAACGGCTTTTGGGAACCCCCTTGCGCAAAAACATTCCGATCTTGATCGGCTGCGGAACATGATATTGATCTTCACAGTAATACTGTTCGATATCGCCGATCATCATGGCCACCACTTCAATCATGGCCACCAGGCCAACACCACTGCCGTTTGGCACATCCGTATCAATGATCGTGACGACGCGACGATTTTTTGAGTAAGGGGTCACCTCGGCAACAATGGCGCCGGGATTACAAGAGTGAAAGTTTCCTTCGATCTGGAAGAAATCAACGACTTCGCCGGCGACCGGAGTGTGATTGTAGTGGTATTTCTCCGGCGTCAGACGAAATACGGCAAAGTCAGCGAATTCGAAAACCTCACGCCATAAAGGGCGATCTCCCAGCAGTTCCGGCAGGTCAAAAAAATGTCCTTTGATTTCCAGGTAAGGATGGTTGGATAAACTTCCCACCAACGCTTTGGCATCGGCCGGAGACAGAATGGCATCCGCCTCTTTGGGAAGTGGGCGATATACCCAATAGCGAATCTGCCGTTCAAACACCTTGCGGGCGGTATTCAGGTGCTCGGGTGGTTCCAGACATTCAATCATGACCCCGCCGGAGGTCAATAACGCGCGGGTTTTTGTGGACAGCCGACCATTCAGCATGCGGCTGTAATGCCACCAGCTCAACAGGGCCGAGGGGCGGGCGCTGACCAGTAGTTGAAACAGTTTCGGTGCTTTTTCCCTTAAGGGATGATAGAGCCAGTTAATCAGTGGATCCCCGATCAGTTGTTCATCACAAATCTGACCACTATGGCGGTCAATATACTGATGCAGTTGCTGCATATAACACCTCCGAATTGCTGTCCTCTGTATTGCTTTGACGATCCCGATCTTCAAGGAGTAATAGTAGCGCTATCATCCGCTGTGTCTGTTGTTGATCGGGGCGTTCCGACACAAGATCGTCACCAACCTGACGGCAGAAGTCCTCAACGGACAAATTGTTGAGGCTTTGGGCCAACAGCAGATCGCTGCCCCCGGCGGCAGCGTTAACCGCTGTTTGATGCAGATCGTCTTGAATAAAATCCATCGCCTGGCGTATGTGTTCATGCCTGAGGGTTGTTCGATAATAACGCTCCGCTTCCCGGTTAAACTCATCTGCCGGCATCCGCAGCGCCTTATTCTGCTTACCGCCGCAAATGCCACCGATCAGCCGTCCGGCTGCCGATGTTTTTTCCGGATCACGCAACCGTGCTTCCAGATCAGACAGTAATCCGCCAAAGCCGAACATCTCGATCAGGTCAGCAGCATCTTCCCGCAGCAGCCGCAGCAGCCCCAGACAGTATTCGAGATGGTAGATACGTAAATATCCGGGATAGCGCCTGCTGGTACGAATTTTTTCGGTTTTTTTGAGGATTTTCAGTAGCAGGCGATTGCGGGTTTTTTTATGGACAAAAAAGGTTGGAATGCCGACAGCCATACCGAAAAAAATCTGTCGTCGTTCACTTTCAACCCTCGGCTCGTCGGGAATATGGCGATGGCTGAGCTGACCGCGAACCATATACTTTACGATGAGTGCCGTTACCAGAACCTGCAGGTTTGTTGCTCCGGCAAGATCGCGGTTTAAATCAGGAAAAAGGCTGTGATGGCGACCTTCAAAACCACTGAATCCCAGGGAAGCGAAATCGCGCAGTTTAAAAAACTGATAAAGAGACATCTGTCGGTCAAATATCCCCATGGAAGCAAGATCATCGAGCAGTTGGTGTTGATTTCCGAAAACACCATTGTAGGCTGGACTCTGTTCCGTGCTTAAAAAACAGACAGGGTAGTCGAGCACGCGGAAATCTGGAACCAGATCCCCACGCAACCTGAATAACCGGCTTAAGCTGCGATCAAGCCATGTCGGTCCGAAAGGGGTCAGGGCGTGACCAAAAATGGAAATATTGGCTTTCTTTTTCCAGCGTCGCCAGAGCATGCGTAAGTGGGTGTCATCAAGCTGGTGGGGTAGAAACCCTAAGGTTAGTTCCGGATGAAAATCACTGAACGCAAGGCGCCGGGGAGCAGCGCTGTAAGTGGTAGCAAACAGAGGCAAAAACATTTCCAGTGATTTGCACACCAGATCACCGAGCCACTTTTCATGACCGGCATTGAAACCATGCTGTGCATCACCCATGGCGGTGGATAGTATGCGGCTGCCGAGACTGATATGAACCCCGTTGTTGGCCAGACTGGTGTTCGACATATTGGGCAAAACCGTCAGATTATTGAGAATAATCCCGGCCTCACGCAATTTTGCCACGGCGTTGAGGCGACTGCGGCTTAAGACCTGATGACAGAGTTCCATGTAATGAAACTTTTCTTCTCCCTGGTTCCAACCCGACAGACATGGACTCATATAAAGATGACGATAGAAACTATCTGAAATAAGATCATTGAGTTGCTGCTGGCGTACTGGCGGATGTGGAGAGAAATAGACCAGTACATTCTGGCCATCTTCCACCAGCCCGAACTGATGGTTGGCGTAGGCGACCAGTAATTGTGTCAGCAGGTAGCGCTTGGCGGTTTCCCGTGCCACCTGTTGTCCCATCCCTCGTGTTGGCGAGAGATGTTCGACATGAAACGAAAAAGTTTCCGGTGAGGTATTGTCGCTTGAGAAGTGGTCAAGAAGTTCCGTCCCGGTTTTCCGGATCCGGTTGTGATCATGTCCATGCCGCCCGAGAAAGTCTGCCAGTGCCAGCTTCAACAGATAGCTCACCGGAACCCTGAGGCAATCTTCACCCTGTCTGCCGACAAAATGGAAACGCTGCAGATCGGTTCGTTGCCCGGCGGCCGGGTTGCTTTTGTTGGCCAGAATATCCTGATTCCAGACCTGCAGTGCCTGATCACACAAGCGCCGTCTGGAAAAACGCACCCAGCTGTTTTCCCAGATCCGTTCACGATTGTTGTCGAGGTACTCCTGCAACAGCGTAATGTTTTTGCGTGGGCTTTCACCGCTCTGAGTACGTCGTTGCAGATTGGCGTAAAACCGTGAAGCTGCTATTTCCAGGGGCAGATCAACCCGATCCCGGTCACCAACAACTACGACCTGTAACTCCGTTTCCGTGCCGGCGGTAATATCCTCTGCCGAGAAAGGCAAGTCGGTGATCGCACTGTTATGATCAAGTCCGAGGACAGCACGCCAGTCGTCAGCGGGTGCTGAGAAGGGTAAAGAAGACGTTGATTGTGTCAGCATACAGATTGACATCGATATCCAGTTGTTATTGTCCCGGTGTATAAACAACGAAATTCTGCGTTGGTGTGGGGTACGGTTGCCGCGTCCAGGATCCCAGAATGGAAGCAGATTGTTGATTAAGTGTTACAATCAGGTCAGGAGATTGTTTGTACCTTTCCCCAAGTATCATTTTTTATCTGTTCAGCACAGGACCCGAAGGCCCTGCGCAAGGATAGCGCTGAACAGTTATCGTTGTTTTTCGGCAGGGCATCCGCGACGGTTGATGAACAGGGAGTTTCCTGGGGTTTTTTTTGCCTGTTTTTTTGCCTCTGCCGCCTGGCAGGAGATATCGTGATGGCTGAGGATCGAGTCATTGCCGGCATAGTGGGTCGCACCGATGGAGAGGCTTATAACGCTGTAATGTGTCATGTTGCCCTGTCGATCCAGTGCTTCAATCCCCCCCTTTAATCGATGTTCAGAATCGTAAAGATCAAGGATCTCTTCGGCAAATCGTACCAGCATCCGCCGACAACGATCCTGCCAGTTGTCACTGCAGAAGATAATGATGAAATCATCTCCACCGATATGACCGATAAAGTCCTTTTGCAGATGACAACCGTCCTTGAGGATTTTTGCTGTCAGACGGATAGCCATATCACCACGGCTGTAGCCATAGACATCATTAAACGGCTTGAAATTATCCAGATCGAAGTAACACACGGTAAATGGGCGATTCTCTGCCAGGTAATGCTCGAGTTTTTTTTCAATCGGGACATTCCCCGGCAGCATGGTCAGCGGGTTGGCGTAGTGGGCATTGCGAATCTGCATCTCGGTAATCTGTTTGAGCAGATCAACGAGCAGACCGACACCGCGATAACGTCCCTTCTCCAGGATGATAAAAATGTTGTCCTGAGTTTCTGTGCCTTCATTGGTAATGGTCTGGCTGAGCTGTTCGACCGGGGTATGAATTTCAGTTCGAAGGATTTTAGTACTAATAATGTCAAGAGAAGAGATAGGACTTTTACCAAACAGATCACGACCATAGCGACTGGCCAAAAGATCCCAAACCTGACGTCGCTGGAGAATGCCTATCGCAACATCACCATCAACCACCGGCAGGCTCATCAGTTCCGGGTATTTTTCCATCAGATCTCCAACCTCATTCAGGGTTATTCCTGATTGAATGGTCGGAACGATTTTGAGCAAACAGGAAACGCTTACGGTGCCCCATTCAGAATTGGTGGTCAGTTTTTTTGGCTGTTGCAGCAAAATTTCCGCCGGCAGGCTGATCGCCGGGGAGGAGGTCGGACGGCCAAAGTAATAACCCTGTCCGTAAGTCACCCCTATCGCCTGGACTGTATAATATTCCTCGATAGTTTCGACGCCTTCAGCAATGGTCTGGCAGCCGACATGGGCAGCAATATCCTGCAGATTCTGAATCAGATACTTTTTATGTGGATCACGGTTAATGGACTGGATGAAATATTTGTCAAATTTGACATAGTCGGGTTTGAGCTCCGACCAGAGACGTAATCCCGCATAAGCAGTTCCCAGATCGTCCAGTGCGACCTGGAAGCCGGTATTCCGATAGTATTCGAGGTTCTGCCGTACCACTTCAATATCAAAAATCGGAAAGTCTTCGGTTAATTCAATGACCAGTCGACTGCTGTCAAGGCCATGGTTTTTGAGGGATTGTTTGGTGAATCCCCGGGGAAAGTCCGGCTCCATCAGGGCTTTTGGACTGATATTTAAAAAGAGTTTGCCGGGAAGCTGTAGTCGCGAGAAGAACTCAATATTCGCGTCACGACAGAGAATTTCCAGTTCAACCAGACGATTCAATCTGATGGCTGTTTCAAACAATACACCGGGTGGATGCAACGGCGAGTTGGATGGGCCCCGTATCAGGGACTCATAACCGATAATTTTACCGGTCTGAAGATCCACGATGGGTTGGAAATGAGGAGTTAAACGACGATGACAAATAATGTCATCGAACATCTGTTTGAGTTCAGTGCCCACTTGCGGGATCGATTGCGCCAGGTGTTGCTCTGCGATCGTGATGTTGATCGGTGAAATCATGTCTTCTATCCAATGTCATATGAACGCCCCCTTGTTAATTTATGGGCTTATAAGCACTGGAAGCCTCGTTGATTATTGTTACGTCGATATTGCGAGAGAGTTAGTTGTTTGTAAGCGGATTGCTTCAATTTTTTCATAAGTCACATCAATTTTTAACATTGGTGATTGATCCTATCCAAGCTCGTGTAAACGGCAATCCTGTCCCCACCCATTTCAATCTGAAGGAGATAATCTCGATGGAGAAGGTCTACATTCTGGATACCAATGTTCTGCTGCATGACGCCGCGTCGATTTTCTGTTTTGACGAACATGAGGTGGTTTTGCCTCTGGGGGTGATTGAAGAGCTGGATCGCTTTAAAAAAGACGGCAATGAAAACGGGCGCAATGCTCGTCAGGTGTCACGGGAGCTGGATCGTTTGCGTCAGACCGGGATATTGACCAATGGCGGGGTCGAACTGAACAATGGTGGGCGTTTGCGGGTGGTGGTGATGACCAATGGCTGCATCGAAGAATTGCCGCAGGAACTTCGCACTCCCAGCGTCGATCACCAACTGCTGGCGTTGGCACTGCAGGAAAAACAGAAACGCAGCAATCAGGTCATACTGGTGACCAAGGACATTAATCTGCGCATCAAGGCGCATGCCGTTGGTATCGCGGCGCAGGATTATGAAACCGACAAAATCTCTCTGGCGGATCTATATACCGGTACCTTCAATATTGATCTGGTGAGTTCCCAGATAGATCAGTTTTTTCGTGATCAGCGACTCCACATCAATGAAACTGTGCTGCCTCCCCACAGTTGTATGACCCTGCAGGCGGTTGATAATGAACGCCAGAAGGCGATCGGTCGCTATGACCCTCGTCAAGACGCCGTTCTCCCCTTGCAGGCTGCCCCAAAAGAGGGTTATTGGGGGATTCAACCTCGCAATCTGGAACAAAAGTTTGCGCTGGAGCTGTTGACCCATCCTGATATCCATCTGGTCACCCTGATCGGCCGCGCCGGCACCGGCAAAACCTTGTTGGCTCTGGCAGCAGGATTATATATGGTCACCGAAGCAAGCGCCTACAAACGACTGCTGGTATCGAGACCGGTGTTTCCCATGGGGCGGGATCTTGGTTTTCTGCCCGGTGACGTCGAAGAAAAGCTGTCCCCCTGGATGCAGCCGATCAACGACAATCTGGATCTGTTACTGACGGATGTTCACGGTCGCAATAAGCATCGCCGTCATCAGGAACTTAAAGACCTCGATATTATTTCCGTTGAGCCTCTGACCTATATCCGCGGGCGTTCCATTCCACGCCAGTATATGATTGTTGACGAAGCGCAGAACCTCACTCCCCATGAGGTAAAAACCATTGTTTCACGGGCCGGTGAGGGCACCAAAATTGTCCTGACCGGCGATCCGGAACAGATCGATAATCCCTATGTCGATGCCTGCAGCAACGGCCTGACCTATGTCGTCGAGCGTTTTCGCGACAGCCCCCTGGCCGGCCACGTTCTGCTGTCCCGTGGTGAGCGCTCGGCCTTGGCCAATGCGGCCAGTGAAAGATTGTAGGGATGTCTGTTGTAAAACAGATTATGCCGGAACAAACCATCAAGGTGACCAATTGGGAACAGTTGCAACGGGAGTTGTTTGCTGATTCATGGAATGAAGATCTGGGACGTTTTCGCTCTCGCTATGCTTTTCGTGGTCTGTCCGATGCAGGTTACCCGCTGGCAACAACAGTGATGCGTTTGGGGGGGAACTACGCTGGTCTGGAAAAACATCTTTTGCGTAACTTCAAGAAATATGCCCATCGCAGTATTGTTGAACAGGATTCCCTCTGGCACTGGCTCTCCGTTGCCCAGCACTATGGATTACCGACCCGATTGCTCGACTGGACCTACTCGCCTTACGTCGCGCTCCACTTTGTTACCGCTAACATTGATCGTTTTACCTTGGATGGCGTCATCTGGGCCGTCAATTACCTGAAAGCACATCAATTATTACCAGGCAATTTGCGCGATCGACTTCACGCCGAGGGGGCGAATGTCTTCACCGTGGAAATGCTGGCTGAGACCTTGTGCAGTCTGGAGGATCTGTCTTCGACACCGGCGGGGGATTTCACCCTGTTTTTTGAGCCGCCATCAATTGACGACCGGATCACCAACCAGTTCGCCTTTTTTTCCGTCATGTCTGATGTGACAGAACCCCTGGATAACTGGTTGCAACAATATCCCAATTTGTGGCGCCGGATCATCATTCCGGCCGAACTCAAGTGGGAAATTCGTGATAAGTTGGATCAGGCCAACATTACCGAACGTGTGCTGTTCCCCGGACTGGATGGTCTGGGATGTTGGCTTAAACGCCACTACAGCCCGAAAAAGGTGGCGGGTGTAACGTTCGAGTGATCTGGTTGCAAATTGAGAACAAAGATGGATTGTTGCACCATCCCCGGATCATCCTGTATACCAATCTGGGTTTGTCGGCAACGCGTATCCTGCTGTCGCGTACATCCTGGGTTAATATTATTATGTTTCCTGAATAAGATTTTCACGGAATTTAAAAAGCGGCATTAAACTCTATGCTGGAACACTCAGATATCCACTGATTAAATCTTTCCTTTGTCTTTATCGGCCTGCTGATACCAATACTTCAGCATTTCCTCTGCTAAGGGCGGGTTTGTTTCAGTTTCATTATAGCTAGTAATTTGCCGCTGTTTTTTGGAATTTTCGATATTTTTATTTATTCCTTGGTGTCCTGCAGAATCTTTCTTTTGTGTCTAAAAATGAACGGCAGCAGATGAGCTACTTCTCATTGAAGTCTTTAAGTTCCTGTTGATAGTCTCTGAACACCTGAACCCATCTTTTTCCAGCTTATCTATAGCATAGGGAATGTTATTTGTTTGAGATACAATTTTGATATTGGGGTGTTGATTGAACTTTTTGAGTTGTATTTCATTCCTGATTGTTGGGATGCTCAGCTTAAGCGTTTTCCCTTTCCGCTGAGAAAAGTACAACGAAAATATCTGAGTAGACTCTCTTCTTTATCATCGAAGGAGTGTCCAAGTTCGCCTTCAAAGCGAAAAACTAGCTGATTACGCTCATTATTGAGCTCAATGTTTTGAGTGTTGGCAGGTTTTGTTCCATTGATCAGAATCACCTTGATCTGTTCCGGTAGTTGAGGATGGGTACAGCCAAAGCTGGTGTGAAAAAAGATCGTAATCAAAAAAGGGAGAAAATAATTTTTCATAGTTTATCCATTCAAGAAGCAAGGCTCTTGTATTGTTGAAGAAAGTGGATTAACAGAGCTTTATAGCTGATGACAATGATCATTAAAATGGCACCGAATAGACCGCCCATTTGGCGAGTACAAAAAGTTTTGAATTAAAACTTTACTTGCAGGCCGGCAAGGTAGCCCAGATCGTCATTGTCTTCTTCGTCTGTGCCGCCGACTTCAGCGAACAGTTTAACGTTCTTGGCAGCAGGGAATTTATATTGAAGGTTTGCATAGTAACCAGCAATTTCATCAGCCGCAGCATCGTCATCTTCAATTTTGTAACCGATGCCAACAGTAAAAGCCTCAACTTTAGCGCTGGCACCGATGTTAATGACGGAATAGTCATTGCTGCCATCGTCAGCAATACTGTAGTCAGCGGCAACAGTAAACATAAAACCATACTGTAGGCAACACCGACACCCATAATGTCAATATTATCAGCACCAACACCACCCGGATCAACGACCCAGAATGGCTCCGATGGTAGCTGCTGACGCTATAGTCAGCGTATACTTCGGAAAGAACTTTGGTCGTCTTGAACTTCAAGATCGGTAGAGATGACAATATTGAAGTTGTCAAAGGAACCTTGACCATGATCAGATCATCACTGGACGTACTACCTAATGCATCAAAAGATCATCTGCGCCATAACTCAAGGCCGTCGTAGATGCCGAAATCGTCAGCTGCGTTGTCGGTATTACCCATCAGACTTTGAACGTATAAATTGAAGGCCAACATAGGCCTCTTCAAGCTCGGCTGCATCTCCATCTTTACCTCCGAAACCGGAAGTCCAGATTACCAAAAAAGCCTTCATGTTGTCATTGAGTTCATAAGAAACGGCATTTTTGATTTCCAGATCGTCGTATTCTACGTCTAAGTCTTGATCAGCACCGTGTTTCGACGCAACTGAATTTGCATCACCGCTCAGATTGTAGGTGAAACCATCTTTTTTGTAGATTGTGGTTGCCTGTGCACCGCCAGCTACCAGGTTGACCGCGAATAATGCACAGAATACGGTTGAAAGAAATTTGCTCATTTGTTCCTCCTTAGATTACCTTATTGTGCAGTGTTTATGGTGATCGCTCGGCTTCCCGCAAGCTGTTACGATCGTGCAGTGACGTGGTTTATGACCGTTCTACGACCTGAAACGGCTAAACCCTTCATTTATCAACGGAGGCATAACACCCGGAAAATGAGGGAAGCATTATGGATGTGTTAGGTATTTGTGAATAAATACTTTAAATGTTAGGTTTTGATGTTGGTCTTCAAGGATTATCAGTGATGTCCGGTTAGAAATTTGCATGTAGTTTCTTCAACCGTCAGATGATTCGTTTGCGTATTACCGAGGAAATCTGCTCGAACACGAAAGCAAATTCACAACGAGGATGGATTCAGGATGATCGCGGCGGCCTGATCGTAGCGGAACAGGCGCATTGCCGTGGAAAGTTCCACGCCGATGCCACCCGCACCCACCAGACCAAGCGTCACGCTGACCGCCTTCTCGACGCTGAACAACGACGTCGCCGTCATCGACGCAAAACTCGGGCAAAATGGCGCCGAAGATCACCGACAGGCGGCCCGCGCCTGTCGATGTCAACGCTTCGGATCAATCTCTTCTGAACCTCTTCGAACCGTTCGGAATAGGAATCGTGCGGCAAAGCCGATGGTGTCCATGATGATGGCAAGGACACCCGCAAGTATCTCGAGTCCGACCGTGACCACGAAGATCAGTGCCCAGATCAGATCGGGGATCGTCCGTGAAACGGAGATCACGAAGCGTGCCAGCGAACCGGAACCACCGCACGGGTGCGGTGTTTTGCGCGGCCAGAAGCGCCAGGAGGGATAGAGAAGAAGCAGCCGAATGACGCCGACCACCGCGATGTTCAGCGTTTCAGCATGGAGTCGGCGATGCCGGGCGCGCGGGAAATCGGGGCACGGCCTGACTGATGAAGCGCGCACAAGGTTGCTCGCCCCGCGCACCAGCTCGGTCAAGCGAGATTTCCAGCCGCGATCACCCCTTGATGAAAAAGCCGCGAAGCCCACGACCAGCACCCAGGTCAGCGCGGAAGGCGTGTTGAAGACGCGGGGAATGCGGGTGCTTTCGCTCATGCCGCTTCCTGCCTGCGCGTCGACGCGGGTCATGCCGCTGTACAGCGTGTTCAGCTGCAGGGTATCGGTGTCGGCAATGGCGGCGTCAATCTCGATACGTCCTGCCTTCATGCCGATGATGCGGTCGGCGTATTCCTGCGCCAGATCAAGCTGGTGAAGGGTGCAGAGCATGCCAGACCCTCCTCGCGCACGATCCGCCACAAGAGGGACCAGCACTTTGCGCCCGGCCTTGGGGGTCGAGGCTTGCGATGGGTTCGTCGGCGATCACCACTTTCGGCGCCTGCATCAGCATCCGCGCGCGATGGCCACGCTGTTGCTGGCCACCCGATAGCCTGACGGGCGGTGCTGCGCGGTCGGCCATGCCCACCCCCTTTCGAGGCAGGCCATGGCACGCTGGCGTTTCGCCTGAGGCCGTGAGGCCGAGGCAAGACAATAGCCCATTCGGTGCCGCCCCATCGCACCGAGCAGCACATTCTGAAAGGCGCTTGGTCTGGGGCAATGAGGTTGAACTTGCTGGAACACGTAGCCCATTGTGCAACGAATCCGGCGCAGGTCGCGGCGTGAGGCATCCGTCAGGTTGTCGCCATGTATGCGTATAGTTCCGGATTGCAGTTTCTTGAGCCCGTTCAGGCTGCGCATGAGCGTGGACTTGCCGCAGCCGTTCGCCCCGAGAAGCACAACGCCCCGGCCTGCAATTTCAAAGGAAACACCGCGCAGAACCTGCAGGTCAACATAGCTGACGCGCACCTTCACAGGTTATCGCTGGGATCATCTGGTGCTCCTGGCCAACGATTGTTTACACAGCAGTGGGCGACCAAACCGAGATGGTCGTCAAGGCGAGGCGGTACCTGGATCAATCGTCCAGCGGATGCCGCACTCGTAGGCCATGCGCACATCGATGTCGTAGGATCGCCGGATCGGTCTCGAAGGACATGTAGGCGTCGCGATCGATGAACTTGTCGGCGTTGCGCTCGGTGGGAGATCAGGCTTTCCACCAGAACAGCGGAATGCCGGTCAGTGTGGCGCGCAGGGCGTCACGGCATTCCTGCGGAAGGCTGGCGCGCATCACGACGGGGTCGCCCGGCAGCGTGTCGGTCTGAGCCAGCAGACGATACCGGTTTTGGGATCCTGCTTGCGTACCGCATCCCAGTCCTGCTGCCGCCCATGGCGTCGACGTCGTCGCTGATCAGTACCTGGATGCGCGTCACCCGCCATGATGATTTCGGCATCGCTCGGGGTCGAGCCCGGCTTGGCCATCAGCATCATCGGGAAGATATGACCCGAGGTCGAGCCCACATCCTTGAGCGCGACGCGCTTGCCCTTCAGATCGGCCAGCGTCTGGATGTCGCCGTCGGCCTTGACGACGAAGCTGGAACCATAATGCGGACGCACGATCGAGAACAGGATGTCCATCTTGGCAAGCTGCTGAACAGCACGAATTCGGACGGACCGGCAAACACGAACTCGACCCGTCGTGAATTGCAGTGCGGTGCCGGCGGTGCGGTTGGACAGTGAATAAAGCGCAAGCTTGACGCCGGTCAGTTCTTCGAAGGTTTCGGCGAAGGGGCCGAAGGTCAGATAGATCAAACCATGTTCGCTGGATAACCAGTGTTCAGCATGTGGAGGTAAAAAAGAGGCACGCCTATCACTGATCTCCGAGCAAGATGTGTGCCGAGTGAAGAGCTCATATCGTGCGCAAACGATGTACGTGGCGGTAAGCGTTGAATCTTTGTTTCTATTCGATTCCCTCCTGTTGGTGATAGGGTGATAGGTGATAGGTATTCGCTTTCAGCCGCCCTGGCAAATAAACGGGAAATCAGCCAATACCCGGCGCAATTGGTCTTTCTAAATCTAAGAGGTAATAAACACCTGAAAAAATTAGAAAGCATTAAGGAAGCGTTAGACTCCTTGCGAATAAGTGGTCGAAATGGAAAATGAAAAAAACCTGCATCATCTTTATTTGCGTGGGATGAAAACGCTATGCAGTTAAATCAACAAATAAACGCACGCTGTCCTTGCGCAGAGTCGGGGATCCTGTGGTAAGGGTGTTTGGCGCCATGGACGAAGACAACAAGCGGTCATGGATGACGAAAAGCATAGGTTCCCCGATCCGGTGCTGAACAGATACAAATAAACAATTTATAGTTGACCTGCGTTTTACTCAGCGGTAAATCGGAGTACTCGTGAATGCCTCATAACTATTGATTCTGGTAAACAAACAATTGTCATAACATTTCTCCGCCTTGGTCGTGGCTAAGGTAGACCCTTAAAAGCGGGCCATCAGTCTATTATTCCGATTAGATACGACCATAACAGACTCAACCAGACCACAGCCGCCAGCAGCAGACTCAAGAACACCGCCGCGGATCCGAGATCCTTGGCCTGCCCCGAGAGTTCATGAGGTTCCGGCCCGATCCGGTCAATAGCAGCTTCAATCGCACTGTTGAGCAATTCAACCACCAGCACCTGCACCAGCACAGCGACAAGCAGCAGACGCTCCATGACGGAAAAGTCCAGCCACAAGGCGATGGGAATCAACACCAGACAGAGGATCAGTTCCTGGCGAAAGGCCGCTTCCTGACACCAGGCCGCCCGTAGCCCCTTGATGGAATATCCGGCTGCCAGTAGCACCCGTCGCAGTCCTTTGTTCTTGTTCATCGTTGCCATGACTTCTATCCATCAACGGAAAAACAGATCCAGTCCCCCGGCCTGGCGTTCGGCCAGTTCCGGAATGCGCTGGTGTTGCAAGCGTCGCATCAAGGGGAATGCCAGGCCCGTCAGGCGGATCAGCAGGGTACGATCAAGGATCCGATAGTCAGACTCGGATCGCATCAGCAGGGCGAACAGGGCTCCGGCGGTGATCCAACGCAGGCGAAAGGGGGAATAATCGCTCTCAATGAGAAATCCCTGCGGGTGTTTATTCCGGTAACGCTCAATCCGGGCGCTGATTTTGATGATCCGTTTTTTGCCGGCCTTGCCCAGATAGAAGCGGCGCAGGGAATAGAGCAGACGCAGGGTGTCCACCCCCAGGGTCAGTTCCGCCCGCTCGACAGATAGCTGCTTGATCAGCAAGCGCAGACGTCGAATTAGTTGCCGTTCTTCGCGGTCATCATGGCGAATTTCGGCAGGAGATTCGAGATAGGCGCGGAACATCAGTCGCAACAGCTGGTTGACCAGGATGGTGTCCCAGAATATCCAGAGCAATGGCGGCACCCGTAACCGCCGGAACCAGATCTGGCGGCGGGCAAAGGGGGCAAAGTACCACAGTCGGTCAACCAGACGGTCAAAGATGTCAACAATTTCGACCATCTTTTCCGCGTCGTTCTCAGGGAAAGATTCCCGGCAGAATTGCCGCAGGATCGTCGCTGCCGGTCTGGTGGTGGTGAAGAGTTCGATGGCTGCCCTGGTGTTCAGTTCATTCCAGGGGGATGAGTTTTCAAGAAAGGTCAAACGGTCAAAATGTGACCAGCCGCCGGTCTGACACCAAACCAGGATTCCCCGCAGGGTCGGACAGGTGCTGAGCTGTTCGCGGTATTCTTCATATTGGCGACCGACATAGGCTGGGAAAGTGCCAAATCCTTCGTATTCGCGCCGTGCTTGTAGTTCGATAATCTGTGCATGTTCTGATTTCAGAATCCGTTCATTCAGGGGCAGATAACGGAAAAAATCGGCAGCACCAAATTTTCGCGATACGATAAAGGCATTAGAACGGATACCCGCAAAGGCGGTTTTTTCGGTGGCCGCGTTCCAGGAGATATCGCCAATCTGAAAGGCTCCCAGGCTCCAGGTTCGAAAAATCAGCCATGTGCTGTGTTTTTCACAGACCGATAGAAGTTCTTTCAGCCACCGGTTGCATTGTTGGGCAGAAGTAATCCAGAGACGGCTTTTAAACGGCGAATCAACGTCATGGCCATCGGCCTCGCCAATGCGGGTGACGACACCTGAAACTTCCGGAAAGGTTGTAAACAACTGTTCGAGGCTGTGGGCAAATAGTTGGCGAACCCGGCTATCCCGGCCCGAGCGGGTTCCTGCTTTTTCTTCCAGATACTGATTCCAGAACACCAGGTCGGTGTTGATAAAAATGCGCAGGTTCGCGGTTGTGGCGATGGTAAAACATCGGTACAACAGGGTTCGACAGGAATGAACCGTTTTTTTGAGACGATCCGAATAGCTGTCGAGTATCACCAGGTGAGCCAGATCATCGAAGGTGATGGCGGTGAAACCCAGGGAACGTACTTTTTCACAATAGGTTGTCAGGGCGGCACAAATCTGGTCGCTGTGGTGAATACTGATCTCGCCATCCGTTATCAAGGCATCGAGGTGAGCTTTTGACCAGTTTTTACGCAGGCCATTAATAAAAGGAGTAAAAAAGGGGGCACTGCCGTCGATCAGCAGCAGATCTCTTGAAGATAATGGATTACCCAAATCGTCAGTCACCGTTGCTGCCAGGGCGCTCATCAAACCAACCGTTCTCCATCGGGAGACAGTGCACGGATAGCCTGTTCGTGAATTCTGGTGACGCCGGCGACAATCCCCCGGTTAGCTGCGAGCTCAACGCCAACAGTAAAATCAAGGGGCAGTCCATCCAGATCCGTGACCCGACCACCGGCCTCTTCCACGATCAACACACCGGCGGCATGGTCCCAGATTTTTTCCCGTCGGTCAGGCGTGCGTTCAGGCGGCAGACGTAAATAAAGCGCCCCCATACCTGCTGCCAGCAGGGCATATTTTGCCTGGCTGTCGACACGCAGAGGAGAAAGAATCATTCCCAGCGATCGAGCGATAGATTCCTGACGTTGCCGATCGTTATGATCCTGTTCAACACTTTCAAGCAGATGGAAACGATCCGGCTCAACATGTTCAGTCCGTTCAAGTCTGATAGCCGAACCATTATCCTGTGTCACCACAAAGGCCCCGCCATCGCGAACAGCGTAGAACAGCTGTCCCGGCACCTCTTCAAACTGTAACCCCAGCGCCGGACAGGCCAGGACGCCGAGGACAATCCTGCCATTGTCGATCAGAGCTAATGCGAGGGCGTACTGGTCGCCGCGGACAAAGCCTCTGGTACCATCAATCGGATCAAGTACCCAGAAGCGCTTCGTCGGCGTGCCGTTGCCCAGATCGATCCAGTCGCAGACAGTATCCGAATCAGCGTTGCCAGCGTATGGCTGCAGATGTCTGGATACTTCCGCCAGAACCCAGGCCATCTCAGGGGACCTGAGCGTATCAGCATCTTCTTCGGCGACTATGGCATCAGTGGGAAATTCCTTGTTCAGTACATGACAGATCAATGCCTGCACCGCAAAGTCGGCGATTGTCACGGGAGAATCATCCGCTTTCTGTAGCGCTTGTGGCTTGCCGGTTTCCCCCCGGATTTGCTCAGCCATTTGCGCCGCGTGACGCATGACATCGACAGCGATCTGACGCTCTTTGGTGTACATGAGATTCCTGTTATTTCTGGTCGTTCAGCGATTGACAACTATTGAAGAACGAAGCAATAAGCTGATAATCGGCCAACCGCGCTGCGTAGCAATGGCCTTTAATCGTTCATCCGGATCAACTGCAACGGGATTGGCAACCCGCTCCAGCAGAGGCAAGTCATTGCTGGAATCGCTATAAAATGATGCCCCGTCAAGAAGGGTGCGTTCTACTCCGGACTGTTCCAGCCATTGTTCGACCGCAGTGATTTTCCCCTCTCCAAAACAAAGAGTTTTTCCCGGGTATCCGGTAAAACAGTCGTCAATCTGCTGGGCTTCAGTAGCAATCAGATGCTTGATATTGATCAGCTTCGCCGCAGGCTCGGCAAGAAAATGGTGGGTCGCCGTTACAATGGCACAGATGTGTCCCTGGTCATGATGCGCCCTGACCAGATCGGCTGCTCCGGGGGCCATATTTGGAGCCAGCCGGTCTTCACTGAATATTTCCAACAACGTTACCAGTTCGCTCTGGGGTATGCCACATAATGTCTGAAGCTGAAACCTCATGTAGGCTGCAAAATCGAGGCAACCATTGACATAATCAGCATACCAGCGCTGCTGTTCACGATTTGTCAGATCTTTATCAAGATAGCCCTGATCGGCAAGAAAATTGAGCCACAGGCTGTTGGTGTCGGCTGTCAACAGGGTGTGGTCAAGGTCAAAGAGTATCAGTCGCGGATCTCCATTTGCCCCTTTAGATGATAGCATGCCGCACCCGTGCCGACACCCATTCGCTGACCACGACGGTGCCCAGGATAACGATAAAAATCAGGCTGACCTGGGGCCAGGCCAGGGTGTTGAGGGAATGGGACAACTCCAGGCCGATGCCACCGGCACCCACGAGACCGAGAACTGTCGATTCACGGATATTGATATCCCAGCGGAATACCGATATCCCGGCGAAAGCCGGCATGATCTGCGGCACGATGGCATAGTCGAGCACCTGTGACCCGGATGCACCGGTGGCCAGGACGGCTTCAACCTGGGAATGATCAATCTCTTCGATGGCTTCATACAGGAGTTTGCCGATAAACCCGATAGAGCGCAGAGCGATGGCAATGATTCCAGCCAGCAGTCCAGGCCCGAGAATTGAAACCAGCAGCAGCGCCCAGATCAATGAATTGATGGAACGCGATGAGACAATCACCAAAATTGCCAGAGGGCGCACATAGCGATCACTCGGGGTGGTGTTGCGGGCCGCCATGAAAGCAACAGGTACGGCCATGACAATGCCCAGCAGGGTGCCCAGGGTGGCGATATTCAGGGTGTCCCACAGGGGCTGCCACAAGCGTTCCATGTACCCCCAACGCGGTGGGGTCATCCGGTCAGTAATGTCGATCACCTGCTGGGGAGCGTCCTGAACAAAAATCCACAGGGTATTCTCATTCATCAGGCGCCAACAGAATACGAACAGGGCTACCAGCAGCAGCCAGCCAAACCATGCAAGCCATTGTTGACGACTGGTGCGATGCTGCCAGATTTTGCTTCCATCCCGATCAAGTACCGGCATCACTGCACCTTTTTGCGGATAAATCCGGAAAGATATTCCGACAGCAGAACAATGACGATGATGATGATCAAGATTGCTGCTGCGGATGAATACTCGTAGCGATCAATAGCGGTGTTGAGGGTTGCACCGATACCGCCGGCACCGACAATGCCGATGACCGCCGATTCGCGAAAGTTGATGTCGAGCCGGTAGAGGGACAGTCCGATCAGGCGTGGCATCACCTGGGGTTGGAAGCCGTAATTGATCAGTTGCAGCCAACCGGCACCGGTTGCCCGAATTGCTTCGGCCTGGGCTTCGTCGATATCTTCAATATCCTCGGCCAGCAGTTTTGATAAAAAGCCGATGGTGGCAAAGGTCAGGGTCAGAAATCCGGCCAGTGGACCAAAG